>JABFRM010000286.1 GCA_013141155.1 Methylococcaceae bacterium | reverse complement strand
ATCGCGACTAATGCTGAGGCGGTTGCGCACAGTAATAGCAGAAAAACCCCGAGTCCGATTGCCCGCATCCGAATTGAAATGGCTATCAAGGGCTTAATTACTTGGTGCCGCAGTAGATGATTGCGGTGCTGGTAATCCTTGTAGTACAGGTACGGCAACCACTGGCGCTGTTGCGGGTGCGGCCACTTGTGGCGTACCAAAATCAACGGTAGGAGGCGTTGCTATGGCTTTTTCATTTTCTACCGTAAAGCTGGGTTTGGTTTTGTGTCCAAACATCATTGCAGTCAGGTTGGTCGGGAATGAGCGGACGGTGATGTTGTAGTCTTTTACTGCGCCAATATAACGATTGCGGGCGACAGTAATACGATTTTCAGTACCTTCCAGTTGCGCTTGCAAATCACGGAAAGTCGCATCAGCTTTCAGTTGCGGATAGTTTTCTGCCACTACCATCAGCTTGGATAACGCGCTGGTCATTTGTCCTTGCACGGCAATAAACTTTTTAAAGGCTTCCTCATCATTAACCAACTCAGGCGTGGCTTGAATAGAGCCGACACTGGCACGCGCCGCGGTCACTTGCGTCAACACGTCTTTTTCATGCGCGGCGTAGCCTTTGACGACATTAACCAGATTGGGGATTAAATCCGCACGGCGTTGATATTGATTTAGGACTTCGCTCCAAGATGCTTTAATCTCTTCATCGGTGGTTTGCAGGGTATTGTAGCCACAGCCAGATAAGGATAGCAGCAGGATAAGCGTTGTTAGCCATTTGAACATGTTAGTTTCTCTATGTAAGGTTATTACTAAATAAGCTGAATTGTCTGTAGGCCAAGCAAAAATGGCTTGCAAAGGCAGCTCAGGCGGACTATGCGGCTAAAAGCCACTGTTTATAATGGAAAAGGCACGAGGTGATTATCCCTTAATTATGTAGAATTGTTAAGTAATGTGTGTGAAATAGTTAGTAACCTTATTTCATGCGCGTTATTTAGGAGCGAGCCATTTAAGTACAGTATTTTGCGGTGGTGCTTTAAATGAAACGGTCAGTTGAATTTGCCTCCGTTTCGGGTGTGTTTTCGTTTTGAAAACGGGGATGCTTTTGAGGTTGAAATTGTCAATTACCCTGAGGATAAAACCATGCGAGAAGTACCGTTAGCCACGCCAGGTGAAATATTGTTGGAAGAATTTTTGAAGCCGATGGGGATTGCCAAATACCGCTTGGTCAAGGATATTGAAGTTCCGTAACGCCGTATAGGGGAAATCGTAGCGGGTAAACGCGCGATAACCGCCGATACGGCACTGAGGTTGGCGGCGTTCTTTGATATGTCCGCCAGCTTTTGGCTAAACCTGCAAACCCATTATGGCGCTGAGAAAGCTAGGGATTCTTTGGCGGCTGTTTTGGAAAAAATCAAGGCGGTGCGAAAGCTGGCGGCATGACCGATACAGCCAAAATAGCGAGTAGCCCGGTACTCAGTCATTTCTGTTATGTCGAGTCACGTTTTTAGTTTACTGCAAGACCTACGAGGTTTTAAAAACCTCGTAGGTCTATAGTTCTGTAGGTTGGGTTGAGCAGCGTGAAACCCAGCATTTGCGACTTCGATTTGTTGGGATTCGGTGTGTTCAGCCTAACCTAAGGGCTAGGAGCTAAAGGGGGTGTGACCTTTAGGTTATCGCCTTAACTTGCGCCGACTTCATCATGTTACCGGAACAAATCGGAACGCTAAGCCGAACCTAAGGCTTTAAGACAGTGTTTTGTGGCAGCTTACGGTTATCCGTTTCTGGATAATCCGTCGTAAAATGCAAGCCGCGACTTTCTTTGCGTAACTGGGCGCAACGGATAATCAGTTCCGCGACAATCACTAGGTTGCGCAGCTCCAATAAATCGCTGGTGACGCGAAAGTTGCCGTAATATTCGCTGATTTCGGCTTTGAGCATTTCCACGCGGTGCATGGCGCGGCTGAGGCGTTTATCGGTGCGGACAATGCCGACGTAATCCCACATGGAGCGGCGCAGTTCATCCCAGTTATGGGAAATAACCACTTCTTCATCGGAATCGCTGACTTTCGATTCATCCCAGTCAGGAATGGCGGACGGTAAGGGTGTGGTCGGCAATTGTTGCAGGATTGCTATGCTGGCGCGTTCGGCAAATACGAAACATTCCAATAAGGAATTGCTCGCCATGCGATTGGCGCCGTGCAAACCCGTACACGCAACTTCGCCAATAGCATAGAGATTGGGTATGTCGGTACGGGCATGGCTGTCGGTTAAGACCCCTCCGCAGGTATAATGCGCAGCAGGAACAACCGGTATAGGTTGGCGGGTAATGTCGAGGCCTAACTTTAAGCATTGCTCGTAAATGCTGGGGAAGTGTTCAATGACAAAGGCCGCAGGTTTGTGGCTAATATCTATGTAGACACAATCAATACCGCGTTTTTTCATTTCATTATCAATTGCTCTGGCGACAATATCCCTGGGTGCCAGTTCGGCGCGCGGGTCATAGTGCTGCATAAAACGCGTGCCATCAGGTAAGGTTAAATGCCCGCCTTCGCCGCGTATCGCCTCGCTAATTAAAAAAGCAGGGGCGCCCGGGTGATAAAGGCAAGTGGGGTGAAATTGCATAAATTCCATATTGGCCACCCGGCAGCCGGCACGCCAGGCGAGTGCGATCCCATCGCCGCTGGAGGTGTGCGGATTGGTGGAATATAAATACACTTTATTGGCCCCGCCAGTTGCCAGCACTACGATGCGCGCGGCAATGGTTTCAACTTGTTGGTGTTGGGTGTCCAATACATAAGCGCCCTGGATTTTTTGTAGTTGCGGATTTTTTTTGTCAGAAACAATTAAATCCACCACGTTATGGTTTTCAAACAGTTCGATATGAGGATTTTCGCGCGCACGGGCTATTAGCGCTTCGGAGATGGCTTTGCCGGTGGCGTCGGCATTGTGTACGACACGTCGATGCGAATGCCCCCCTTCACGGGTTAAATGCAACTGGGTTTGACCATTTTCGTTTTGTTCCTCAGTAAACATAACACCTTGGCTGCGTAACCAGTCAATACTTTGTTTGCCGGAAGCGGCGGTTAGGCGCACAATTTCAGGGTCGCATAGTCCGGCACCCGCATCCAGGGTGTCTGCAATGTGCGAGGCAATGGTGTCTTGGGCATCGACGACTGCGGAAATACCGCCTTGCGCCCAAAAAGTACTGCCATCGGTGAGCGACAGTTTTGAAAGTACTGCAACGTGTGCAGCATTGGCGAGCTTTAAGGCTAAAGTTAAGCCAGCACCGCCGCTGCCTATAATGAGTACATCGTAAGTTTTAGTGTGCGGCGCCATAGTTGTGAAGTTTAGATTGAAGGAGGATAAGCGGATAAGATGATTAGCCTTGCACCTTTATCGGTGTGCCGTGATAATAACGCTTTTTGCGATGATAGCAATTTTTTTGTTGTTATCGAACTTCTGTCCCTTAATTTTGTCCATTGAATTATGGTAAAAGGATAACGTTGAACGATAAGTATCCAGCAGGCGAGCATTTAGATAGCGATTTGGTTTTGCGCGTCCAGCAGGGCGATAAGCGTGCTTTCGATTTATTGGTTATCAAATATCAGCATAGGCTCATACAACTGGTCAATCGGTATGTCAAAGATCCCAGCGAAGCACAAGATATTGCGCAAGAAGCTTTTATAAAAGCCTATCGTGCTTTACGTGATTTTAGAGGCGATAGCGCTTTTTATACTTGGTTGTATCGGATTGCTATTAATACCGCGAAAAATTTTTTAGTCGCTAAAGCTCGACGCAGCAGTGATTTCGAGGTGGATATTGATGAAGCTGAACAAATTGAAAATGCCCCACAATTGCAAGGGATGGATACCCCTGAGCAAATTTTACTCAATGATGAAATCTTGAGCATGATTAATACGGCGATTGAAGAATTACCGGAGGATATGCGCATGGCTATTATGATGCGCGAGATAGAGGGATTGAGTTACGAAGAGATTGCCCAGATTATGAATTGCCCGATTGGTACTATACGTTCACGCATCTTTAGGGCGCGTGAAGCGATAGATAGCAAGTTAAACCCTTTACTTTCTAACGGTGCGATGTGATGTCCGAACCCATAAATCAAAAAATTTCGCAATTTCTCGATGATGACCTTAATCAATCGGAGTCTTTGCACTTATTAACGGCTATGCAGCAGCAACCGCATCTACAAGCAACGATGCAGCGATATTTGTTAATTAATCAAGCCTTAAAATCCAAATCCATAGTGGTGGCTGATGTGGATTTTGTTGCGCAAATTGCACAACAGTTAGAGCAGGAGCCGGTGTATTTATTGCCTAAACGGCGACGTGAAGCGCGCAACTATAAGCCGGTTTTTTTAGCACTTGCAGCATCCATTTCCGCGATGGCAATTATTGTGCCGATTACCTTGAAAATGAATGCCAGGCATAATGTTAACCCTGTTGCTTTGGCGCAATTGCAATCAGAATTCTCTGTTGATAGCCCAGAAACCATACCCACCAGCGGAGGTTATGAATTGCCTGAACCTGCGCAGCCGATGCGTTTATATCCGGTCAATAAGCGTTTTCAGGATTACTTGCAAGCACATAACAGCAGTTTATATACTAATGATCCTGCAAATTTCCAAACCCGCGCGCAATTGGCGAGTTATGGGCAGGGGCAATAATCGAGTGAAGCGCTTGACTGTAGTCGGGATGTTTTTTTTAGGGGTGAATAGCGTTTGGGCCGATGCAATTATCCCTAAGCCGTTGCACTTAATGATGGCGTTGCAGCAAGCTATGGCATCGCTTAATTATCAGGGTACTTTGGCGATTTTAAAAAATACCAAGCTTGATACATTGCAATATTTTCATACAGTGCAAAAAGGCGTTGAACAAGAGCGGCTAGTGTCTTTAAATTCGCCCCTGCGAGAAGTTATCAGAGATGCCGAAACGGTAAGCTGCTTATTTAAGGCATCGCAGCAGGTGGTAGTTGATCACAAACCTTTAAGGCAGTCTTTTTTATTGGATTTGCCCAAAAATCCCGCGGCGCTTTCAAAATATTATGTTTTAATCGCTGAGGACGATGAACAAGTTGCCCTGCAAACTGCCGATGTTTTGTTTATCAAACCGCTTGATCAATTTCGTTATGCACGTAAATTATGGATAGCAAAACAGACGCATTTGCCGCTAAAAATAGAAGTGCAAGATTTTACCGGAGAGACGCTGGAGCAATTGATTTTTACCGATTTGCAGGTTGTCGAACAGGCTAAAAAAGTCGCTGTTGAACTAAAAAATAAAAAAGTACACCATATCCATCAGTTTGAAGATTTGGGTTTAGAGAAGCTGCCGCTGCAATTAAAGCATTTGCCCGTTGGATTTGAAAAACGAATTTTTACCCGCACGCATTTGCACCCTTCAAACAAAGCGGTGGAACAGTTGCTATTAACTGATGGTTTAAGTTCGGTATCGGTGTACCTTGAAAAAAATCCGCAAAACTTTCATGCTGGTTTGCAAACGTCAGGCGCTGTCAATTCTTTGAGTCGCGTTCTCGGTGATTACTCCATCACAGTGATTGGGGATGTTCCCGCTGCAACCGTCGAGTTTATCGCGCAAGGTGTTTCGATTTCCGCACATATTGATTAAGTTTTTCTAGGCTTTTAAATAGCTAAGTGGACGCTTAAATTATGGCCTGTTAAAAAAATTATCGGGTAATTTCAGTTAAAAGTGGTTGTCTTGATTAAAATTGTTTGTTTGGTGTTGGTTATTTTTACCAGTACAAGACAAAGTTTTTTGGGATAGCTATAATATTTTTTTGTTTTGTCGTTTTAAAGGAGAGTTTATGCTCAATAAAAAGGTTTGGCCAATAGGGTTATTGTTGCTGTTAAGTGAAGGGGTATGGGCGCAATTGCCGGACTTTACCGAAATGGTTGAGAAAAATGGCGGCGCTATTGTCAATATTAGCAGCTCACATAACGCGCCAGATAAAAATGCACCGCAAATGCAACAATTGCCGGAAGGCTTGCCGCCTGAAATGGAAGAGTTTTTTAAACATTTCGGCCAAGGTCAGGGGCAAGGGCCCAATGGGGATTTAGTGCCGCGCAACTCCAAAGCATTGGGTTCTGGGTTTATTTTGTCTAGTGATGGTTATGTATTAACCAATCATCATGTGGTGGATGACGCGCAGGAGATTGTTGTTAAATTAGCGGACAGGCGTGAAGTTGTCGCTAAACTGATCGGCTCTGATCCGAGTACTGACATTGCGGTCTTGAAAATTAAGGCTGAGAATCTGCCTGTCGTCAGCATAGGTGACCCTAATAAACTAAAAGTCGGTGAATGGGTATTGGCGATAGGCTCGCCGTTTGGCTTTGATCAATCGGTCACTGCCGGTATCGTTAGCGCGAAAGGTCGCAGTTTGCCCGGTGGTAATTACGTGCCGTTCATTCAGACTGATGTCGCCATCAATCCGGGCAATTCCGGTGGCCCTTTATTTAATATGGAGGGTAAGGTTGTTGGTATTAATTCGCAAATCTACAGCCAATCCGGTGGGTATATGGGCTTATCTTTTGCAATACCGATGGACGTGGTCATGAATGTCGTTGAGCAAATCAAAGCCAAAGGTAAAGTGTCTCGGGGTTGGTTGGGTGTGCAAATTCAGGATGTTACCCGAGAATTGGCAGAATCTTTTGGCATGAGTAAACCGCAAGGTGCCTTGGTTGCGAAAGTCATTCCCGATAGCCCCGCTGAAAAAGCGGGATTGCAGATTGGCGATGTCATTGTTGAATTTAATGGACATATTATTGAAACTTCTGGTGAATTACCGCCAATGGTGGGCATGACCCCGATTGATCAAGCTTCGGAGATTAAATTTATTCGTCAGGGCGATAAAAAAACGGTGCCGATTAAAATTGGCCTATTGCCAGAAGAAGCGCAATTGGCCGCCGATACTGCCGCGCCTAAAGTTAAAAGCAGTAATCGCTTAGGGGTTACTGTTGCGAATATCAATGATGAGCAGCGTGAGCAGATGAAGCTAACCCAGAATGGTGTTTTGGTACAGGACGTGTCAAAAGGGCCTGGTTTAGAAGCGGGCATTCAGCGTGGCGATATTATTTTAAGGATTCAGAACACGGTTGTTGACGATGTCACTGAATTTGAGAAAATTGTTAAAAATCTTCCCGTCGGTAAGTCGGTGGCGTTGTTAGTGCAGCGTCGCGGTAGTCCGGTGTTTTTAGCGCTTAAAATTGATAAATAATCTTATCCGTTAAGGTTTTCTCTGCCGAGGTTGCTCCTCGGCAGAGAGCTATTTCCTCGCTTAATTCCCGTAGTTGCTCTAAAACTCTGCATCGATTCTTTTTCCCTGTTTTGTCATTGTGCGATGATCCCCGATTGGGTGGTTTAATAAGCCGTTGCCTTCACGCATTCTTTATGGTTGTTAATCTGCTATAATTAGCGGTTTTTGGCATGTCATTTTTAATGCTCGGTTCGGCTTGGCATCTTGCTTTCATCATCTAAATAACGAGTTAAAACTTAAGTGGATTTAAAACATATCAGAAACTTCTCGATTATTGCGCATATCGATCATGGTAAATCAACCTTGGCGGATCGTTTTATTCAATTATGTGGTGGCTTAACGGATCGCGAAATGTCTGCGCAAGTACTCGATTCCATGGATATCGAGCGGGAGCGAGGCATTACCATCAAGGCGCAAAGCGTCACTTTGGATTTTAAATCGAAAGATGGTGAAATTTATCAGCTTAATTTTATTGATACCCCTGGGCATGTTGATTTTTCTTACGAAGTTTCAAGATCCTTAGCGGCTTGTGAAGGCGCATTATTGGTCGTGGATGCTGCGCAGGGCGTGGAAGCACAAAGTGTAGCGAATTGCTATACTGCCATTGAGCAAGGCTTGGAAGTCGTGCCAGTATTGAATAAAATTGATTTACCCTCGGCTGAGCCGGAACGGGTGATGGCTGAAATTGAAGAGGTCATTGGCATTCCAGCCGATGAGGCGTTGCAAATTAGCGCTAAAACGGGTTTGGGCGTATTGGATGTATTGGAGCAATTGGTTCTTAAGGTGCCACCGCCGCAAGGTAACCTTGATGGCCCTTTGCAAGCACTGATTATTGATTCTTGGTTTGACAGTTATTTGGGTGTAGTGTCGTTAGTGCGGGTTATGCACGGCAGTATTCGTAAAAAGCAAAAAATCACCATTATGTCTACCGGAAAATCATTCATAGTCGATAAGGTAGGCGTGTTTACCCCTAAACGACTGGAGCGGGATCTGTTAAATACCGGTGAAGTGGGTTTTGTGGTCGCCGGCATTAAGGATATTTTCGGCGCTCCAGTGGGGGATACCATCACTGCCACGGATAAGCCCGCTAGTGAACAATTAAGCGGCTTTCAAAAAGTACAGCCACGAGTATTTGCGGGTTTGTATCCGGTCAGTACCGATGATTACGAAAGTTTGCGGGAATCGTTAAATAAACTAAACTTAAACGATGCGGCCTTAGTGTTTGAGCCAGAAACCTCTGAAGCGCTGGGTTTTGGCTTCCGTTGTGGGTTTTTAGGGATGCTGCACATGGAAATTGTGCAGGAACGCTTGGAGCGGGAATATGATGTTGATTTGATTACCACCGCACCCTCGGTTATTTACGAAGTTATTACGCAGAATGATCAAATCTTAATGGTGGATAATCCCGCCAAATTACCCGATGTTGGTACCATCAAGGTGATCAGGGAGCCGATTATTCGTGCCAATATTTTAGTGCCGCAAGCGTACTTAGGGAATGTTATTACCTTGTGTATTGAAAAGCGAGGTGTCCAAAAAGATATGCAGTATGTGGGTCGTCAAGTGTCTTTACACTATGAATTACCCATGAGCGAAGTGGTTTTAGATTTTTTTGATCGTTTAAAATCGGTCAGCCGCGGTTTTGCCTCCTTTGATTATGAGTTTTTACGTTTTGAAGAGGCCGCGCTGGTTAAATTGGACGTGTTAATTAATGCTGAAAAAGTCGATGCGTTGTCTATTATTGTGCATCGGGATTTAAGTCAGAGTCGTGGGCGTGAATTGACCGATAAAATGCAAGAGCTGATTCCTAGGCAAATGTACGATGTGGCGATACAAGCAGCGATAGGCGCTAAAATTATTGCACGCTCCACTGTCAAGGCGTTACGCAAAAATGTTACTGCCAAATGCTATGGCGGTGATATTAGCCGCAAGAAAAAACTGTTGGAAAAGCAAAAAGCCGGTAAAAAACGTATGAAGCAAGTGGGCAATATTGAGATTCCGCAGGAAGCGTTTTTAGCCGTATTGCAGCTTAATAAAGAGTAGCGGCACAATATTTTGCGTCTTGCTCTCTTGCAACTATTTAAACAAACAACTCAATAAATAACTTATGGATATTGATTTTTCTTTTTTTCTGTTTGTAGCAACTGTTATTACTGGCATCGTCTGGGGTGGCTATCTGCTGTACCTCAAAAAAGTGGGGCGAGTGTTTGATGAAAAAAATGAGCCAATACTGGTTGAGTATGCGCGATCTTTTTTTCCTATCGTTTTAATTGTATTGCTGTTGCGTTCATTCTTAGTTGAACCCTTTCGAATTCCATCGGGTTCCATGATGCCGACTTTGTTAGTCGGCGATTTTATTTTGGTGAATAAATTTACCTATGGTATTCGTTTGCCAGTGATTAATACCAAGATTATCGAGATGAATAACCCTCAGCGCGGCGATATAGTGGTGTTTCGATTCCCGAAAGACCCCAGTGTTGACTATATTAAACGGGTCATCGGTGTGCCGGGGGATCGCATCGCTTATTATGATAAAGTCTTACATATCAATGATAAGTTGATACCACAGGCATCTTTAGGCATTTATCAAGGTGTTGGGCAAGGGGCTGAAATGACCGGTGCGGAACATAAACGGGAAAACTTGCAAACCGTGGAACACGATATGCTCATTAAAAATGGCGCACCTACTGTTGAAGGCGTTTATCAAGTTCCCGCAGGACATTATTTTGTAATGGGGGATAATCGTGATAATAGTAATGACAGTCGTTATTGGGGTTTTGTGCCGGAACAAAATTTAGTTGGCAAAGCTTTTTTTATCTGGATGAGTTGGGACTGGGATCACAAAGGGATCGGTTTTGACCGAATCGGTACGGTTTTAAATTAACAATATACACTGAGGAGCTAGCAATGCGTTTTTCACCGAAGCGAGAAAAGGGGTTAACATTTATTTCGTTAATATTCATTTTGGCTGTTATTGGTTTTTTTGCGCTGTTGATTTTAAAAATCGCCCCGATTTACATGGATCACAGTAAAGTGGTGAGTGCACTAAAAGCCTTGGAAGCCTCGCCTGAGTTGCCTACACAATCGGCTGATCAAATTAAAACCAGTCTGGCGAAGCGTTTTAGTATGAATTATGTGAATGCTATTACTTATGATGACATTAAAATCACCAAGCGAGGCAGTTATGTCAAAGTGCAAGCGCAATATGAGGTGGTTGAAAAAATCATGGGGAATGCCAGTGTTTTGGTACAATTTGATGATGTCATCGAAGTAGGGGAAGGAAGTTAGTGATTAAAGCAGCAGCGTTGCTTTGTGTACAATTGGGATTGTCTTTTAACGATCCGGATTTGTTTGCCATGGCGTTAACCCATCGGAGTAAGGGGGCTAAAAATAATGAACGATTGGAGTTTCTCGGTGATGCAGTATTAGGGTTTGTCATTGCACAAAAGCTGTATGAACTGTTTCCTAATGCCAGTGAGGGAGAATTAAGCCGTTTGCGTGCCAGTTTGGTTAATCAAACCACACTGGCTAATATTGCCCGTGACCATCAATTGGGCGATTATCTTATTTTGGGTTCTGGAGAATTAAAAAGTGGTGGGTTTCGTCGCGATTCCATTCTATCGGATGCCGTTGAATCAATTATGGGGGCGTTATTAAAAGATCAAGGCATTGTCGCGTGTCAGCAATGGATCTTAAAATTATTTGAAGAGAAATTGGCACAATTAACCTTGGAAAACTGGAGTAAAGACCCTAAGACTTTATTGCAAGAATTGATGCAAGCCAAACAGCAGGAGTTACCGGAATATCGATTGCTCAGCATGTCGGGCATGGCACATCAGCAAACCTTTAAGGTAGAGTGTAAAGTTAAATTACTGCAAGAAACTACGGTGTCCACGGGCATTTCCAGAAAAAAAGCCGAACAGGCGTCAGCGGAGCAAATGCTGGCTTTATTACAAAAGGAAGCGCGGCAAAATGAAAAGATTTTTTGATGTATCAAAGATGATAATCCTATGAATTGCGGCACTGTTGCGTTAATTGGCCGTCCCAATGTGGGCAAATCCACTTTAATGAATCATTTATTGGGTCAAAAAATCAGCATTACTTGTAGAAAACCCCAAACCACGCGGCATCGCATTTTAGGGATTAATACCACCGCCTTGGGACAAGCTATTTATATGGATACTCCAGGTATGCACGAAGGGGAAGGGCGGGCGTTAAACCGCTATCTCAATCGCACTGCCGACACCACATTATTAGGTGTGGATGTGGTGGTGTGGCTCATTGATGGTTTGCAGTGGCATGACTACGATGACGTGATCTTTAAGAAGCTGGAACAAGCGGGGTTGCCGGTTATTTTAGCCGTCAATAAAATAGATAAAGTTAAAAATCGTGAGCCGGTTTTGGCTTTTTTTGCAGCGGCGCAAAAACGCTATCCTTTCGCGCATATCGTGCCCATTTCAGCGTTAAAAAGAACCAACTTGGAGCAGCTTGAAGGGTTATTGATGTCGATGTTGCCGGAAGGCGATTTAATTTATCCTGCTGACCAAATTACCGACCGTCCTGAGCGTTTTTTATGTGCGGAAATCGTTCGGGAAAAATTGACCCGACGCTTAGGCGATGAATTACCTTATTCCCTAACGGTAGAGATTGAAAAGTTTGAAGAACTGCCGACGATCTCCAATATATTTGCGGTCATTTGGGTGGAGCGGATGTCCCAAAAAAGTATCGTGATCGGCGCGCAAGGGGAGATGCTCAAAAGTATCGGTACCGATGCCCGTAAAGATATTGAAAAATTACTAGACCAAAAAGTGTATCTGCAATTGTGGGTAAAAGTGAAAAAAGGCTGGTCGGATAATGAACGTGCCTTACAAAGTTTAGGCTTTAATGACTGAAACCGTCGTTGTTTTACAACCGGCGTTTATTTTGCAACACCGGCACTACCGAGAAACCAGCTTAATTTTAGACTTGCTTACGCGTGATCACGGCATTGTAGGGGTATTAGCCAAAGGCGTTAGAAAAACCAAATCTAAAACCGCTGGCATTTTGCAACCGTTTAAGGCGTTGAGCATTTCTTATTACGGTAAAGCCGACCTGAAAACCTTGACGCAGGTTGAACTACAGCCAGGGTTGACGGACTTAACCGGACTGGCGTTGTATTGCGGTTTTTATGTGAATGAGTTGATCAGTCGGTTTTTGCATAAACACGATCCGCATCCCGAAGTGTATGCTGATTATCTGGCGTGTTTAACGCAAATGGCGCAGATTGTGGCGACCGATCATTCTCCGCATTTGAGTTTAACGCCATTGCTGCAACTAGAAGCGGTGTTGCGTATTTTTGAACTCAATTTAATGCAACACATTGGCTTAGCGTTATTAACTCAACATGATGCACATACCGAGGCGGCGATAAAACCCGCTGCCCGTTATCACTTTCAGGCGGAGCTTGGGGTTATTGAGCATTACGAAGGCACCGTGAGCGGCAAAACCATTCAAGCCATCAATGACAAATTGTTTACCGATGCACAAACGCTGTGTGAAGTAAAAAAAATCATGCGCAGCGTGATTAACTTTCACCTGCAAGGCAGGCCGCTTAAAAGTCGGGACATCCTTTCCAAAATTTATCAGCAACTTTAGTTTATGCAGCAATCTCTTATTTTATTAGGCGTTAATATCGACCACGTCGCCACTCTCAGACAGGCGCGTGGCACCCGCTATCCTGATCCCGTACAGGCTGCATTAGTTGCAGAGCAGGCGGGTGCGGACGGCATTACCGCGCATCTGCGCGAAGACCGTCGGCATATTCAGGATAGCGATATTTTCCGCTTAAAAGAGATGTTACAAACCCGCTTGAATTTTGAAATGGGCGTGACGGATGAGATGGTGGCTATCGCGTTGAAAGTACAGCCTTATGCCTGTTGTTTAGTGCCAGAAAAAAGGGCGGAACTCACCACTGAAGGCGGTTTGGATGTGATTGCACATTTTAAATCAGTGCAACAGGCTTGCCAGAAATTAGGCGGCAGAGGCATCGAAGTGTCTTTATTTATTGATCCTGAAACCGCACAAATTGATGCGGCGATTAAGGCGGGTGCGCCCGTCGTGGAATTACATACTGGCGCTTATGCGGAAGCCAATGGCGCGCAACAACGCTTGGAATTGCAACGCATTCAGCAAGCTGCCGCTTATGCTAAGCGGTGTGGCTTGCAAGTCAATGCTGGACATGGCTTAAACTTTCATAACGTAGAAGCCATCTGCCAAATCCCTGAAATTGTCGAATTGAATATCGGGCATGCGATCATTGCACAGGCGTTGTTTTCCGGCTTGGCGCAGACAGTAAAGGATTTAAAACAAGTCATGCGCGCGGTTAGAAAGTAATTGTTTACATTGTGTTAACGATATTTATTTTTTAGTGGCAGATTTCAAACGAAATACAAAATCTCCTTCGTGGATTAATACCGCCGAATATTTGTCCTTGCCGTATTTAACATCAGGCAGCGTCAATTCTCCGGTAGCGGGATTAAATTCTTCAATTGGCGTGACGGCGGGTGGATTGCTGCCGCCCTGGTTTTTGCGCACGAGTCTAAACGAGTTTACGCTGCCTTTTAATGTTGCCCCTGCATACTTCGAACCAATAGAAATCTGGGTAGGATGAGTATCATCGCCAAATGATATTACCTGTAGATACTCATGATCAAACATGGATCCATTCCTTGAATCCGTAGACGACCAAAATTTAAGGGTATAGGGCTGGTTAGGGAACAAGGCATTTTGATAGGGCAATGAAGAATTAAGTTCATCAATCGATGGCAAATACCAATCCGTGTGACCGGCAAAATCGCTGGTGAATTCCAGCGCATCGCTACTATAGTAGCCAAGTTTGCTGGCATCGCCAACACAAGTTGTCCCGTCCCAGGTTTGTGTTCCGGCGGCGCAGCGCATCCACATGAGATTTGTGCGCTTATCGGTAACCGTGCCATCCCCGTTATCTTTATAGTTGCTGTCAATCTCAGCTTGTACGAGTGTTAACGGGCTTAGCAACACACAACACAACAAGGTGCGGAACACGGCTGACAATTGCCCTTCAAAAAATATGCTAGGTTTTGACAGTGTTGAGGTTGCGTTTATAACAGAGACATTTGATTTTTTCATGGTTTAGCTCCGGTTGTGATGAAGGAGATTGGTCTGCGCGTCAAAATTTAGCCTTTGTCCCCATGTTACGCGTGATGGCGAAATCATCGTACGGGTTCTCAACCTAAAATCAACCTTAGCAACAGCCTTGGCGCACCATGTTAGCTTGGTTGGGGATAATGTTGCAGCACCCGTTTAACGTAATCACGGGTTTCTTTGTATGGTGGAACGCCTTTATATTTATCAACTGCACCTTCGCCGGCGTTATAGGCTGCTGCTACCAGTTCAATCTTGCCGTGATAGCGGTTTAATAACCAGCGTAGATACCGAACCCCGCCTTTAACATTTTGGCTGGCATCAAACGCATCCTTCACATTAAAGCGCTCTGCGGTTGCCGGTATCAATTGCATTAAGCCCATGGCATGTGCATTGGATTGGGCGTGGGTTTGAAAATTTGACTCGACGCTGACAATGGACAAAGCTAACAGCGGATCAACATCATGCCATTGCGCGATGCTTTTGATCATATCTATCAACCAACGTCTGCTCTTAGGCAAAGATGCCAGCCTAGTGCTGAGTGTTTCATTTTGGATGCCAAACGCTTGTATTGAATGCGGTGCATGGGGCGGATCAGTGTCTGTTAAAACACAACCGGGCAATTTGTCGGAGCTATAGCGGATAGTTTCCAGCATATTGCTTGCCTCCAGATGTCCTTGTTGCGCGGCCATGGCTAACAGCGAAGCGGCTACTTCGCGGTCTTCTGGAACCCCTTGCCCAAATGCAAATAACATCGCAAGGCGATATTGTGCTTCAATTAAGCCCGCGCGCGCGCCAGTGCAATATAACTTGGCGGCTTGCCAAGGTGCTTGGCGTTCTAATTGGTTGGCTTTTTTGAGTAAAGTTTGTTGTGTCGGTGAACCTTCAAATCCCTCATTGGCACTGCAAATGCCTGAGTTAATGAGTATAAGGAGAAAAATGGCACGACACATAATGGGAGATTCTCAAGTGAGATTGTAAACTGACTATGCTATTTTTTTGGTTGCACATCTGCCAAAAAAGCGGCGTTTTCAAGATAATGTGTATGGGTGGGGGGGTAAAAGTTTAACACAATATTAGGGTTGCTTTGGGCCACCACGTATGCGCGTCCAGTTTCGCCTTCAGTTAAGTAGTTGTCAAGAACTATTCCATCTGTATAATCGCCGGATGAGTCAGTTTTTGGCAAGTATTTGAGCAAGCGATTTGACAAGAAGTTCACAGTGCTTGATATCAGTGTTGTTGGTGTGGGTTTTGAATGACAGCACCGTCATGTCTAACCAGGAAATATAATTACTATGGGGATTTTAAGTTTATTGCTCTGGACACCAGTATTCGGGGTGATGTTGCTCGCCTTAACACCTGCGCAAAATAGTTTAACGCTACGCGTTATTAGCAACGGCACTGCCACGCTGAGTTTGTTGTTGGCGATTAGTCTGATGAGTCGTTACGATGCTTTTAATCCCGCTTTACAATTTAACGAGCAGTTTATTCTGAATATCGAATTAGGCAATGCTTATGCCTTAGGGGTAGATGGCTTATCCCTGCCGATGATATTATTGACTAGCTTGCTCACCAGTGTTGCCTTACTGGTGTCCACCTGTATTACTCAACATCTTAAAACCTACTATATTTGTATTTTATTGTTAGAATTTGGTCTGTTGGGCGTGTTTCTTGCTCAGGACTGGGCCTTGTTTTATCTTTTCTGGGAATCCACCTTGATTCCGCTGTTTTTTTTGGTGGATCGTTGGGGCGGTAAGCGGCGGCATATCGCCAGCCTTAATTTTATCCTCTATAGTCTGGGCGGCTCTATTTTTATTCTGGTGAGCTTGTTTGCTTTAGGGCAATATATGCCTGAACAAGGTGGTTCACTCATGAGTGCAGTAGGCGAAGCCGCGCAGACCATGCCGGAAGATGAACAGGTGTTAGTGTTAATCGGCTTTTTGATTGGGTTTGGCGTCAAAATGCCCGTGTTCCCCTTACATGCTTGGCTACCCTTGGCACATGTTGAAGCGCCTACACCGGTCAATATTTTATTGTCAGGCGTGATGCTTAAGATGGGGGCTTATGGGTTGTTGCGGGCAGTAGTGATGCTACCGGTTGCAGTGCAGGCTTTACAATCGATGCTGGTTTCACTCGCTTTATTCAGTATGCTCTATGGTGGATTGTTGGCTTGGCGGCAACGGGATTTAAAAGCAATGTTGGCCTACGCTTCAATCAGTCACATGGGGGTGATTTTATTGGGTATTGCAACCTTAAATTTAACTGGCTTGACGGGTGCGATGCTACAAATGACTGCCCAGGGTTTAATTTCCGGTGCGTTATTTTTATTTGTGGGATTGCTGATTGAGCGTACGGGTACCCGCAATATTCAAGATTACAGTTCTTTGTCGCTGGTAATGCCGCGATTCGCTATTTTAACGACCTTAACGTTACTGGCTGCTATGGGGTTACCTGGATTGGTAGGCTTTGTTGCCGAGTTACATACCATTATTGGTGGCTTTGAGCGGTGGGGTGGTTGGATGGTGTTCTTTAGCCTCAGCATTTTAGTTGGCGCTGCCTATACCATTCGCACCATAGGCTTATTATTTATGGGGCCTACTAAACCGAATATGTTGGCGCTTGAGGATATAAAAAACCAGGAATTGGTCGCCGCCAGTGTGTTGGTGTTAGCGATTATATTGTTGGGTTTTTTTCCAACCACCTTAATTGATTTGTCTGTTGCAAGCTTGGCGCAAATCAACAGTGTGATGACGGAACGGGTTTTGTAGTATGCGAGATAATGACCTGATAGCCCCCGCTTTAAGGCAATATATTCAATCGGCGCTGGCAAAATTGAATCGCGTATTGCCCCGGCAAGGGCCTTTGGCGCGGTTTTCCTACCATAATCCTTTGCATGGCTATGAAGACTTGCCTTTTGAGCAAGCCTTGGCAGCAGCAAAAAAACTCACGGGGAATAATGGCTATTTGCCAGCAATAAAATGTCGGGAATTGTATCAACAAGGTCATATTGCCGATGCTGATATTTATGCCGCTTTACACCAAGACAGGACTTTGCAAGCTGAGGAGGTTTTGTCGTACACGTACCCAATTATCACTAAGGCAGCAGTTTATCGCCTTGCGATGCTGTTTGATCTAGAACCCGTTTTACCCAGTGAACTGGCTTGGCAAATTGAAGAATTAAATACCCTGGAAAAATTTCAACCGGACATTCCTGCGGTAGTGAGGCAGCAGTTTTTGGCCTCGGATGGCGAGCAACTGTCTGAAAAAAATGGTATTGCGGATTTATGGCAACTGCTTTTAAGTAAATTAGAGTTGCAACAAACTTATTTGCATCCCGAGAACATGTTGGACTTGTCATTGGATCAGGCCGAAGCGCTGTTGGCACAACATAAGGCCTCACAAAAAAAAGTATCTTTAAAAAAATCTACCATGCACGAACGCATGCGTGAAGCGGTTACCAAAGCTTTTGCCTTAGAACTTCAGCGTTTGGGGCAGGATATGAGTTTGCGTAATTTGATGATGGATTTATCTGGCGTTGATATTTTAGATTTTGTACGCCCGCAGATTATTCGGCTGTGCAGCTCAGGATTGGATGAAGGTTTAGCGTTTTGGCAATTACCGGAACGAAGCGCCATCGGTATTTATGCTGCTTGGCGCGCAGTGGCGGGATTGGATATTAACCCGTTTTTACAAGAGTTGCCAGATTGGCAGGAGATGATTGCAGAATTGCCTGATAATCCCGAAGCCGCGATTATTCTGCAATTAACCCATTTGGAAATTCCACAAGCACAGTGGGAAGGTTATTTGCGCTGTCTGGCGTTGGAAATGCCAGGGTGGGCGGGGATGATTAACTGGCGTGAGCAGCATCCCGGATACTGCCCTTTAAATGATGCGAAGCCAACGCTTGCCGATTATTTAGCAATACGTCTAACGCTGGATCGTTTATGGTTAAATCAGCTTTGTCGTGATACTTGGGCTTGTGAAGCGACCTTAAGCAGTTTACAAAAGTATTTTCGTAAAAATTCGTCTGAATACTTGGTGCGCCGGCATTTATTTCGCGGTGATCTGCCGGAATATCTGATCCAACAAGCTGAAACGTTGATTTTAAGCGTCGGTAAAGAACAGCATAACCGCAGTGATTGGCAAAATCTCGCGGACATTATCTGGACTTGGCAAGGCAGCGCCATGAGCAACAGCCGTCCGGTGCATTCGGTTTATGACAGCGCTTGGCAATTATTCCGTTTAAGCCAACATTTGGGATTTAGTGCTAAACATTGGTCTGTTGTTACTAAAGTCGAGCTGGAACACTTGCTTGGCGTACTGACGGAATTTAGTGCTGCCCGCCGTAGCTATATCTGGCTTACAGCTTACGAACGACATTATCGTGAAAGCCTGTTGCAAATGTTGCATAGTAATTATATGCAGGAAAACCGGACAAAGCCCAAAAGCCAACCTGCTGCGCAAGTTATTGTCAGTATGGACAATCGTGTGGAAAGTTTGCGTCGATTTCTGGAAACTGGGAATACGGCTATTGAAACTTTTGGCGTGGCAGGCTTTTTAAGCAGCCCCGTCCCCAATAATGCCGGACATTTTTCCGTTACTGACGCACTTAAAACCAACCCACTAACATTCGACTTGCCGCAAATTTTAGCGAAATTATGGCATCACAGCCTCAGGGGCAATCTGTTGTTTTCACCGTTGTTGATGGTTATTGCGACACCGATTATGCTCGTTGATTTAGGTATAAAATTTTTTGCCCCACTCACGCAACCCATTTTTGTGCAAAAAATTAGCAACCGCTTAAGCGCTATACTTGAGCCAAATACTCCGCTGGTGTCCGCGGAATCGGGTATGGCGCTTGCGTCAATTGCGGAGCTTGCAAGCTTATTACAGACTATTGGCCTTACGCATAACTTTAGTCCTTGGGTTGTGCTCATGGGGCACTCCTCAAGCGCTGTCAATAATAGTCATTTTGCGGCGTATGCGCTTCAGATAGCCAATTTGCCACAAAACGGTAGCAGCGCTGTGGCGACTGCGGCACAGGCTAACCGGACTGAGGTGCGGATGCAGCTCGCTGAATATGGCATTATAATTCCGGTTGAAACTTGGTTTATTGCCGCAGAATATGACATCGGTAATGAAGGCCTCATTTGGTACAACCTGGATGCGTTGCCTGTGAATGTTCAAGCTGCTTTTGAACCAATACAGCGGGATTGTCAATTGGCATGTCAGCAGTCAGTACAAGAATTGCCGCAACAATTGGCATTAACCTCTGGAAACACACGCGCTACAGTAGCTTTTTGGCATGCGATTAATGATTCGCAAAGATCCCCTGATGTAGCTTTTGCTGGAGCTAGCGCCGTAGTGATAGGAAGGCGCATACGCACGCAAGGGCTGTGTTTAGATAAGCACGTTTTTTTAGCGTCATACGATTCAACGTTAGATATGCAGGGCGGTCATCTGGAAAAATTATTACAGACGATTATGCCTGCACTTGCGGCTATTAATTTGGCCTATTATTTTGCAACTGTAGAAAATCAGAACCTTGGCAGTGGCAATGGCGTTTTACATAACCCCATAGGTCAGTTAGGTGTTATGGAAGGTGCCGGCAGTGACTTACGCGTTGGGTTGCCTAAACAAATGACTGGACAACATGCTGCGTTGCGTTTACAACTGGTGGTGGAAAGTACCATTACACAATTACAACAGCTTTTTGCCCGCCAATCCAACTTACGACAATTAATCCATAATGGTTGGGTACAGTTAAGCGCCCAAGATCCTGCAACGGGGATTCTTTCGGTATTCGATGCTGATCAACAATTTAGACTCTGGCAACCTGATCTAGAGATATTATCAGATTCTGCACAGATTGCTGATGCCCACCTTTTATCACTAAAGGTTGCTGAGCATGGATAGTTTGGTTATTTTTATTCCGCTGTTACCCTTGCTTGCGGCAGTGATGATAGCTATGGATCAATTACTGGGGCAGCTATACCAAGCGCCTGGGGAAGCATTCACTGCCAAACTGTCCCTAGCCGCCATGATTTTGGCAGCCTTGGCAAGTATCAGCTTACTCATCACCGAACAATTGGGTAAAAATAGCGGAGTTTATCCTCTGGGTACCTGGCTAAAATCCGACGGATTAAACATTTCACTCAACTTGATAACGGTGGGCTTTAATCTTCAGGTGACGGCTTTTTGCGCGTCGCTGCTGTTATTAATCATGCGTTTTTCAATTAAATCATTGCACTGTGAAGTGGGGTATCACCGCTATTTTATGCTGTTGAATGTTTTTGCTGCGGCGCTGTTCCTGTTGTTGTTGTCGGATAATCTGTTGCTTATGTTTGTCGGTTGGAGTGCCGGCAGCGTTTGTGCTTTTGTTTTGATCGCGTATGCCTACGAACAGCCAGTGGCAGGGTTTAATGCCATGCGGGTATTTTTAACACATCGACTGGGTGATGTCGGTTTTTTATTGGGCATAGGCTTAAGTTATAGTTGGCTGGGGTCAGTTACGGTGCCAGACTTAACAACTTTGGTCGTTGATTTGGAAGCGACTGGATCGACCACGCTGGCATTGTGTTTTGTAATTGCCGCCAGTGCCAGATCGGCACAGTTCCCTTTTACCCCCTGGATGGCACGCGCTATGGAAGGGCCTGCGACCGGCACAGCGGCTTTTTTTGGGGCAACTTATATTCATAGCGGCGTTTTTTTGCTTATTACCTTACGTAGCGTAATGACACAATCCCCTATTGCTATGACCGTGTTGCTAGTGCTGGGGATGTTGACCGCTCTATATAGCAGGATGGTTTCCTTAACTCAAACCGATATTAAAAGTGCCTTGAGTTTTGCTATTACCGGTCAATTGGGGCTTATCTTCATGGAGTGTGGCTTGGGCTATTGGCAATTAGCCGTCTGGCACACCCTGTTGCATGTATTGGTGCGTACCTATCAATTACTCAACGTGCCGAATTTTTTACAACAAACGCGGGGTATTCCGGCGTCACCGTTAATGCCACGGCTAGCAAAAGTACGTTGGGCTTTTATGGCATCACTCCAGCGTTTTTGGTTAGATCCCTTAACTGATTGGCTGTTAGTTAATCCGGTTTTACGTCTGGGTAAAGACTTAAGTTATTTTGACGATCATATTGTCAATGCTCTGATGGGGGTGCCTGCGCCGGCCATGAATGCCTTAGCCACTTTGGCGCAATTGGAAGAACAACGCATCGGTGCGCAATTGGATAATGAGGTGGATATTTTTGCACGGGGAAGCGGCTTGGCGGGTAAGTTGCTCGAAGGCACCGCCGTCATTCTCCAATGGATTGAGGAACGTTTAGTGATAAGGGGGCTGCATGAAGATGCTATCCGCTATGGGTATCATATTGGGATGATTGCCAATCGTATAGAGCAATTATTATTAAGGCCTCGCTACTTGTCGATGTTTGTTTTTATCACTTTACTCGTGGTTTTTTGAGGTTCTTATGGATATTTCGGTAATGCTTTGGTTTGAATCGGCGGTGCTGCCGATACTGACTTTGATGGCTCTTTTACCCTTGACCGCGATGTTCACCCTCTTGATTGTTGATAAAGCCAGCTTCAATGTTATCTTCGCTTATGTCGGTGTTTTAAGTGCGGGATTATTGAGTATCTATTTGCTGCTCGTGTACGACCCTGAAAATACCGGCATACAACTCGCCGAACAGGTACATTTTTTTGGGTTAAGTTATACCGTTGGGGTAGATGGTGCCAACGTGTTATTTATTCCCTTGACCACCTTGCTCAGTCTGTTGACGCTTATTTATTTGCAAAGTACCCGTTACGCCAACGACAGCGGCGTACTAGCCTGCTTACTGGGCTATGAAACTATCCTGATTGGAGCCTTTTCCGCGCTTAATGCCTTGCAATTTTGGTTATGGAGTTGTCTGGAAGCGGCTCCCGTAGTGTATTTTACCCTAGCAACCGGTACCGGTAAGCACCGTCGCCAAGCGGTAAGGTTGCTGTTACAGTTTTGGGGGGGCGGGCTGTTACTGACGTTGATGGGTTTCTTGTTATTGGGCTTTGGTTTGGAAAACAGCGACGAGCCGTTAAGTTTTGATTGGCTGACCCTGGCGCAGAATGACGCGCCGTTTATGAATGAGACGCTCATTTTTATTTTGTTAATGTATGGTTTTGCGGTGCGCATGCCCTTGTTTCCATTTCACGCTTGGCTACCGTTACTGGCTGAACAAGGCGGCGTGGTGAGCAGTGGTATCTTTATTGTTGGCTTAAAACTAGGCCTTTATGCGGTGATTCGCTTTGTGATTCCTTTATTGCCGGGGGTTAGCGAGGAATGGTCTGGTTGGTGGTGGCAATGGGG
>JABFRM010000151.1 GCA_013141155.1 Methylococcaceae bacterium | reverse complement strand
CCTCAACACGGATCACTCTTCACTGATTAAGCTTTATCGCCGCGCCAGAGCCTTGCCCGGCATTAAAAAAATCTTTATTGCCTCCGGTTTGCGCTACGATTTAGCCGTAGAGTCGCCTGAGTACGTGAAGGAATTAGTGACGCATCACGTTGGTGGTTATCTGAAAATCGCCCCCGAACACACCGAAACCGGCCCTTTATCAAAAATGATGAAACCGGGCATGGGTACCTATGATCGTTTTAAACAAATGTTCGAGCAATATTCCAAAGAGGCCGGTAAAGAACAATATTTAATCCCTTACTTTATTGCAGCACATCCCGGCACTACCGATGAAGACATGCTTAATCTGGCAGTTTGGCTGAAAACCAATGGCTTTCGGGCAGACCAAGTGCAAGCATTTTTGCCATCGCCCATGTCCATCGCCACCGCCATGTATCATTCCGGCAAAGATACCTTGCGGAAAGTGAGCCATGATGCACCGGACATTAGCATCCCCAAAAGCGTTAAACAGCGCCGTATCCATAAAGCTTTCTTGCGTTACCACGATCCGAAAAATTGGCCATTGTTACGCGAAGCCTTACAAAACATGGGGCGAGCGGATTTAATTGGCAATGGTAAGAAACATTTGATACCGTCTTTTCAGCCGCAAGGCACCGTTGATTCACCGCAACCCAGTGTGCGCCCAGAAAAAGTTCAGGTGTTTAAAACTAAATATACCGGTTTTAAGCACCCAAACACAGCACCGCAAGGTAAACGCGCGGCTACGCCAAAGAACAAACGTGTAAAATAGCGTAGATAGATAAGCCATTAATTAACGAGGTGATTTATGTCTGCTGTATTAAGCCAAACCCATTACACCGCCGAAGACTATTTAACACTGGAGCGATGCGCGTTTTCTAAAAGTGAATTTCATGACGGTCAGATTTTTGCGATGACTGGCGCAAGCCGTAAACATAATCTGATAGGTGTTAATATTGCACGAGAACTCAGCACACAACTCAAAAAGCGTCCCTGTGAAGCTTACCTAAATGATATGCGCGTTAAAGCAGCCGCAGCGCGCAGCTACCATTACCCAGATATTGTGGTGGTGTGCGGTACACCGCAATTTGAAGATGCCCACGTTGATATCTTGCTCAACCCAACACTGCTGATTGAAGTATTGTCACCGTCCACGGAAGCGTATGACCGTGGCGGTAAATTTGCGCATTATCGTAAAATCGCGACCCTGCGTGAATATCTCTTGGTGACGCAAGATCAGCCGAGTATCGAGCGCTATGTGCGGCAAGGAGATGTTTGGATATTGTCAGAAGCGCTAGGGCTTGAGGCTTCAATCGCTTTGGAAAGTATAGGGTGTGTGCTTAGCCTGTCAGAGGTTTACGATAAGGTTTTGATTGAGGCAGAGAATAATTAGCGGTGAACGTTAGCTTACATTTGCAACGTGTATGCCGTAACGTTCCTAATGCGGGTAAATGAGCCGCCCCCTGCTACACGAATGAATTCGTACCCACAGAAATAAAATACCGCTATTTTCCGCATAATTGTAGGCATCGCCAGCATAGTTTGGGAATGCTGAAAAATTACCCGCTGATGGAAGTTTAGCTTTATTTATAGCACTTCTCAGAGCTGCCTCCGCGCCATGTTAAAATGCGCACATGATTGAACTTCTTATTTCACCTAGCCTACCCGAACCCTACACAGTTTCACAACTGAACCGTGCCGTGCGCCAATTGCTGGGCGATGAATTTGTCAATATTCGCGTTGCAGGGGAAATTTCTAACTTAAGCACACCTTCCTCTGGGCATATCTACTTTACGTTAAAAGATGCCGATGCCCAGATTCGCTGCGCGATGTTCCGTACCCGTTTGGGACATTTGGCGTTTAAACCCGTAAATGGTTTACAAGTCATCGTCCGTGCACAAGTCAGTTTGTACGAGCCACGCGGTGATTATCAATTAATTGTGGATGAAATCGAAGTTGCCGGTGCGGGTTTGTTACGGCAGCGCTTTGAGCAATTAAAACAAAAACTGGCGGCTGAAGGCTTGTTTGATAGTGCTAAAAAACAAGCCATCCCCCTATTGCCGCGCGTCATTGGCGTGATTACTTCGCCCAGCGGCGCAGCCATACGCGACATTTTAAGCGTGCTTAAGCGGCGCTTCCCTGCTATTCCAGTGATTATTTACCCGACTGCGGTGCAGAGAGAGCAAGCCAAAACCGAGATCGTGCAAGCCATTAAGCTCGCCAACCAACGGGCAGAATGTGACGTGATTATTTTAAGTCGCGGCGGTGGTTCATTAGAAGACTTATGGGCGTTTAATGAAGAAATGGTGGCGCGCGCCATCTTTAATAGCCGCATTCCGCTGATTGCCGGCATCGGTCACGAAATCGACTTTAGCATTGCCGATTTCGTCGCGGACTTGCGTGCGGCTACGCCCTCAGCCGCCGCAGAACATGCCGTACCCGATCAGCAGGCGTGGTTGCAACGCTTAGCGAGCGTGGCAACGCGTTTTCAGCAACTCATGCACCATCGGCTTAAGCAATTACAGCAACACTTGGTGTGGGCGGAGCAGCGTTTACAACAGCAGCATCCCGGACGGCGCTTGTTGCAACAAGCGCAAACCTTAGATCAACTGGAAGCGCGTTTACAACAAGCTGTACAAAATAGGCTGCAACACGCGCAGAGCCTGTTAAATACCTATGTCGCACGTTTAGGGCAGCACTCTCCCGCGGAAAAAATCCGGCGATACCAAGCGCAACAACTTTATTTATCCAACCGTCTGCAAGCCGCCATCGAAAAGACTTTGCAGCATTTTCAACAACAATTAAACCGTAACAGCCAAACACTTCATGCCGTCAGCCCACTGGCGACGCTGGAGCGCGGCTATGCGATTGTCAGCCCCCTTAATTCCGCACGCATTATTCATCAAAGCCAGCAACTGCAAAGTGGCGATTTGATTCAAACGCGTTTTGCAAAAGGGAAAATTATCAGCCAAGTCAAGGATATTTATTTATGATTAAAGCATTAACCCTACTGTCGATAGCCGCTTTATACAGCACACTCGGCATCGCCAATAGCTTGCCGCAAGCACTTAACGTACCTGGCGGGGTGGTAAAAATTCGCTTAGGTGCCTTAGACACTCCCGCGCCGCAAGTGTTATTTAACAATCATCGGGTACTCGTCACCCATGATGATCAGCAATGGCTGGCATTGGTTGGCATTCCGTTGGAAACAGCCCAAGGGCAACATGCCATCACGCTAAAAACCACCGAAAAAACCAGTTCGCTCCCCTTTAATATCGCGTACAAAGCCTATCCTGCGCAATATTTAACTTTGCAAAACAAACGCATGGTCAACCCCAATGCGGAAGATGTGCTGCGGATTAACCGCGAAACGCAACTCATTAACAAAGCCATCGGCACTTGGTCTGAGCAAGCAGAAGTCGATACGCATTTTATGCCGCCTGTAGAAGGGCGTTTGAGCGGGGTGTTCGGTTCCAGACGTTTTTTTAATAAGCAAGCCAAAAATCCCCACAGCGGCATAGACATCGCTGCCCCTACTGGAACGCCGATAAAGGCACCTGCAAGCGGCAAAGTGATTGGTACGGGGGAATATTATTACAATGGGCGCTGTGTATTTTTAGACCACGGTCAAGGCCTGATTAGCGCCTATTTTCACATGACCCATATTGAGGTGCAGCCGGGTCAAATGGTTAATCAAGGAGATATGTTAGGAACTGTTGGCGCAACCGGACGTGTCACCGGTCCGCATTTACATTGGAATATTTATTTGAACAATACCAAGGTCGATCCGGCCTTATTTATATCAGATGATATTCCACGCCTGGAGGCACGTAATCATAAGTAACCTGTTGGCAGGTAATTCACTGGTTTTGCCAGTGACTGACCTGCCAACAGGTTACTTAAGCATGTTTCATAATCCGGCCTTTTTCCCGTTCCCAATCGCGGTCTTTGGAGCTGGCGCGTTTGTCATGTAATTGTTTGCCCTTCGCCAAGCCGATTTCAATCTTGGCGCGGCCTTGTTTCCAATACATCGACAACGGCACAATGGTGTAGCCTTTGCGCTCGACTGCACCAATCAGTTTATTGATTTCATAATAATGCAGCAGCAGTTTTTTGGCGCGCACGGCTTCCGGTTTAATGTGCGTGGAGGCTGACAGCAAGGCGGACACATGCGCACCGACTAACCACACTTCTCCGCGTTTAATGATCACGTAGCTTTCTTTCAGTTGCACCCGCCCATCGCGCAAACTTTTGACTTCCCAGCCTTCTAATACCATGCCAGCTTCTAAGCGGGTTTCGATGAAATATTCATGCGTTGCCGTGCGGTTAGAGGCAATGGTTGCGTTTGGCGTTTTTTTTTGTTTGGAAGTTTTAGCAGTCATAATTAAGGAGAGTGATATTTTTAAACTGACGTAACGTAATAATTTTGATATTTTAACCGATTAACTGATAATTGTTTGGTTTAAGCAATAACAGCGAATGTTACCGACCGTTAAAAATAGTGGCTAATCAGCGCGGTTATTTTAAATCGGCATAGATTGGCTGGTAATCACCGTGATAATAAATAAAATTCTGCACCCAGAGAGGATAGACGCAACATGATGGAGATGAAAAAACAATCAGTTCATGGTGAATGGTCGTCGCGATTCGCTTTTATTTTAGCGGCGACCGGTTCTGCCGTTGGCTTGGGCAATATTTGGAAGTTTCCGTATATTACCGGCGAAAATGGCGGCGGCGCATTTGTACTGGTGTATTTAATGTGCGTATTGGTGATTGGCATACCGATTATGATAGCGGAAAGCATGTTGGGTAGGCATACTCGCCAAAGTCCCATTGGTGCTATGCAGCAATTAACCAAAGAAGCCAATGCCGATGTGCATTGGCATTATTTGGGTTGGATGGGCGTTATCGCAGGCCTGCTGATTTTATCGTATTACAGTGTCATTGCTGGCTGGGCGACAGCATACGTATTTAAGGCTTTTTTTGGCAGCTTTTCTGGTGGCGATGCCAGGGATATTAAGGAATTATTTGATACCTTTACCGGTAGCCCATTGACGTTGATGTTTTGGCATACCCTATTCATGGGTGCAACAATGTGGATTGTCGCACAAGGGATTAAAGACGGCCTGGAGCGCGCGGTGCGCTTCCTGATGCCGGGATTATTCGTGTTATTGGTAGTATTGGTGGGCTATGCCATGACCACCGGCGCTTACGCACAAGGACTCCACTTTTTATTTAAACCGGATTTTAGCAAAATTACCGGTAACGCCGTGTTAATTGCTATGGGGCATGCCTTTTTTACCTTGAGTTTAGGCATGGGCGCGATCATGGTCTACGGCGCTTATTTGCCCAAAAATGTCTCCATTGCGCAGACCTCCATACTGATTGCCGCTGCTGACAGTATCGTGGCATTGCTCGCTGGTTTGGCGATCTTCCCGATTGTGTTTGCCAATCATTTAGAGCCGAGTTCTGGCCCCGGGCTGATTTTTCAGACCTTGCCAATTGCGTTTGGCAATATGACTGGCGGTTGGTTAATTGGGATTCTGTTTTTTGTGATGCTGGTTTTTGCGGCGCTAACTTCCGCTATTTCCGTGATAGAACCAGCGGTAGCATGGTTGGTTGAAACTGACCGGTTTGACCGCAAAACTGCGTGTATCTGGTCGGGTTTAACGGTTTGGTTATTAGGCTTAGGCACGGTGTTTTCGTTTAATGTTTGGGCGGATATCAAAGTATTTGATAAAACTTTTTTTCAACTTTTGGATTATTTGACCGCCAATTTAATGCTGCCGATTGGCGGTTTTTGCATCGCCATTTTTTCCGGTTGGATAATGTTGCAAAAGCACAGCGAAGCTGAATTGGCTTTTTCTAATCCGCTGTATTACCGGCTTTGGCAAAATTTAGTGCGCTATGTGGCACCTGTGGGTATTTTTCTGGTGTTTTTACATGTGGTGGGAGTGCTGTAATGACCACCGTTGAAAAAAGTGCGTTGGTTAAATTCTCAGCCTTACAAATGTTTCAGTTAGTTGAAGATATTGAGTCGTATCCCGAATTTTTGCCTTGGTGTAGTGATAGCCGCATATTAAGCCGTTCCGGTAATGTCGTGGAAGCCGAACTGATTATTGCCAAAGGTGGCTTTAATAAATCTTTTGCAACCCGTAACGTAAGCGATGCGGGCGGGCGTATTAGCATCAGTTTATTGAACGGGCCGTTTAGTTATCTGGAAGGCGTGTGGGATTTTATGCCATTGCGCGAAGATGCCAGCAAAATTTCACTGAATTTACAATTTGAAATGAACGGAAAGTTGGCGGCTTTGGCGTTTGGTGTGGTGTTTAATCAGATTTGCAATACCATGGTTGGTTCTTTTACCCAGCGTGCCAAGCAATTATATGGCTGAGGCACTTATAAAAGTTGAAATCGCCTATGCGAATTCAGCAGCACAAATGCTTGTTTCGCTAAGTGTAAGTGTTGGCAGTACTGTGTTGCAAGCGATTACCGCCAGCGGAATTTTACAACAGTTTCCAGAAATTGATCTTATGGTGAATCAAGTCGGCATTTTTAGTCAGCCCTGCACTTTACACCAGGTTTTGCAAGCGGCCGATAGGGTTGAAATCTACCGGCCCTTATTACATGACCCCAAACAGGCGCGACGTAACAGGGCTTTAAAGAAATAAAAATAAAGGCATTAAGGATTCCGTCAAAAATAACTTCCCCCTTTGAAAAAGGGGGATCGAGGGGGCGGTATCTAATAAATCTCCCCTAACCCCTCTTTTTCAAAGAGGGGAACTGAGTGGCTACCCAGCAAGAACATTCACAAATCAGGAAGTTATTTTTAACCAAACCCTAAATACTAATTTAGATACGGAGCAATTGCCGTAATCACCCGATCCCCAGTTATGCTTCGCGTGCATTCATACTGTCTGGGGGTATCTTTATGCTCGGGACACCAATGCCAATCACCGGCATCTAACGCAAAGCGATTAAAGCAACCACTACAACTGGTCGTATTCGGAGCGATTCTGATGAGATCATCAACTTCTGTATAAGGATAAGAAAAACCGCTGATCAGGCAAGTTTTGCAACCTACTACCCAGGATAACCAGCTTAACCCACTGCCAATACCGATGAACAGTTTCGCGTGGCGCAGGTAGTTAATGATGGTGGTGATAGGTCCAGGCGGCACTAAGATAACCCCTTCAGGGACTTGATTGCCCATGTAGTGCGTGCCCTCTTTCGACAGCAATATGACCTTATAGCCGCGCTGTAGTAAATATTGCACAACTTCTGTCCAGCCCGTGGGGTTGTTCCAATACTTTGCTTGCGCGGTGGAGTGTACTGCAATACACACATAGTCATCGGTCATCGGTTTACCGAGATCGGCTGCTTGAATTCTTGGGCGGACGGGTAGATAAGGTAAGCCTAAAATATCCGCAGCGGTTTCGCCTAGCGCTTGTAAGCGAAAATTGTAGACATTTTTGTTGAGGTCAATTTCACCGTTTTCCAGATAAAACCAACCGATTCGATACATAGCATAGAGGTTATGTACCGTTTCGCCAGGCTCTACAAACTGTATTTCAGGATATTGTGTTTTAAACAACGCATTCATAAACGTTGAACAAATCAATTGGCAGTCATGTTTTAGCCTGAATGCTTCCAGAGAATGCAACCATGCCAAGGTATCACCCAACGCTTTTGACTCCAGTGCAATGTAAACCCGTTGTTGCTGGCAATTATAGTGATGGGTAAACAGTAGACTGTGATCTTTTATGCGGTACACCTTAATCGTCCAAGGTGTAAAGTATTGGCGGGCGGTTCTGACCCAACTATTATTGCTGATCTCTGCCTGATGAATAACTTTGTTGTATCGGCTGTCGATAAACTTCACCAGGTATGCTTCGTTGACGTCGCCGGTAATCTTGACAAAAGCGCCATCTACGAAATTAAAGTGACAATAATTCCCCCCTGGAATAATGGCATTAATGGGTTGTTTTAATCTTCGAGAGGATCTCATGAGTGAATCGTGGGCTTTGTACATAAGGATGTCAGGTATTTAAGAAAATATCACACTTTAATTTGGATATAGAAGGCTGGGCTTTAACCACATTGTTCGCGGCGAAAGCCCAGCAAGATTAGCGTTTTTTATTTATGGCTTAACACATTGACACTCGACATGCCATTCGCTTGCAACAGCCGATCTGAGCTAATGTCTTCATCGGCATTGTACTCACACGCAGAGGCACTGGTGGCTTTGAGGTCTTTTAATTGCCAACGGCTACCACTGTTGTCACCGCTTAACTTCATGGTTACATGGTAGTATGTTTTAGACCCTGAGCTTTTAACCTCGACACAGGGTAGCACCAGCAGTTTTTCTTTAAAGTCGGCGATGACTTTTTTGCTGAAGCCAGATGTACCCGAGCTGCCAGAGGTGCCGGAATCAAATGAGGCGAGTGATTGTATATGTTCAAGCACATTGATAGTGGATTGATCACAACTCTCAGCAGCAGCATTTTTAACTTCCTTAACCGACCAATCCTTACCGCTTCTATCCTCAGATAAACCGAAGACGACGTGATAGTGATCATCAAAACCTGAGTTTTTAACGTCAATACAAGGCACGATTAATAATTGATCATCAAAATTAGCCAAAACTTTTTGGCTGAGATTTGCAGAGCCGAAAGTGCCTGAGGTACCCGTGGTTCCAGTTGTGCCGGAAGTTCCGGTAGTGCCTGTTGTACCAGAAGTTCCCGTGGTTCCAGTTGTACCGGAAGTTCCGGTAGTGCCTGTTGTACCAGAAGTGCCCGTGGTTCCAGTTGTACCGGAAGTTCCGGTAGTACCCGTTGTACCTGAAGTTCCAGTCGTACCCGAGGTTCCGGTAGTGCCTGTTGTACCAGAAGTGCCCGTGGTTCCAGTTGTGCCTGAAGTACCTGCTGTACCCGAGGTGCCTGGAACACCAGCAGTTCCCGCGGTTCCAGAAGAACCGGAAGTGCCTGAGGTGCCGGCAGTGTCATCGGCACCGTTTTTAGCAAACAAGGGGGTGCTTACCGTTAAGGCGCCAGCTAATAATAAGACTGCATTTTGAATAGGTTTCATTTGCGTATTCCTGAGTTAGTGGAGTAAATTGACTGATATCTACATTGTAAAAAGAGGTTATTTAATAAAAAATTCAGTGTTACAATTTTTTATTAAAAGCCATCAACATAGCTTAAACACGCTGCAATCCTTATTGGTTTGAATGTGTTTCCCGTTAATGTCTGGATTGCAGGAAAAAGTTCAATTCAAACTATAAAATTTGAATTAAAAATCTTTAGTTGAAATGATCAATAAATTTACGCGTGACCTTACAGGAGCAACACCATGATAATGTGCTTAATAATCCTCGCTTTTAATATCCCTCAAACTGCTGTTTTTCAGGCTTTTGCGACAGTTCCTGGTTTTAGCGTGACTATTTTTGCATTAATGTATAACGGCATTTACCCACAAGCTCTTTCTTGTTAAAGGCTGTCCCACATGGATACTTCTAAAGGCAGGGACACTTCTTTACGCCATCTCTGTGGTGCGGTTTTATTAACCCATGCCTCGTTTAGTGTTGCTGATTTTCATGGCACATTGACGGCCACCACTAACAATGCTGATCGCTGGTTTAGTAAAAGTGACAATAATATCGCCTTGCAAGCCAATATTGATTACGAACACCGTACTGGTGGTTATATCGGCAGTTCCGTGTCTAATGTCGATTATCCAAGCAATGATGCTAATAATGCCGCCGCACATGTTGAAATAATGCCCTATGCAGGCTGGAGTTTTAAGCTACCGAAACAGTGGCGATTAGATGTGCAGTGGTCAGCTTATCTGTTTGATGGTGAGGTGTTCGGGCATAACGCCGATTACCATGAATTGTATGTATTTTTACATTATCAAGATTTGCTTACAGCCAGAATCGCAGTGGCTAACGATTATTATGGTTTAGGGAATTATGCTATCGACTATGCTTTAACGGGGCGCTATCCGCTGACTGATGCCTTACAGTTATCGGCCACCGCGGGTTATTCACAAACACACACCGCAGTTGGAGCAGATTATCCTTATTGGAATATTAATTTAGCGTATGCGTATAAATGGCTAACGTTCGCCGTGCATTATATGGATGCCTCCGAAACCAATATTGATGAGGCAGTTGAAGATAAGATACACGCATTCTATGATCCGCCTATGCTTAATAAGGCTTTTATCTTTTCAATTTCAGTGGGATTTTAGGCAATAACAGTACGTTTAAAAAATAACCTGACTAGCCAGATGCTTTAGCCAGCACCAAAAGGTTCGTCATTCCGGCAGGGATGCCGGAATCCAAGACCATGGATGGTAACTTTCCAGCGCCCTGTCGCTCGATGTAGGCACGATGCCAAGTCATACATTCACATCCATGTGACTGGATACTGGCATCCCTGCCAGTATGACGGGGTTGGCTGAAGCATCTGGCTAATCAGGAAAAATAATACACAATAATGAACGCTAGCAATGAACCTTTTAGGGATTACCGGGAATATACACGGCAACAGATAATGATATTTTATTTAGGTGTCCGAAATGACCTTAACCGTAGTAAGGCGATCAGCGATGCTCTTGGATAACGATAGCCACGCCGCACAAGTCCAGCGGGAAGTTGATTTAATCGCGCGCCTCTGCGTAGCCGATGAAGCAGCATTGCAACTTTTGTATCACCACTATTACAGCCGCTTGTTTCGCTTTATCAGTCGGGTGACTCGGCAAGAAACGCTTATTGATGAAGTCATTAATGATGTGATGTATGTGGTCTGGGAGAAAGCGACGACCTATAATCAACAGTGCAAACCCTCCACTTGGATCTTCGGCATTGCCTACAATAAAGCGCGGCAAGCGCTACGCAATCAGAGCAACCCAGAAGAATCGTTGGAGTTGCTCGAAGAAGACAGTCCGATTTTTGGACAACTAGATCAAGGCTTACAACAATTGGAAATGGATAACTGGCTGGAAGCCGCATTTGAGCAGCTTGCACCTGAGCAACGGGCAGTTATTGAATTAACCTATTTTCAAGGGTTACATTACACTGAAATCGCTGTGTTAATGGACTGCCCAGAAAATACTGTCAAAACCCGTATGCACTATGCCCGTAAAAAACTGGCAACCCTTCTAAATAAAGATGAGCATACCGCTAGCAGGAGATCCTAATGAAACGCGTTCACTCCGATCCATATTCAGACCATCAAGCGGTATTGCTCGCATTACCTTGGTATGTCAATAAAACCTTGCAGGGTGAGGAACTCCATCAGGTGGAAGCGCATTTAAACGTGTGTTTGACGTGCAAACGTGAAGTTATCAGCCTACAAAATTTAGCCTTAATGGTTAAGCAGCAAGGGGCGCTTGATTCTGCCGAACAAGTTGCGTTTGCGCAGTTTAAAAAACGCCTGCATTCAGCCGAACCAGCGAACCCCATAGTGCCTTTGCAAGTTGCGCGCAGCGCCAAAGCTACGCGCACACAAGATCCCGGCAGAATGTCCTGGTCACTTCCACGTCCCGCGTTGGCGCTGGCAGCAGTGTTAATGGTATCGTTGTTAGTGTCCGGCTATTTCAAACTTAACCAACTGTTGGTCACTGACTATCGCACTTTATCTGACGCTGGGCAGACTGCGCTTAACCCTAACGACATTCATATTGTTTTTGCCGAGAACACTACTGCGCAACAAATGATCAGTTTATTAGCGCCGTTTGCGGGTGAAATCGTCACCAAACCCACAGCGCAGGCGGTGTATACGGTGCGTTTTGCACAGACACGCGGGCAGCAAGAAATACTCAACATCCTAGTGCAACTGCGTCAAAATCCGCAAGTGATCTTTGCAGAACCTGCTAATACGGTATTATCGCCAGCCATTGAGAGGAAACCAAAATGAACAAAATTCTGCCATTGCTGTTAGTCAGCATGGTTTTTGCGGTGGGTGCCACGTCCGTTAAAAGTGAAGAATTGATTCCGCCACAATTAATGAGTCTTTATCAACAGCAGGCGGCTGATCAAATGATCTTGGTCGCCTTTAGTGATCAATCAATAGACACAATTACCGATTTGGCTGGCGGTAATGCTTACCGTAAACGCGGAGATTACCAAAGCACGACTTGGAGTCAGCGTGTTACGGATCAAATAGCGGCAGAGCATCAATTAATAAAAATCACCGAATGGCCGATGACTGAAGTGGGCATGCACTGTGCGGTGTATCAAGTTACCCCTAACCTAACTATGACGGATGCCTTGCAGCAATTGGCTAAAGATGCACGGGTGGAGTTAGTGCAACCCATGCACTATTTTAAAACCGAAGCGCATCAGTATAACGACCCGTACTTTAAGCTTCAGGCCAATATGCAACAAATGCAAATAAATCAGGCGCATACTAAAAGCACAGGGCGACAGATCACCATTGCCATGATTGATACGGGTGTAGCGCTTGATCATCCAGATTTAATTGGACAAATTAGCCACAACGAAAATTTTGCCAAAGATATTTCCGCAAGTTTTAACAGTGACAAGCATGGGACAGCAGTGGCGGGTGTTATGGTGGCTAAAAAAGACAATAATACGGGGATTACGGGGGTTGCGCCTGATGCTAAACTCATTGCCTTAAAAGCCTGTTGGCCGGATCAAGTGGATGCGATGGCGGCGGTGTGTAACAGTTTGACCTTAGCGCTCGCTGTCAATGCTGCGATTAAAGCAGAAGCTGACATTCTGAACATGAGCCTGACAGGGCCCGATGATCCGTTACTGACCTTGCTACTCAACAAAGCTATTGAAAAGGGCATACTTGTGGTGGCCGCAAGCACCGGTACTGATAAAAACAATGAAGGTTTTCCGGCCTCGTTAAAAAATGTTATCGCCGTACAATCGTTAATTTTTCCACAGCAAGCAAAAATATCCGTATCGGCTGCGACCAAAGCTGCCGTCGTTACGGCACCGGGTGAAAAAATACTCACTACCTTACCGCAAGGCAGTTACGATTTCATTTCCGGCAGCTCCATTGCCGCCGCCGAAGTGTCCGGCGTTATTGCCTTGTTAATGGAACTTAAACCGGATTTGAATTTGGCAGAAACGCAAAAGATATTACAGAAGTCCGCATTACCCGCAATAGCTGGCGCTGTTTCTGGCATTAATGCCGGCACCGCACTATTAGCATTGTGTGAGATGACCACCTGTCCGCAAGAAACCGTGAGTCTAGTCATGGACATGAAATAGGTAATCGTGCGAAAGTTAACCGGAATTTCATATCAGCGCTATCCAATGGACATCTTTCCCACACAGGTCATAGCACATAGATAAATGGAAGCAAGTTGTAGGGGGCAACCCCATAGAGTTGCCCCTAAACCCTCTTTTCCAAAGAGGAGGGGGCCTCATTGTTGCTCCTGATTATAAAGATGCTTCAGCTAACGTCAAAAAAACCGTCATTCCGGCAGGGAAGCCGGAGGACGGTACAATCCAGATACATTGCGCTCGATTTAAACCCTATGCCAAGTCATACATTCACATCCGTGTGACTGGATACTGGCATCCCTGCCAGTATGACGGTGTTGGCTGAAGCATCTTGCTAATCAGGTTGTTGCTTGTAGGCGCTGATCTATCCGCACTTGCTTATCGGTTCAATTCTTCTTCACGTTCACGGTGATGACTCAGTAACCAATCATCCCCGTTCATCCCCCCCCCTCTGCCAACTCCTTTTGATATTCATGCCTGTAGCGGTATAACTGACTTTTTTAGGGTAAGCAAAGCATTGCCGCTAAGCGCCGTTATTTTTCCGCCTAAATGTACGTATTTTTATTTATACCCGTTTGAACCTTTCTCTAAAATTCAGAAATTAACCCTTAAGAAGATCGAAATTCTTCTTAAGCGAGTCATGTTGAGCGACATTTAATCAGTTCTATTTTGTTCCTGAAAAGTGGTTTTTTAGCCAATCTTGATTAATTTAACAACACACTGATTTACAAGTAGCTTCAACTTAGCGCTCAATTGCTTGCGTGCTGGTGCCTAGCGGAGTTGTTTGTACATTAGTACATAACCCAAACAGCAGGTGTTCAAATGAAAAAAATAACTTTAAAGCAAACCAGTCTAGCCCTGTTATTAGGGGCGATATCTATACCGACACTCGCCATTGCTGATGATGCCTGTGTGGCGCTCGGCGGCATGGTCTGGGATAACTGGACACAAAAAGAAGCGGGTGGTCCTGGCGCACTTCCTGCGGGTGAAAAATCAGCGGGGTATGTGCGCTGTGCTTCTTGTCACGGTTGGGATCGTCTTGGTTTAGACGGTGGCTATGTACGGCGTGCGCGTAGCGCCACCCGTCCTAATGCCGGTTTGGGTGATAGCGACAGCAGCAGCCGTAATATTGATACGGGGGTTATGGGTAAACATGCACCCATTACTGCACAGATGATTTTGCATACCGGCACTGGACGCAGTATTGCAGAGGGGTCGGGCAGTTGGGTTGAACCGATAACCCCTAAAACTGCTGCGAATGCCGCCGCTTACGCCAAGGGCTATACCTTGGGCAATCAACATCCTGATTACACGGGCCTGTTAACGGAAAAACAAGTGTCCTGTTTAGTGGAGTTTTTAAATTCGCCGGATACCCAACCTGCCAGAGTGTTTAAGCGCATAGCGACAGCGGCTAATCCAACTATATACGAGCTGGTGGATACCGCAGATGCAAAAGCTGGTAAAAATTATTATGAGGAGAATTGTACCCAATGTCATGGCGCACCTGATAACGATCAATCTAAAACCAGGGCGCTTGCGCCCAAAGGTGGCTTTGTGGCTTATTTACAGCAAGATGCCAGATTCAGCGAGTTTGCCCATAGAGCGCGCTGGGGATTGCCTAACACGGATATGGTGCCTACCAATTTCGGTAATCCTTCGGCGCAGGATATGGCTAGTATCATGAAGTATATACAGGAGTTCGGCAAAATTCCGACCAAAGACTATTGCGGAAAATCAAAATCATCGGTGCTGTCAGTAGGTCAAGACGGTAAATTTGTTCAAGATGCCAGGCTGCATCTTCCCAGAGTGAGCGTCAGCAGTGCTACGGGTGATGTTGATTATTGGGCAACCTTACGTTATGCACCTGAACTGTCACCCAAAGGAAATTTGGTTTTTGAATTGGCGGACGTTAATGCTAATTCTGGATCATGTAAATAAATAGCGACGATTTAAGTGGTAACGCTGCATTTTTTCCCCTTCCAGATAAGGGAGATGAGGCAGAATCTCGCTTTAGGTATGATGGAGGATTTATGAAAAATTTTATGGCAATAGGCCTGCTATGGTTAGCGACGGAAGGACTGGTGCAGGCTGATATGCCGACCGCGACAATAAACATGACGCCAGCCCACACGCAAACCTGGCCAGCGCAGTATCAAATTAGCTTAACCGTCCCTAAAGGCCATCATGCGTATCTGAATGAGGGGGATGAACATATTTATCTGCCAGTCCTATTTGATCCGGAGGCCACCTTAGCAATGGCTGGATTAACCATAGCCAAGTTGCATAAACCGGCTGGCGTATATGATAGCCTGGTGAAAGCCACGGTTTTGCGTGATACGGGTAGTTTTACCCTCTGGTTAGAGCAGACTGCCGTGAATCCTGCAAAAACGTTCGATTTGACTATCCGTTATCAATTATGTAATGAAATAACCAATGTGTGTTATCGCGCCCAGTTCAGCAACATAGCGTTACCTCTACCCCCGCCTGCTGCATCCACCAGCTTTATGGATTGGCTATTGGCGTTGTTTCAGGATCATCGCGATAATACCCTGATGCTGTTTGGATTAATGTTCATCGCTGGGTTGTTGTCAGTAGCGACGCCTTGTGTGTACCCCATGCTGCCGATTACTTCGATGTTTATTGTCAACCGTGCCCAAGGCGTGCCTAAAAAAGAAAAGCAACACGCGCTGGTGTATTTGATCGGTATTATTGGCACTTACATGCTATTGGGCTTAATGGCGGGTATGTCCGGTGGTGCCTTCAATACGCTGATGCAATCGGCGTGGGTCAATATTGGCTTTGCGGTGTTCTTTGCTTTTTTTGCCTTGGCCTTGTTAGGGTTTTACGAGCTGGGGTTTATGCAAAATGAAGTGAATAGCTTAGACCAGCGTTCTTCAAAAGTGAAAGGTTTGACCGGCACCTGGTTGATGGGCAGTGTCGCGGGTCTGGTTATTTCACCGTGTGTTGGGCCAATCGTGTTCGCGCTTTTGCTACAAGTGGCTGATAAAATTGCCGCTAAAGCGGATGCCTTAGCCTTGGTGAACCAACAGTTAAGTTTTTGGGGTAAATTTGGCATCTCTGCACAAGGGAGTTTAATGATGGCAGGTTTTGGTTTAGGGGTTGGGTTGCCATTTTTTCTGGTCAGCATATTGAAATTTAAAAAACTGCCCAAAGCAGGCTATTGGATGAATAAAGTTAAATATGGATTCGGTTTTGCAATCCTGTATTTTGCCTTTACTTATCTGGAAAAAGGTATGGGGGTATTGGGTGTTGAACATGCCACGACCCTAACCTTAGTCATCGGTATGTTGGGCGTATGGATTGCCATTGTGCAGTGTAATGTGCTGACGTTACTGCCAGAAGATGTGCAGCCGAATAAAAAAATGCTGCATTATTGCGGCGTTATGTCGATGTTGGTGGGTGGCTGGCTAGTCACTGCCAGCCTTGCCCAGTTGCCCGGCATGAATAACTTTCAGGCGCATAGCATTGCGCTTTCTGCCGCCACCGCTGATACTGATTCAAATTCGCTTGCGACCAAAGTTGTTGCTGGCCCCCTTGTTGAAAAAGAAGCCGGTATTTCCTGGTACCGGAACCTTGCCGCCGCGCAAAAACTGGCGCAACGAACCGGTAAACCGGTGTTTATCGATTTTTATGCCAGTTGGTGTTCTAATTGCGCGGCGTTTAAAACCGAAACCGTCAATAATAACCAACTCAATCAGGCATTACGGGAAAAAGCCATTGCGGTGAAGCTGGTGGATAAAGAACCTGATTTTGAAGTCTGTCGAGAAGATGTCCAGTATCGGCAATTAAAAATTGGCCTGCCTTATTTTGCCATTTTAACGCCAGAGGGCAGATTAAGCTGGTCAGGCACCGATTATAAAGCCGCTGAGAAAATGGTGGCTGAGTTGACTAAAGCACAGGAGCATTCATTAACGGGCAATGCAGCAAACCAGCCGACGGAGGGATATTGAACCAAAACCCCCTTGAAAACTTTGTTTAAGCACGTATTGTAAGTATTGAGGGGTTACGTTATAACTAATGGCTTATGCGATTCAAAAAACCGCACTAACAAGATGACTTAACCTATTCGTCGTCTAATCTAGGAGAATGCCATGCAAAAAACACTGGGTTACGCCGCACATAATAACCATTCGGCTTTAGTCCCTTTCAGCTTTGATCGCCGAGAGTTGGGAGCAAAAGACATTCAAATTGAAATTCTGTTTTGTGGCGTTTGCCATTCCGATATTCACCAAGCCCGTAATGAATGGGCAAGCTCAAAATATCCCATGGTACCTGGCCATGAGATTATCGGCAAAGTAACGGCGATTGGCAATGCGGTAATCGGTTTTACAGTGGGTGATCGGGTAGGCGTTGGCTGTTTGGTTGATTCATGCAGGATTTGTTCGGACTGTGTAGACGATCTGGAACAGTTTTGTAATACAGTGACGTTTGCTTATAATTCGGCTGATAAAATTTCAGGGGGGAGTACCTACGGCGGCTATTCTGCCCAGATTGTGGTCGATCATCATTTCGTGCTGCATGTTTCCGACAAGCTCGATCCTGCCGCCGCAGCGCCGTTGTTATGTGCGGGCATTACCACCTATTCGCCGTTAAAACATTGGCAAGTTGGTAGCGGCGATAAAGTTGGCATTGTTGGGCTGGGTGGCTTAGGCCACATGGGCGTTAAATTCGCCCGTGCGATGGGTGCGCAGGTGGTCTTGTTCACTACATCAGCGAACAAAATAGCAGATGCCAAGCGTTTAGGTGCGCATGAAGTGGTTATTTCCAGCGATATGCAAGCCATGCAGCAACATCTTAGCAGTTTTGATTTTATTCTGAATACCGTGGCGGCTTCACATAATCTGGATAGCTTTACAGCGTTGCTTAAACGTGATGGCACTCTGTGTCTGGTGGGAGTGCCTGATCATCCACATCCGTCACCTGCCGTTGGTAATTTGATCTATAAACGCCGTCAAATTGCGGGTTCATTAATTGGCGGAATAAAAGAAACGCAAGAAATGCTGGATTTTTGTGCTGAACATAATATTGTCTCCGACATAGAAATTATCCCCATACAACAGATTAACCAAGCCTATGAAAGAATGTTAAGAAGCGATGTGAAATACCGCTTTGTCATCGACTTGGCTAGCCTTAACAGTGCTTAAGTATCTACACAAGTTTCAACGCACGTCATCCATGCCGGAATGACGGTTTTTAGCTATGCTTGTGTAGATACTCATGCTTAACAGTGGCACTGTGCGGCAGTGAACACTGAAGACGGTTGGCTGTTCTCAACAGTTAATTTCTAAGCTGCCTATGCGGCAGTGAACTTACTTCTTTTATATATATAAAAGCTGCCCTATTTCTAAGCTGCCTATGCGGCAGTGAACATGGGCATTTCTTCAAGGTTTGGGATTCATACTTTCTAAGCTGCCTGTGCGGCAGTGAACATTCTTTTAATATCGCTTGTAAAATTGTTTTTTTTCTAAGCTGCCTGTGCGGCAGTGAACTAAGCCTTCTGATAACTGGCAGCGACTCTAACTTTCTAAGCTGCCTGTGCGGCAGTGAACTTGTACAGCACTTGCAGTATGCGGAAATAGATTTTCTAAGCTGCCTGTGCGGCAGTGAACATACAGAAGCGGGGCTAAATATTGCGGTTGCTTTTCTAAGCTGCCTGTGCGGCAGTGAACTTGTGATGCGCTTATTATCTCACTGAAAGCATGTTTCTAAGCTGCCTGTGCGGCAGTGAACCACTGCACGCGATTTTATAGATGCGAGCGCTATTTCTAAGCTGCCTGTGCGGCAGTGAACTCAGTGGCAATCACTGATAAAGTACGCATTGATTTCTAAGCTGCCTGTGCGGCAGTGAACGCTCTACTGATATGCTGAAATTGCCCATGCAATTTCTAAGCTGCCTGTGCGGCAGTGAACGATTTAGTAACAAATTGATTAAGATAAGACGTTTTCTAAGCTGCCTGTGCGGCAGTGAACAAGATGGCACAGCCAACTGGTGTAGTTCTCGCTTTCTAAGCTGCCTGTGCGGCAGTGAACTTGCACAATGCGTGACAAATGCAACGACTCCATTTCTAAGCTGCCTGTGCGGCAGTGAACGCGGGCTTAGGCACAATATAGCAAACTTAAAATTTCTAAGCCGCCTGTGCGGCAGTGAATAATTACCAACAACATTAACCACACTAAATCTATTTCTAAGCTGCCTGTGCGGCAGTGAACGGTGGGGTTACGCCGGGCGCTATGTGCAAACCTTTCTAAGCTGCCTGTGCGGCAGTGAACGTAGTTGCCCCGCTGATTATGTCGGTTCTAATTTTCTAAGCTGCCTGTGCGGCAGTGAACTTTTCAGCATTATTAACCACCTTTTCTATGCTTTTCTAAGCTGCCTGTGCGGCAGTGAACCTACTGCTGACTGTCATAGTGACCTGCCCACCTTTCTAAGCTGCCTGTGCGGCAGTGAACAGCGTTAATTCTGCAAAAACAGATGTTGTTAATTTCTAAGCTGCCTGTGCGGCAGTGAACAAAACATTACAAACGCCGTATATACCGCAATCTTTCTAAGCTGCCTGTGCGGCAGTGAACGAAGCCTGCCGCCTCTTTGTACGTTGAAGATTGTTTCTAAGCTGCCTGTGCGGCAGTGAACTTACCAAGCCACCATCGGCATTTACTCAGTCTTTTCTAAGCTGCCTGTGCGGCAGTGAACCTCATCCTGTGCCAGATGTTGCAAGCTAATGCTTTCTAAGCTGCCTGTGCGGCAGTGAACGATCAGTGTTGCGCCAGCCAAGAGCTGCACGCTTTCTAAGCTGCCTGTGCGGCAGTGAACGCATCATAACGTTTAGTGATAAGACTTTGCAATTTCTAAGCTGCCTGTGCGGCAGTGAACACATCAAAAACAAGCGCAAGCCGCTTTGTTTTTTTCTAAGCTGCCTGTGCGGCAGTGAACACCGGCACATTCATCTTATGTCGAAGTGGAATTTTCTAAGCTGCCTGTGCGGCAGTGAACCCTGTTTATTTTTTACAACATCAAAATTGTCATTTCTAAGCTGCCTGTGCGGCAGTGAACCTAAATAGTTAAAGTAAAAGATTTTTTTTTAATTTCTAAGCTGCCTGTGCGGCAGTGAACGTCGAAATGGAATGGGAGAACAGAATATGAATTTTCTAAGCTGCCTGTGCGGCAGTGAACTTTCCATCCGAATGTGCGTCGTCTTGTCAATCTTTCTAAGCTGCCTGTGCGGCAGTGAACAAATTGCAGCGGCTCAATACCGGCTTTGTAAATTTCTAAGCTGCCTGTGCGGCAGTGAACAAACATCGCAACCGCTGTATATACCGCAATCGTTTCTAAGCTGCCTGTGCGGCAGTGAACTTCCCGTCGATTACTGGGGGGTTTTATTTGATTTTCTAAGCTGCCTGTGCGGCAGTGAACTGTAATTGATACTCATGCTATCAGGGACAACATTTCTAAGCTGCCTGTGCGGCAGTGAACGCGGATGTTGCTTGTTATCTTCTTCTTCACGCTTTCTAAGCTGCCTGTGCGGCAGTGAACTTAACTGAAGTATTGATACAAAAAAACCTTGCTTTCTAAGCTGCCTGTGCGGCAGTGAACCCTGCCTTTGTTTTTGCAGTAACGATTCAGCTTTTCTAAGCTGCCTGTGCGGCAGTGAACTCATAGCTGCGCTTAATGCAGCGGCAGTATTGTTTCTAAGCTGCCTGTGCGGCAGTGAACTTAAAGCTACTTGGCGGCGGTGTAGTTGCATTTTTCTAAGCTGCCTGTGCGGCAGCGAACTACAGTTGCAAGTATATAAGCACGATGCTTGCTTTCTAAGCTGCCTGTGCGGCAGTGAACAAAGGGCAAAATGATTCGGCAAGCAGCAGTTTTTTCTAAGCTGCCTGTGCGGCAGTGAACGCAATATTGTATTTACAACAGACACCCCTGCATTTCTAAGCTGCCTGTGCGGCAGTGAACGCCAGGCGATCAATATTTATCCTGGCTTCAACTTTCTAAGCTGCCTGTGCGGCAGTGAACCGCAACAATTCACGCGCAGCTTTATTCTGGCATTTCTAAGCTGCCTGTGCGGCAGTGAACTCAAAAAGACACACATTGCCAGATTGCTTGGTTTTCTAAGCTGCCTGTGCGGCAGTGAACTTGATTGTTGCCGTATTATTGCCGATCGTTATTTTCTAAGCTGCCTGTGCGGCAGTGAACGTAAAAACTCAGCCTGCTCTCATGTTTAAGGATTTCTAAGCTGCCTGTGCGGCAGTGAACTTCCTGGACAGCACTATTATATTTTTTAACCATTTCTAAGCTGCCTGTGCGGCAGTGAACTCCAAAATCACCTTGTTTAGCGCCAAATTGTTTTTCTAAGCTGCCTGTGCGGCAGTGAACGCGGGTAAGTCCACTTTGCGCAAGGATTTAGATTTCTAAGCTGCCTGTGAGGCAGTGAACTTAGACAAAACAACAAGGCTACTAAGCCAATGTTTCTAAGCTGCCTGTGCGGCAGTGAACTCAAAAAGACACACATTGCCGAATTGCCTGGTTTTCTAAGCTGCCTGTGCGGCAGTGAACTTTTAGCGGTGTAAATAACTGTGCTGCTGGCATTTCTAAGCTGCCTGTGCGGCAGTGAACATTACCAAAAACAGCTGGATTTGTAATATCTTTTTCTAAGCTGCCTGTGCGGCAGTGAACCGTTTTTTTAGGTTGCAGGATAAGCTTTTATTTTTCTAAGCTGCCTGTGCGGCAGTGAACATTTGCTGAGTGTCGAGTTGACGTTACAGCTATTTCTAAGCTGCCTGTGCGGCAGTGAACGAGTTTCGACAGCAACAGGATTCGGCTTAGACTTTCTAAGCTGCCTGTGCGGCAGTGAACCGACTGCTACGTCAAATGGATGCAATTCATCGTTTCTAAGCTGCCTGTGCGGCAGTGAACATGCCCAACGCCGATAGTCAGCTTACCCACAGTTTCTAAGCTGCCTGTGCGGCAGTGAACGACTATAACCCGAGTAACAAGAAAAATTTGGATTTCTAAGCTGCCTGTGCGGCAGTGAACAGTTTTGATGCTTTTTCAGCGACTCCCTGTGCTTTCTAAGCTGCCTGTGCGGCAGTGAACGTACCGCTCAAACCCTTCTTTGGACATCTATGTTTCTAAGCTGCCTGTGCGGCAGTGAACCCATGTACTGCGCCGAGAAAGGGGTGGGTTACTTTCTAAGCTGCCTGTGCGGCAGTGAACGCAGTAAGCTCACGGGTAGCAGAGGTATTTGTTTTCTAAGCTGCCTGTGCGGCAGTGAACGTCCACCCCCACTCACCCCTATCTGATGACAATTTCTAAGCTGCCTGTGCGGCAGTGAACCCTCAGTAACAGGTTGTTTAACCTCAGTAACATTTCTAAGCTGCCTGTGCGGCAGTGAACGTGACCCATCAGACGGTTACCCAGGGGTTTCATTTCTAAGCTGCCTGTGCGGCAGTGAACTACGATAAGCTTGGCTGTACAGCTGTTGAAAATTTCTAAGCTGCCTGTGCGGCAGTGAACTGATAATAAGTAAAGACTGTGCTTAAGGAGAGTCGCTACTTTTGCGATAGCTTGTTTTGGGCATCCCAGCCCAAGCAAGCGGCAAAAGACTACGCGACAGTTATTTTGCTCCGCAAGCCCCGATACCCCTGGCACAATATCGTCCCGAC
>JABFRM010000129.1 GCA_013141155.1 Methylococcaceae bacterium | reverse complement strand
ATCTTACGGGGCAGGCAAAAGTCTATGTTGAGTATTTTGATTACACCTTGCACGAAACAGCCGCGATGTTTTACGCCGTCGGCAGGGAGCGTGGGTATTTTCGTTTAGGTGATGACGAGATTACGCTTGCCATCCGCACCAGCCGAATATTCCGCAAAATAGACGGGCGTTGGCAGCAAGTTCACCATCATGGGTCTATTGAAGACCCACAATTGTTGGCACAGTATCAAGCGGCAGTTTTGGGTAAGCAAGCGTAATTGATTTTAAACCACGAGGCCATCACATGACAGATACAGCACAAACCAGAGCCGCAGCAACCTATAACGCCGCCGCCGATTGTTTTGACCATCCCGTCAATACCTTTTGGGATCGTTTTGGACGGAACACCATTAATCGCCTTGATCTAAAACCTGGCTTGCGGGTGCTGGATGTTTGCTGCGGCAGCGGTGCATCCGCCTTGCCTGCGGCTGAGCAAGTGGGTTCAACCGGACAAGTTATTGGCATTGACTTGGCCGAAAATTTGCTGAACCTCTCCATCAGCAAGGCAAGTAACCAAGGCTTAGGTAACGTTGAATTCCAGCTTGGTGACATGCTGGATACCGATTTTGCCGATAACAGCTTCGATGCGGTGGTGTGCGTGTTCGGCATATTTTTCGTACCGGACATGCCTGCCGCTGTCCGAGAGTTGTGGCGGGTCTTACGCCCTGGCGGAAAACTGGCGATCACAACATGGGGACAGGATTTTTTTGAGCCCGTCAATGCGGTATTTTGGAACAGCGTGCGTGAAGTGCGGCCTGATCTGTATAAAGGATTCAGTGCATGGGATCGCATCACCGAACCATCAACGCTCATGGCGATGTTAAACGAAGGCGACGCACTCGAAGCAACAATAGTCCTCGAATTTGGAACACATCCCATCACTTCACCGGAAGACTGGTGGACGATGGTGCTGGGTTCCGGTTATCGTGGTACTGTTGAGCAACTAGAGCCAGAAGAATTGGCACGGGTTCGTCGAGCTAATGTTGAATTCATCACCAATGCCAAGATACAAGCCGTGCAGGCCAATGTGTTGTATGCCGTCGCCCAGAAGATTTGATGACTCCATTATAAATTAATTGCAAAATTTTTAATTGCATATACAATTACCTTAAGGTGAAAATGATGACTAAACATTTTGATAGCCAAATTGACCAAATCGCTAACGAATGTATTGCCGTGCGTCTGCGTATGCTGAATAGGGTCGTGACTAATATTTATGACAATGCGTTGCGGTCTTTGGATCTGAAAGTGAGCCAAATGAACATTTTGGTCGCCACTGCCAAAATGGGTATAGTGAGGCCAGCGGATATGTGCGACATCTTGAATTTGGATGTCTCTACCCTGAGTCGCAATGTCGAGCGCATGAAACAACGGGGATGGTTGCAAGTGGTGCCGGAATCTGATGGTCGGGCGCAACCGTTCCAGCTAACTTTCGAGGGCCGTAAGCTCTTGGAAGATGCTATTCCTGCCTGGCAGGGCGCTCAAGAGCAAGTTATGCAGCTTTTAGGGGAGGACAGCGTAACTCACTTTAACCAAGCTATTAAGCGGATCAATCAGGTAAGTTTACTTGATTAATTTTTTTATGACCAAATACTTGTATATACAAATAGGAGTTTACTTTGAAACTCGAAGATCACCCAACTGTAAAAAAATTGCTTGATTCGGCCTTACCGTCCGTTCCCGTTATGCCACAAGCACTGGATGCTGCTAGTCTGAAACAAATGCTGCTGGAGGCGGGCGCGGATGATGTCGGCTTTGTTGAAATCGACAGGCCAGAGCTGGATAACCAACGCGAAACTATTTTAAGTGCTTTTCCGTATACCAAAACCTTAATCAGTTTTGTGGTGCGGATGAACCGCGAAGCCATTAAAACGCCAGCCCGTTCAGTCTCGAACCTAGAATTTCACCATACTGGGGATCAGGTTAATGATATCGCACGGACGGTAGTGAGGTTACTGGAAGATAAAGGCATTCGGGCAATGAATCCGGCAATGGGCTTTCCCATGGAAATGGGCGAATTCCCCGATGGCGACAAAATTTGGATTGTTTCGCACAAGCCTGTTGCGGTGGCAGCAGGATTAGGCATGATGGGTATCCACCGCAATATCATCCATCCCGTTTTCGGGAATTTTATCTTGCTAGGTGTTTAGTCCCGAATATAAATGGTTGGGATTGACAAGAAAAATATCTGGTTTTTTATCGTATCGCTTGAGCAATTTTATCTGCTAACACTTCATCTTTAACCGCGCGCGCCAAGGTAACGCCACCTATTAACATAGCCAGATTGACCCACGTTTTTTCATGGGCGTCTTGATCAACGCTTTTCGTAGTGTCTTTGTTAGCCACTTCTATAATTTTGAGCAATTCGGTTTCAAATAGACCACGGATTGCCTCATCCGAGCGTCCTACTTCTGGAGTCAAGCTTTGTAATACGCAGCTTTCAGTCAGGTCACAAGTGCGCTTTTGGTTCATATAGAGCTGTGCAAATGCAGGCCACCATTTTTGCCCGTATTCGTTTTGAAAATCTGCAATGCCTGCTTCCAGCTTATTTAAGTCCGACACAATCGCCGCTGAAAACGCCGATTGTTTAGAATCAAAATGCCCATAAAAAGCCCGATAGTGTCGCTATTTTCGCGATAGCTTGTTTTGAGCATCCCAGCCCAATCAAGCTGCGAAAAGTTACGCGACATGTTTTTTGCCTCCGGCGGCTTTGGCCGTCCTGTACCAGTATCGTCCGCGACCCAAGGGGATCGCGAACATCGCTACAATGGACTCTACGGCTCATTCCGGAAACAGATTGCTTATTTCCAAGACCAATGCTCAGCCGCATTAGTCTTGGAAAACTCAATCTGACCTACGCCTACCAAAGACTAAAAGTCTTCACTTCGCTAGCGCTCCGTTTCCAAGATTTTCAGCGGATGACTTTTGGTGCGGATTGGTCAATCTGATTATGTGTCGGTAAAAAGGGGGGCGCCACCAATTCTTGTGTCACTATCGTTGCAGGAACTGAGCCTGCAACGGCTAATTGACTATATCCTAAAGCCCAAAATATACCCATAAAAATGATACACTTCATTACACCCGCCTTAAAGTAAAAATTGTTTTAAAAATAGGCCAGTACCTTGCGAACCATGCTGGCGTTAACACGGGAAAGTTTCAGCTTGTTAAAACTGAAAAGTGAATCACAAACCCAATAAGTTTATTCAAGATGAAAAAATTGTTTTTTTTGCACCTAGATTCAACTCATCGATACAATTCGCTTTATTAGACAATAATAGCTTGATATATGCTCTGTGCTATAAATAATTAAACAAAAGCTTTCAGGTATTATCGGCACAGGCTTAACCGTCATTCCGGCATGAATGCCGGAATGACGTGCTTTGAAACTTGTATAGATACTCAAGCTCTGAGCCACAATATATTCCTGAGAACTTTAGCATTGTTACTTACTGATGTTACGCAGATTGGAAATTGGGTTTTAGTTCGACATATTATCTTGACCCTGCGGCGCGCAAAGATGAAGACGTGCAAAGAATGGCGCGATATTGTGGTGAATCCGCTGCGGGCAAGCGAAACGGGTTGGCGATTATTTCTTATGGGATGCCATTTGACTGGGCGCGTTATTGTCGGGCTTAAGCCAGACTTTTGACCAATCCGTGTAACATCAGTTACTATCTTACCTATCCAATGTATTCGTTTTCATGCTCCGCCGGGGAACTATAAAAACAAATTGGTGTCATCACTATGTGTTTTTTACATAAATTAACGCGTGTGCTATGCTATCTCGCAACAATCAGTGACACAGTGGCTAGGGTTTGCCGTTGTTTTTATGCAGGGAATTATCAAGTGAGATTACGATGAGTTATTCAGGCGCTACCCAAACGACCGTCCAAACCATAGCCGCTGCCTTAAAAGCTAAGCCTGGTGCGCTTTTGCCTATCTTGCATGAGGTACAAAATACCTTAGGCTATATTCCTGCGGACAGCGTTGCAGATATTGCTAGCGCCCTGAACCTTTCCCGTGCAGAAGTGCATGGCGTGATCAGTTTTTATCATTATTTTCGGGATACGCCACCGGGTAAGCAGATTATTCAACTGTGCCGCGCGGAATCCTGTCAAGCAATGGGCGGCATGAAATTGGAAGCGCATGTGAAAGAACGTCTAGGCATTGATTATCATGAAACCACCGCAGATGGACAGTTTTCACTGGAGCCGGTGTATTGTTTAGGGAATTGCGCGTGTTCACCGGCGATGCAAATCGGGTCGGAAATTTATGGTCGCGTCTCGCCGGCTAGCTTTGATGCTGCGGTGAGTGAAGAAGGAGAGTCAGCATGAGTATTAACATTTATGTTTCCAATGACTCCAGTGCGGTATCGTTAGGCGCAGATCGTGTTGCTAAGGCTATTTTGAAAGAAGCGGCGCAACGTGGTATTGAACTTAAGTTAATTCGCAATGGTAGTCGCGGCATGTACGCACTTGAGCCCTTGGTGGAAGTGGCGATAGCGAATGGACGGACAGCTTACGGCCCAGTACAGGTTAGCGATGTGTCGGTTTATTCGATGCCCATTTTGAAACCGGCGGCAATCATCCATTGGCTTTGGGACTGACTGAAGAGCTGCCTTATTTTAAACGCCAGCAACGCCTCACGTTTGCACGGGTGGGCATAACCGAT
>JABFRM010000171.1 GCA_013141155.1 Methylococcaceae bacterium | reverse complement strand
CTTAAATGTTCTTAAATTAAGGGTTTGCCAAATTAGGATTTAAGTTCGCCATCAAATAAATCTAGTAAGCGCGGTAAGAAGTTAGCTAGCTCCAGCGTCATAATTGAAAAATCGACATCAAATTGTTCAATTTCGTCATCTGCTGCGGTATCAGTCAGCTGGTCCTGAACGAGCTCCAAGAATTTTAAGCGCTTAATCCCTAAGTTTTCATCAATGATAAAGCTGATGCGGTCTTCCCAGCTAATAGCCAGCTTTATTACTTGTTTGCCAGTATCTAAATGATTTTTAATTTCCGGTAATGCCAGGTCGTGACGTTTGCAACGAATCGTGCCGCCCGCTTCTTCGGGGGCGCGTAATTCACATTCATCTTCGATTTTGACGTCTGCTGGGGGTAATTCATCTGAAAACAGCCATTGTGTCAAGGTGATGACCGGTTTGGTCGCTGTTAATGGCGGAACCGCCGGTAATGAACCCAAGCATTTGCGCAGGTTGCTGAGTAAGTCTTCCGCTTTTTTGGCTGAGGCAGAATCGACGACTAGCCATCCGCCTTTAGGGTCAATATAGGCATAAGTTTTGCGCGAAAATGCAAAGGCCCGGGGTAGTAATTCAAAAATAACCTCATCTTTGATCGCCGTGCGCTCTTTTTTAGAGAGTTTGCGATTGTCACGATCTTCAGCTTCCGTGATCTTTTCTTGTGTCATTTCGCTAATGACCGCAGCGGGTAATACTTTTTCTTCGCGTTTAGAGCAGATCATCATAAAGCCATTGTTGGCATGTATGAGTTGGTCGGCGTTTTTTCCGACGGGTGAAGTCCAGCCAAAACTGGCCTCAACATGGGGGCCGCAAGGCTTAAAGGGCATGGCTTGTAATTTTTCCTCCACTTCGGCAGCAGAGAGGGTAAAGGGTTCGGTAAAACGAAATAAAGTAAGATTTTTAAACCACATAGTTATTGTAAGTTGCCTGACTGAAAAGCCATCATTATCGCAAATTTCATCGTCTAAAAATATTAGTTTTGCCGTACAGTTTTATTTTTTAATGAATAGTGTTGTTATTTTTAATCTGGTTTTGTTGGTGTCTTATGTGTCGTTCTGTGTGTGGCAGTTATTCGGGTAAAACTCGTTTTTCAATAAAATCCAATCGGTTATCAGGAGGGGCTTGTGGTATTATTGTGCTATTTAAGAGTGAGGCGTTTATGCAGTCTTATGCTTGGTGGGAAAATGTAATATTGGGTGCGTTGCTGTTAATGGTGGTGTTATGGATGCAATCCGGTGCAAAATCAGCGTTGCAACGTAGCAAAAATGTACCTTCTGATTGGGGTGGCGTGTTGTTGCCATTGGGTTTTGTCGTGCTATTTGTTATTTTTTTAATTGTGATGGTATAAGATGTACGAAGAAGAGTTGGATGAAAATGGCGTTGATTATTATGCGATCAGGCCTAACAAAAGCCAGATTAAGCGGGATATAGCTGATCTTGCTGCTTTTGCCGAAGAATTGGCTGGTTTGCCGTTGGCGCAATTAAATCAATTTGAGCTGGATGTGGAATTATTTAAAGCATTGGTGGCGGCTTCCGGTATGCCGCCCACGGGGGCGCGTAAGCGACAAATGAAATATATCTCTGGTGCGCTTAGAAAAATAGATATTGCCCCTCTGCAAGAAAAATTAGCGCGGTTACAGAGCAAAAGTGCGCATGCAGTTAGGGAGCATCATGCGGCAGAGCGTTGGCGGGATCAGTTGATTAACAATGAGGAAGACGTTTTAACGCGACTACTGAGCGATTATCCCGACGCAGATCGGCAGCAATTACGGCACTTGGTGCGGAGTGCGAAAAAAGAACTAGCCCATGATGCGCCACATAAATACGCCCGTTTATTGTATCGTTATCTAAAAGAACTGTTGACTCAGGAGAGTGCTTAGCGGATTAACGATAACAACTTAATGCAGTTTAAAATTAATTTAAAGACTACTGTAGTAATTTTTAGTAAATAGTGTATAATTAAACCTAGTGAGTCTAATTTAAGACCGCTAGAGTCAATTACACAGCGCAAACGCGTAAAATTTTTAAGCAAGAGAGTAATATGTCAAATCAAGTTTCAGGTACTGTTAAGTGGTTCAATGATGAGAAAGGTTTCGGTTTCATTGAGCAAGAGGGTGGTAAAGATGTTTTCGTTCATTACAGTGCTATTAATGGCAGTGGACGTAAATCCTTAGCAGAGGGTCAAAAAGTTACTATGGAAGTAACAAATGGTCAGAAAGGACCACAAGCTGAGAATGTTATTCCTGCTTAATAATCCGTTGTAACTGGTATCTCAGGGCTGTTTTAGATTTAAATAGTCCTGAGCTATTGTTCTGATTTAATAAATCCAAATATTTTAGTTGTGCGCTTCATTATCGTCGTCCTTGACAATACACGCTGAAACTAAATTAACTTACCCCATAAGTCGTATTCATCGGCTTCTTCAAGTTCTACCTTTACCCAATCACCGACTTTTAAATGTGTTGCGCCATCAATATAGATTTGTCCGTCTATTTCCGGTGCATCAGCTTTACTGCGTGCAACTGCCCCCTCGGCAACCACTTCATCAATTAACACCGTTTCAATTCGACCAATACGTTGTTGTAATCTAGCGGCGCTAATATCCGCTTGATGCGCCATAAAACGTGCGAGACGTTCCTCTTTTATTTCTGTAGGTACAGGATCTGCTAAAGCATTTGCGGCAGCGCCATTGACTGGTGAGTAAGCAAAAGCACCGACTCTATCAAGTTGGGCTTCGCTTAAAAACGCCAATAATTCCTCAAATTCTTGTTCGGTTTCTCCTGGAAAACCTACGATAAAAGTGCTGCGTAAGGTAATGTCTGGACAAGCATTGCGCCAAGCACGTATGCGATCCAAGTTATTCTCTGCTGCGGCCGGGCGTTTCATGAGTTTAAGAATGCGGCTGCTGGCATGTTGAAAGGGAATGTCCAGATAAGGCAAAATCTTGCCTTCCGCCATTAAAGGAATGATTTTATCTATGTGCGGGTAGGGGTACACATAGTGCATTCTTACCCAAACGCCTAAATTGCCTAAAGCAGAGGCTAAGTCAACGATGTCGGTGCGAATGGCATTATTTTGCCACTGTGCGGGTTGATATTTTAGGTCAACACCGTAAGCCCCAGTATCTTGTGAGATCACTAACAGTTCTTTTACACCAGCCGTCACCAGTCGCTCGGCTTCTTGTAAAACCTCCTGAATAGGACGGCTGACCAATGAGCCGCGCATAGAGGGAATAATGCAAAAGCTACAGCGTTGATTGCAGCCTTCCGATATTTTTAAATACGCATAGTGAGCAGGGGTTAATTTAATACCTTGCGGCGGCACCAGATGCAAAAAAGGATCGTGTGCTGGTGGTAAGTGTTCATGCACGGCGCTGACGACTTCCTCTAAGGCATGCGCACCGGTTATTTTTAAGACTTCTGGATGCCTCGCCCTGATCTCATCGGCTCTCGCCCCTAGGCAGCCAGTGACGATAACCCGACCATTTTCTGCCAGTGCCTCGCCAATACTGTCTAACGACTCCTCAACCGCGGCGTCAATAAAGCCGCAGGTATTTACAATCACTAAGTCTGCGTCTTTATAAGTGGGTGAAATGTGATAGCCTTCGGAACGCAGGCGCGTTAAAATTTGCTCGCTGTCAACCAGCGCTTTCGGGCAGCCTAAGCTGATAAATCCTATTTGAGGTGCGGTCATTAATGATCTCATTTAATCGAAAATGGCTAGACGATTGAGTTTCCGTCAGCCTAACAGTAATTACTTGGAATCCAAGTTTAAAAAGGAAGCTTTATTTTGTTGAAAGATCCGCCCTCAATTAAACAGATGGGGGTGCGCGTTTCACTTGCGGATAATAACCGGCTTATTGGGGAGTTCATTGATTTTCTTGGCACCCGGCGGAAAGAAACGCGCAAGCAGCGTAGTGATTTGTTGAATACCTTCTAAAGCGCCAGGCCGAAAGCGACCGGCACTAAATTGGCTTTGCATTGCCGTTGCTACGGCATCCCATTCCCCTTGTTTGACCCGTTTTGCGATACCCCGATCAGCGATGATATGTACTTCCCGATCGGCTAATAATACATAAATTAACACGCCGCCGTTGTCTTCGGTATCCCATACGCGTAGATTGGAAAATATTTCCGTTGCGCGCTGCCGTCCTGACATGCCCCGCCATACCCAGGAGGGTAGCAGTGCATTTTCAATTGCAAAGCGCAGTTCGCCGTTATGCCGACGTTCAGACTCGGTTATGCTTTGCTCAATTTCTTGCAATACATTGCTGGGGAAAGCCAAGCGCCAGCGCCAGGGGGTAATAAAGGTATGTGTTAACCAGCGCGTAAAATTTACCATGACCCCGATGCTCCACCACCGCCAAAACCGCCACCACCACCGCCACTAAATCCGCCGCTGTCACCACCGCCAAAACCGCCTCCACCACCAAAACCGCCGTTACCACTACTCCAGCCACGACCGCTGCTTTGGTGTATGCCGACGATGAAAAAAACAATTAAGCCAGCGATGAGTGAAAATCCCATACCCAAAAATAATGCCGCCACTGCGCCACTGCCTAAGGCGGCAAAAGTGCCACCTAAAGTTCGACCGAAAATAGCCGATAAAAACCAGCCTGCCATGACGCCAGCGATTAAGATGAACATAAAGGTGCCGTCATCTTGTTGTGGATTGCTTGGGGG
>JABFRM010000095.1 GCA_013141155.1 Methylococcaceae bacterium | reverse complement strand
AACAAGCGGTTAATAACAAGGCATTAATAGCTAACAGGGTTATTTTTGCAACCGGTTTTGTATAGTTCATATACCCCCCAAAATTATTCTTCAACTTTAACAACAAAATGTGTACCTCTTACGCCGATGATGCCCGCTGGTGTATTAAGCTTCACAGCATCCGGTTTCAACTTGGCAATGACCCCAGATATATAGTGTAGGGTTCCTTTCAACAGCTTCATGTCTAGTTTTAATTTGTCATCACCAGGTTCGTAGAAATAACCAGTGATTTCAAATTCTGTATCAGGCCCGAAAGACAGTACGGTATTATCTTTTAGGGTGAGGCCTAAACTACCCGTGGCGTCCGTTTTAATAACATTGCCAGCATAAACGGGGCTACCGACATCCGCAGGTCGAGTTTTGGAGTCAATTACCAAAAAAGCGTTTGGGGTGGTAGTTTTAATATAACCCAGCACCTCTTCCCCTTGAGCAGAAGATAGGGTTAACAACCATAACAACAATAATCCGGCAATTTTAGTTTGAAACATACACATCTCCAAAATGTTAATTGTGTTTAGCTTGAACCGTTATTTTCTGCTATTCGTGGTTGTGTCAAGACCGGTAGATACACCGCCAAAAACAAAGCAAAAGCACCTAACCACAACAGGGTCGCAGCATATATAAATAAAGCGCTGCTGCTTTGAATCGCAGCAGGTAACAGGACGCGAGCAGCGGCAGCTAAATTAAGCAGCACAAACGCTATCGCGATGGTATTGGACGCTTTTAAGGCTCTGCCCGTGTGACCCAATGCCACGCGCGCCATCATACCTAAAGTTAAAACCCCAATGCCACCCAGAGTGAACGCATGTAACGCTAAATCCCCAGCGACCAGATTATAAGCCGCCAATGCGGTTAAGACAAAACCGATAATAATCCAGGCATAACCGGTATATAAAATCCATAATAGCGGCACATACCAGATGCGTTGCGTGTACCAACCGGACATTCTTAAGCCGTTTAAGACTGCCGCAGCTATTGCCGCAAGCGCCAGCCAAGTGCCGGAAACGTCGATTAATTGCAAACAGAAAACACTCAAGGCTGCGGCGATGGCGAGTCCATCTATTTGTTGATTACGGATCGCAATAAATCCTTGCAGACCCCGTTCAGTAAAAAAAGGAAATACCCGTCCAGCAATAACCAATATCAAGAAAATAATAGTTGCAATGATTAATTGCAAACCATTATCAGCGGTCTTGCTAGTGAACCCTAACAAGTCGGCGTGCATTAACGCATTACCCAGAGCCATCATGGCTAACAGACCAATAAAAATCAGATTCCGCGGTTGTTTAACCGCAATGATGACAATACTAAGCTGATAGGCTAATACCGGTAAAAACGCCCAGTCAATTAGCGCGCACAACCAACCGGGCAATGTATCAGCGTAAAACGGCACAATACGACCGTAAAGCCATAGCAAACACAACCCCGCTAATTTACCGCCCGTAACGGTTTCAAGCCCTGTCCAGTTTTTAACCGCTGTAAGTAAAAATCCCGCAATCACCGCCGCACTATAGCCAATTAACATTTCATGCGCGTGCCAGTATGCGCCAGGATAATAAGGGTGCGCCGTTATTTTGCCATGCAAAATAGCATTCCAAAGCAGCATTAAGAATAAAGCCGACAACCCTGCTAATATAAAAAAAGGTCTGAAACCTAATGCGAATAGCGGATAATCAAAGAGTTTTTGTTTCATGGTGATGCTTTTTCCAGCCCATCAAGGGCAGCATTTGAGAATTCCGTCATTATACGCAATTATTTATCAAAGGGCTTTTTCGGTTTGCTGCGCTTTTTTATCGACTATGATGAGCCTTGATTGCCATTACCAATTGCTGGGCAAACGACCCTCAATGCGCAACGACTTATCTAAGACCACCACATACCCGCCACGGGTTAACTCCTTCATCACTTTATTGACCATTTCTCTTGACGCCCCCACCATTGACGCCAATTCCTGCTGCGTAGGCCGGTTATCAATAATAAAGCAATCGCCTTCCTGACGCGCCATATCCTTTAAGACACTGATCGTACGCTCATAAACATTAAATAACGCCAGTTGCTTAATTTTTTCGGTCAAATATTTCACTTTTTCCGATAATATCCCTAAAAAGTCGATGGCGACGGCGGGATACAAAGTCAGCCAACTGAGGAAATCAGCCCTGGTAATAATGCCACACACAGAACTCTCAAGCGTCGTCACCGAAGCCGATCTAGGTTCATCAGTCAATAACGCCAACTCACCAAAATACGACCCTGGCCCCTGCGTTAACAAAGTCACCTCTTTACCATCGGCGTAACTGGTAAACACCCGTACTTTGCCGGTAAGTACAATATAAAGTGAACTACTGACCTCCCCCTCAGTAATAATCGTCGCATGTTTAGGAAATTTAGCCAGTTTGGCATTCGCAGCTAACACAGCCAGCATTTCATCAGGTAGCTCAGCAAAAAAAGGAATTTTTTTAAGCCCTAGAAAAACGACTGGTTGCACGATTGCGCCTTATGTTGAAATAAAACAGGAAATGTATTCAGTGTATCATCAAAAAAACAAATACTCTATCCGGCGAAACCATTCTCATGCTCCCCTTATGGGCAGCGCTTACGGGTTGGAATATTAGAGCCATCACTCCCCTTTTTGTGCTGTCGAAATATGCCTTTTTGTGTCCATGCGCTTATGGAGAATTCTGATAACCGTAATACCGTCAGCATTTTCTACAAAGTACACAACATGACTCTCATGAGGCTTGAGTATCTACACAAGTTTCAAAGCACGTCATTCCGGCATGGATGCCGGAATCCAGTCACATGGATGTGAAAAATGGTCTAGCACCGAGCATAAATAAAACACTTATGCCCAGCTAGGTTACCATCCTTGGCTCTGGATTCCGGCATCCATGCCGGAATGACGGCGTTACGTTGTATAATTCATTGCATTTTAATTGTAGAAACTTGTGTAGATACTTATGCTTATAGGAGGGCATTGGTTATGCGCTGTCTTTGACGATCCATCACCGGTTGACCATTATTGACTCGACCTGCTTGTAAATCATTAAAGCCTTTTGCTAGCGCTGATTTTAACCATTGCTCTTTTACAAATTGTAATTCTGCATATTCGCGCACTGAAACCATTACAGCAACCGGCTTCCCGTTTTTATTGATGCCAACCGGTTCTTTTTGAGCTCTAAGTAACATTTACCCAAATTCCCTTTTGGCGTCGCTTGCATTGCATATTTCCATGACATTCTCCAATATTAATTAGTTTGATTAACTTAATCAAACTAAGCCCTATTGTCAAAAAACAAGTAATTTGTAGCAATGCAAAATGCAATGTAATTTAGAATATCAAAACCTAAATTTTGGACGCTTCCCCTAAGCTTACACTACTTGTTATGAAAAAATGTAAGGCGGATGCCGACAGGCGATCCGCCAAAGCCGATGCCAGTGTAACAACCAGTGTCCAATTCGTCACTTAAACATCCGTGAAATCATCCACGACCGGCGCCAGCCCACATCCGGCGGAACCACTATCGTGTTACGTTTTACGTGTTACAAATTTTCAACATGGTGTATAGCTATCAAACCAACGACAAACGTATTGCCCATCTAAGTTAATCCCAATTTGAAAATAGTCACCTGCAAAAGCAGAAGGAACTAAACTATCAAGAAGTCCCTGTGTTATTGAGTTATTTTTGTTATTACCAATGGTAGATATAGATATACTATGAAGTTTCTTCAAAGAATCTTGATCAGAACGTAAAATAACTTTGCCATCTCTATCTGAAAGAAGAACAGCCCCATCCCCTGTTAAAGCTATATTAAAAGATGTGTTTTTTACAAACCCCTTTGAATCGACCTTTATTTCATTAATTCCATCAATCTTAATTAGTAACATAATTATAATTGCACATAACAATAGCTCTACAAGAAAATGTGGGCTTCTTAGTATGTCTTTTATGGTCATGGTTTTTCCTCTCTTAGTGTAAATAAAGTAATCACAATGGTAATTTTAAAATGCTAATTTTATTCGAGTGAATAATGTTCTGTCTGGAGCAAACGGTGTTTCATTAGAATTATTCCCTAAAAAAGAGTTATTGCTTTGGTATTGAAATCGATTATCGAATAAATTTTTTACGCCAAAACTTACCATTCCAAAGCGCAAAGGCAATCTATAATTAACATCAAGATCAACAATATAAAAATCAGAATTTCCCAATAGGGGCATTTTTTCTTTTTCGAAAACTCCAGATTGATGAACATAGGAAGTTTTTAGCATAAATGATAACCCTGTCGAATGAAATATATTAATTGTTATAGGAACCCTATGCGTTTTCACGTCAATTATTCCGGTTTCAGCGGGATTCTCACGTCGATTAAACTTCTCATAAAAATATTCGGCACTAAGTGAAATAAGATTATGTGGAGTTAAGTATATGTAAGCTCTGCCAAGTTGTTCACTCCAGTTACCCGATGAAATACCTATAGGAACATCAAGCTTTCTTTCTGAGTATTCAATGCCTGCAGAAATATTTTTTGAAAATTTCTGGTCTGCTGCTACGCCATATTTCCAAGCTATAGTCCCGTTAAAATCATCATACAATTGATTAAACCCTGCAACCTGAGTTGGCTCAATTGTTTGATTGGAGGTGCGAGTAATATTCATACTTCTCCCTCCCTCCTCCCTCCCCT
>JABFRM010000216.1 GCA_013141155.1 Methylococcaceae bacterium | reverse complement strand
CATTTGGGATACTCATGGCAGGCTTGCTTCGATAAGCATGATGGCTGCCTGTTTGGCTTGCTCAGCAGCACCTGAGTGACGCTTCATTTGTTCTGAAACAATAGCGCCCTCGATAAGCAAGCTTAGCTGGATAGCCAGACTTTCAGGGCATTTCAAATCACACTGCCTCGCCAAGTCAGCAATATAATGCCGAAATTTATCATAAAACCCTGCCGACACCTGATGTACAGGATTGCCTTCAAGCGGAAATTCAGCGGCGGCATTGATGAAAGCGCAACCTCGAAACTCAGGAATATCCATCCATTCGCTAATCACATCAAAAATCGCCAATAACTTAGCTTTCGGATTATCGGTTTTGCCGTCAACCTGAGCGACAAACCAAGTACGAAAATCCTCATCTCGCTTACGCAGGAAAGCAACCACCAAATCATCCTTGGAAGGAAAGTATTTATAAAGACTCATTTTGGTGGTGTTTGCGGCTTTGACAATAGCATCAACACCAGTTGCCCTAATGCCTTGGCTATAGAACAGTTCTGATGCAGCTTGCAGGATTTTTTCTTGCAGATTGATAGGCATAGATAGAAGTAGCATGACTAATAATGTTGCGACTATACCGACCGGTATAGTACAATTAAAACCAGACTGACCGGTAAGTATTTTTGATTATAACAAACAATTTAAAAAACAGGAGATGGGATGGAAATATTATTGATTGGTGCGGTCATTATGATTTTTGCGTTGTTGGCATCGGCGTGGTTGATGACTTTTGCCCGATGGTTTCCCATTAAAGGCATTGATGGGGAATTTTTGACCGATTATAAAACCCTCATTAGGGCGCATATTGATTTTGCATTAATGGCTTTGTTTTGCCTGGCTTTTTATGCCACAAAAGTGCCACTGCCTATTGCCGCTTGTTGGCTGGTTGTGATCGGTGGAATTGCCAATCCCTGTGTATTTGTTATTGCCGCATTTGATCCGACTTTTTGGGATAAAACTATTTGGAAAGTCTATACCGCTATTAGCTTTATCATTACAACCATTGGTTTTGCTTGGGTTGGTATTACATTATTGAGTTATGCGTTGTGATGTAGCGTCAAGTTTTGCAGGATACGCATTGTGTACCTTACATGATTCATTGATTGGACTTGTTTTAACATTAAAAACAAGTCTTTTAAATTACTATCCCAATTGCTGGGTTTCCTAACGTCAGCACCAACCTACAAAACACCCAACATACGGGATAAACTTGAGCACTTACGGCAGGTAAAAAAGGGAGTTGCTTTGCCAATCATAAGCCTATATCGTATGACTCACTTGTAAAATAAATAACCTGAGGGAAAAAAATGCTACAAGTACAAACTCAAACGATCAGCCTCGGTGAACACTGGAATAATCTCATTGATTCCCTGCTGAAAAGCGGACGCTATGCCAGCGTGAGTGAAATCATCAGCGAATCTTTATGCTTGCTTGAAGAAAAAGAAGCGGACTCAAAGCTGCACGCTTTACGCACAGCACTGATTGAAGGCGAAGAGAGTGGTGATGCTGGTGAATTAAACATGGATGCAATCAGGCAGCAGGCAAAAAAAGCAGCCGGATTGATTTAAAAAAGCACAAAATCCACACCCAGGTACTTGCCAAGCAAGACCTAAAAAATATCTGGCTTTACTCGTTCAAGAACTGGGGTGAAAAACAGGCTGACCATTATTTTGATGAGTTGAATGCCGCTATCGCGTTAATCGCCGAAAATCCAGAAATTGGTTTTGCCTGTGATTACATTCGGGAGGGGTATCGGCAATATCACATCAACCGCCATTTTGTTTTTTATCGGGTTACCGCTACCAAGATTCATATTGTGCGGGTGTTGCATGACAGCATGAATTTTAAAGTGCATATTTAAAATTTTCTTTAAGCAATTCGTTCGACGCTAATGTACCCACTTATTGGACTTCCTAGCGACAGTGCCAACCTATAAAATACCCTACATACGGGATGTGACTTTATTTAAAAGGGTTAATAATTAACAACTGATTTTCAATGACTTGACGATGCTGTATATCCTCACTGTAAAGTGTGGTGCAATTATTTTCCAAGGCACTGGCAACAACCAAAGAGTCCCAAAACGATAAACTATATTCAGAGCGCAGGTGGTAAGCGGAGTGGTATGTTTGAAAAGTGACGGGTGCAACTAAAGAAATGGGTAAAATATTTTGCTCAACGATATTGAAAACAGCCGCATCTTCTAACTTGAATTTTTTGACTAAATTGCTATGGAACTCGTTTAAAACCTGCACTGACGTGACAATCGTTTGTGATTGCATGAGTGTTTCAAAAATAGATAACGCCTTCATTCTTTTGTTTTAGTTATCTTGGTCTTGCGTTTTCGTAAGCGCATAGATAAAGATATTGGTATCAAAAAAAGCCTTAGCGATCATAGAGATCATCTCGTTTAGCGATGTTTTTATAACTGGTGATGGTGACAGGACTCAAAAAACCAGCGGGTAATTGTTTTTGCGTGTTGCTCACTTCTACGATAAAAACCTTGATGTGCTTGGCTTCAAGTTCTTTATATTCTCTGGGGATTTGAATCATATTGTTGTGAACATTTGTTTCGAACTCAATGGCATACATAATTTTTCCTAGTTTTTATAGTAACTCGTTGTGGCGCAATAGGATTATAGCCCAATCGTTGGCTTCCTAGCGTCAGTGCCAACCTGCAACATACCAGCATACGGGATACAATTGAAATTTACTGAGCGTACTGATGTATTAAAGATTGATGATTTGGTAATGAGCTATAATTATAGGGTTTTTGCACTACTAAATCGTTTTTTACATGACTTAAGATTGAATAGCGTGTTCTCTTTTTTGCGTCACATATAGGAAATACATACGGTATGAGTTTTAAAAGCCTTAATTTGAAGCAAGATTTAATTTCCCAAGCTTTAAAAGACTATCATGAATCTATAACCATCAGGGAGACAAAAAAGGAAAAATTTATTGAATATGAAATTGAACTTCCAGATCAAAATATGGCACTATTGCAGGTGTATTATAACAAAGATGGTACTTCAACCCTTAGTTACAAAGTTGGTAAAAATCAATCTTTATCGCTTGAGATTGCCGAGTACCTAAAAGAAAAATGTACTGTTGGTGGCAATATTACTAAACCATCATTATCTATCAACGAAGTAACAGATGATAAGTTTTTATTGATTTTGGATTTTTTGAAGGAGGAATGTAGCGCATCCGTTTCAGAACCTATTGTAATTCAGCACGGTACGCAATATAAAGTAACAGGAAAGCAAGGTGATACCTTAACGTTTAATTTATTTAATACGAAAAAGCTGCAAATACAGGGGAAGCCACTTTTGCTTTACAGTGAGACAATTGGGATTTTATCAGAGCTATTTGATTACAAAGATCTTATCGAGGCACAATTAAAGGTAGTACAAGTTGATATTACAGTAGCTGAGGTCGTAACCGAGTTACAAGTTTTGATGCCGAATGCATATGATTTTATAGGAGATAAGCTCGTATCTATTATTTCACCAGCATTAGCTTTGAGAAAACTGGCTATTGAGTTAAGTGATTACAGTTGCTTTACTTTTCCAGCATTAAGAGGGTTAGAAGGGTATGTAAAGCTTCTTTTTGTACATAAAATTGGTATGACGATAGGTAGGGATGGCTTTGGTGAATATTTTCAAAACAACTTGGAATTAAAAAGCACTATAAAGTCGAAGCATGATTTAAAAATATGTCATGCTATTGAAAATTCCTATCAATACTATAGAAGTCAAAGGCATGGGTTATTTCATGCAGATACACCAATAGAGACAACGAGAATTATTTCAAATAAACGTGATGCCGACAAGATTATTGAAAATGTTACACAAATTATAGAAGAAACCTATACCTCTACAATCAAATGAGGTTTATTTATGAAAAATCAATATCAATTATCAGCTTTTAATGGAGAGCCTTACAAGTATGTAAGCTTTTCTGTTGATTATTCGCGACCAGAAGAATATTTATCTGATGTGGCAAAGGAGCTTGCGCGAAAAAAATTTGAAGGGTATGTTTTATTTGACTTGCTACTATGTAATGGCTTAAATTCTCAACGCTATGTTAAATCTTATTTTAACGGCAATACTTTTCAACAGGATTCATTTATTGCTTTAAGCGATAAAGAGCTAGATGAATCAGTTAAACAATTCACTTTTAAATTTTATTCATCTAAAAATGAGTTATTGGAAAACAGTAATTTGTTATCCAGAGCACAAAAATTTTTAGTGCGTAAAGGTTTTCAATAAAAAAAGCCCCGGCTGTTACCAACCGAGGCTTCTTATCTAGCTTAATGGTGACAGGAAAGATTTAACCCGCCCCGAAGACCAGCATTTACATCATGCCGCCCATACCACCCATACCGCCCATGTCGCCCATACCGCCGCCATGACCACCTTTGTCATCGCTTGGTGCATCGGCAATCATCACTTCTGTGGTCAGCATTAAGCCAGCAACAGAGGCTGCATTTTGCAGTGCGGTACGGGTCACTTTCGCAGGGTCCAAGATACCCATTTCAATCATGTCGCCGTATTGGCCTGTCGCGGCGTTGTAACCAAAGTTACCTTTGCCTTTGAATACTTCGTTGAAGACCACCGAAGGCTCATCACCTGCGTTAGCAACGATTTGACGTAAAGGCTCTTCCATTGCGCGACGCAGGATATTAACACCAACGGTTTGGTCGT
>JABFRM010000182.1 GCA_013141155.1 Methylococcaceae bacterium | reverse complement strand
TTACGCCTTGCTGTTGCAGATAAATCGCCAACTGGGTGCTTTTTTCATGCAATTGCCGATAGCTCAAGTGCCGGTCTGCAAAAATGACCGCCAGGTTGTCCGGCGTTTTGGCTGCTTGCTCTGCGAATAGCTCATGAACACAGTAGGCTTTTGGGTAATCTGTTTCTGTGCCATTCCAATCGTTCAACAGTAAGGTGCGCTCCGCTGCATCAACCAGCTCAATCTCAGCCACCGGCAACTCTGGCGACTCAACAAAGCACTGCATTAGCGTGGCTAAATGCCTGGACATCCGTTCAATGGTGTTTAAATTGTACAAATCAGAGGCATACTCTATGCCAATAGTGGCACGATCATCATCGAACTCATTAAAGGTAAAGTTTAAATCAAACTTTGCCTCTTTAATTTCAAACTCAAACAACGGCTCTAACGTACAGTTGCCGAACGGCATTTTGCCCAAACTTAAGGGCGTGTAATTAATCAATACCTGAAAAATCGGGCTGCGGCTTAAATCCCGTTCTGGTTGCAATAATTCGAGGATCTTTTCAACCGGCACATTCTGATTGTCCTGACCCTTAACGATGACTTGCTGCACATGTGTCAACAAACTATTGACCGTCAACACCTGATCGTCAGGCGGATTAATACGCATGACCACGGTATTGACAAAAAAACCAACAATCTCTTCCACATCACGTTCATAGCGATTGGCAACCGGCATCCCCATACAAATGTCGGCTTGATTGCTATATTTGCTCAGCAACGTATACACAGCACTCATAAACAAGGTAAACGCCGTGGTTTTACGGGCTTTACTCACTTGCTTAATTAACCGGCCTTGCGCCTGGGGCAACGCAAATTGCCTATAGCCGCCCTGCCCGCTAACACGCGCAGGCCGGACATAATCCAGCGGCAGTGCCAAATTTTGATAACCGGACAATTGGGTTTTCCAATAGCTTAATTCCCGCGCCAGCTTTGCATCAGTCAACACTTCCCGCTCCCACACTGCATAGGCTGAATAATCAAGCGGCAAGGGTTTAAGCTCGGGAAATTCAGCATTGCTGAAAGCTGCATAAGCCTCCAGCAGATCACGCAACAGGACGCGCATTGACCAGCCATCGGTAATGATATGGTGCAGACAAAGCCCTAAGATATGCGTTTGCGCGGATATTTTAATCAGCAACACCCTAAATAACGCATCGTTTTCAAGATTGAAGGGGCGTTCAAGAAAGTTTTGCAACTGTTGTTTTTGCGCGGCTTGTTGCGCCTCAGGCGCTAAGTTGCTTAAATCCACGCGTTCAATAGCCACATCGCTGCCCGGTCGAATCATTTGCAATGCGGTATTGTCCAGCGTCGTAAAGTTGGTACGCAAACTTTCATGCCGAGCGCTTAAGAAATTAACCGTTTTGCTGAGTGCCGCAACATCTAACTGTCCATCAATTCTGCCAAACCCCGGCACATGATACTGTGTGCCATACCCTAAACGGTCTAAAAACCACAAGCGTTCCTGCGAATAGGATTGGCAGGCGACTTTTCCACCGCTGAGATAATCCAAAATCTGGGATTTGTTGGCTTTGATAGCGTTTTTTTCTTGCTCAGTCAGAACGTAACTGCCTAACTGAATTTTAAGTTCCCCTGCTGGGGTGGCGCTTAAACGCACGCCTTTATTGATTAATTGGCTTAACAAATGATTCATGTTTTTATTGTTATAAAGTAACTGTTTAGCGTGACCACCTGACTTCCTCCCCTCTGGAGCATAGGTCGCTACACAAATTGTATTTGAATTGTAAATAAGTTGTGGCTGTTTATGCTTAGAATTCCATCAAAAATAACTTCCTGTAATAGCAAAATTGCTCAGGACGAACGGGTTTCTTCACGCTCAACTGATTTTTTTAGGTTAATTGAATCCCACTTGAGTCTGCTGATTCATCGGGTTGGATATATGCGCCTGATAAATAGCCAAGGCTTGCTCATCTAAGGGAAACCCTTCCAGCGCCTGTTGAGTTGCGGCTTTTACAATGGGCGCTTCATCAGGATTCTGTAAGGCGGACAATAACGTGTCGCGCACACTGTTATAAGCAAAGCCACCCTGACCTAACGTTGTAATTGCCAGACTTCTAACCCCAGGATCAGCATCATGGGTAGCCTCAGTGAACGTTTGCAGAGCCGCTTGATCACGACCCGCCCACTGGGAAAGCACCTGTAAGCTGGATTGCCTCACTTGCGGATCCTCGCTATGCAGCAAGGGGACAATAGTACCCATCACCTCCTGGTATTCACCTTGAGAGACCACACCTTTTTGGCTGAATGTCGCCATAGCCGCCATAGCCAATTGCGGGTTTGCATTGGATTCATGGCGCAGAATATCCAGCACCATAGCACGCACGCCCGGTTCAGTGCCGTTAGTCTGCCCCAACAATTGCAGTGCATTAAGGCGTTGTGCTGCTGTGCCACTGCGTAATAGTTGCACCGCTGCGGCTTTGATCTCAGGAATTTCCTGACCGCCACCGGACATAGCCAATGCCAGACTGAGTGTGTCGCCCAAGGGGGTGCCGCTTACTTTCAAAAAACGCTCCAGTAAATCTCTTCGGGCTATTGGATCGGTTGCCAACAATGACAACAACTGTTGAAATTCTTTACTGTCACGGATTTCTGCAGGTGCTTTTTGTTGTGCCGATAAGGATTCTATAGTAACCAGCAATTGCTCCGCAGACTGAATTTGCACAGTGATAACAGGTTGTTGCTCCGCTGTTTGAACAGATTGGTTTATAAACACCGGCACGGTATTTTTGTAAGCATTCGTCTGGCTGGCTTGAACTAGCTGAACGATTTTGTTCTGTTTTGCAGCCTCAGACTTCTGAGTCTTTGAGGAATTATCAGCAACGGATACCGCATTAGCCTCACCAGCCGATGCTAAGCTGCTTTGCTGCTCAGACCCAAGATCACGCATAAAATAACCTGACAGGAATGCCGCCAGAAGCGCGGTAAACAAGGCTGCCATGTTGAAATTTAATAGTCGCATATTCACATTAACCAATTGAAAATTATATTTATTTTAAATCTTACCTGGGTCGATCCCTACCGCGCAGAATGGGCAGGGAAAGCCTGCCCATTCTGCCTTGCATCAAGCCGATAACGGACAGATGATCCAGCGCAGGGTTAAGGATTCGGTAAACAATAACTTCCCTAAATGGTAAAATCGCCTAGTAAGCCGTTCGTGCTGAGTTTGTCGAAGCATAAATGGCTTACCAGTAAGGCGTGGTATTTTTCCGTCCATCCTTCGACAAGCTCAGGACGAACGGAAAAATTTTTCGGCTCGGTAAGTTATTTTTAGCCATATCCTGAACGCCTGTCCGGTATAAACCCAAGAATTAAGATTTAAAAATTCACGCTTACTGAAATCGATCCAATGATTAGATTCCGTTCAGCAACGGTCATACCCAATAAATTGACATCACTGAAAAATTTCCCCCAAGTGGGTGTCGCTGCTGTAGCCACCGCATTGCCAAACTTTAAATTGCCGGTAATCGTTACTTTTCTGGCAGCGCCAGTTCCAGTAACTACGTCACTGCCGCCAACTAGCTCAAATAGAATGGCATTTTCAGATTTCACTAGCCAACCCACGCTGGTTTTTTGCAAAGACAGATTCCCCCATCTGGCCGAGAGTTCTGGATAGGGCGACATATCGCTACGCACTTTATAAGCGCCAGCCAAACCAATTACTGTACCGATAAACACTTTTGTGGTGCCATAAGCATATAGAATTCGAGTAAGCTTATTTTGGACTTGGTAGTTAGGAGAGCCTGTGTATGAACACACAGCAGGCAGTTCTTTGTTATAAGGGCTATTGTTATTTATGCCACTTGAGTTCGTCGGTGTGGTATTGCATAACATCGTAAGCGGATGATGAACAGAGCCAACAGGAAACAGCGTGGTGTCGCAATAGTAAGTTGAAACCTCACCAAGTGGGGGGGTGCCAGGATAGGTAAACTGGCTGTCAGTATAAAAATTATTGAGATAAATATAGCGTTGACCATCCACATCATTAGTGTACTGAGGAGCAACATTAGTCCCATTCATCGTAGCAGCTAAGGTATTTTGGTTCAGGATAATGTTTGCTTTATTATTGGCACCATTAACACACTCATACGGATAGATATCTCCCAACGCATTAACATCTGAGGCGATCAAGATACTGGAGAGTGCCACCATTCTTACCACGCTCACTTTTACTTTATTCATGCTTATCATTTCGTAGCTCCAAAAATATTATTTAATGTTGATTGCTATTGGATAGACTTCGTATACGTAATTAAACATAAGTTTTCAGGTATAAGCTTAACCTCACGCTGAGCCACAATATATTCCTAAGAACTTTAGCTTTGTTACATATAGCAATCAACCTGATTTGACTTCCAAAGTGGACTGGCTGCATCAATAAAAGCCAGCGCCTAAATGCTACCGTGAGCACAGCAATGCGCCACCGGCATCAATTTTTAAAAAAAATCCTTTAGATTCGTACACTCAGAATGAAAACGTGCCTGCCATTCGTCGTTACGGTGAAATTCATTTTTAAAATTTAACGGTACAATTTAGGTTAATGCCTGATGTTACGCGGATTGGTCGGAAGTCGGATTTTAGCCCGACAATAACTCGCCCAGCCAAACGGCATCCCATAAGAAATAATCGCCAACCCGTTAATGTCCAAAGAGGCATAAGCATCTACACAAGTTTTTAAAGTACGTCATTCCGGCAGGGAAGCCGGAATCCAGAGCCAGGGACGGTAATGTTGCG
>JABFRM010000327.1 GCA_013141155.1 Methylococcaceae bacterium | reverse complement strand
ACTTTATGTCGGCTCACTTTGCGCGGATTTAAAAGCTTGGACTTAATTGCCGAACAACCTTGTCAGCCGATGGACCGAAACCGTAATGGCATTAATATTGGTGAAGCGGCGGCTTTGTTGATGCTGGAAAAAATCAGCCCTGAAAACGCGCATTTGCCGCGTGTATTGTCGGTCGGGGAAGCCTCTGACGCGCACCACATGAGTACGCCGCATCCAGAAGGGTTTGGTGCAGCGTTGGCCATGAACAATGCCTTAATGCTAGCTGGAATCGAGGAAACCGATGTGGATTATTTGAATTTACATGCCACTGCAACCCGCATCAATGATCAGGTTGAAAACGTTGCTGTGCATAAAGTGTTGGGTGGTCAAGTGCCATGCAGCGGCACCAAAGGCATTACTGGACACACATTGGGCGCGGCAGGGGCATTAGAAACCATTATCGCGTTGTTGGCTTTAGAGCAGCAATTTGTACCGGGGACTGCCGGTTTGCATCAGCTTGAAGATGATTGCCAATGTCAGGTGATTGCCCAGCCACTGCTTAATCAAAAGCTTACTATTGCGATGAGCAATTCTTTTGGCTTTGGCGGCAATAATGCCAGCGTGATTGTTGCGGGAGCAGGGCAGCATGGCTGAACAACTGTATATTAAAAGCGCTGCGCTTTGCTGCCCTGAACCTGAGTTGCTGGCAGGCTTTGATCTGGCCTGTTTAAGCGTTGACAATAACTTAATACCTGCCGCCATGCGTCGCCGCACCAGTTTAACGACGCGCATTGCCATTACCGCCGCAACCAGCGCCTGTAAGCAAGCAGGTGTTGATACTGCGCTTCTGCCTTCGGTGTTTGCCTCGTTGGGCGGTGAAATTCAAGTCACCGATGCCATCTGCCGGGTATTACCGATACCGGATGAACTGCTGTCGCCCACGCAATTTCATAATTCCGTACACAACACCACCGCAGGTTACTGGGGCATTTTAAACCAGTGCCAAGCCGCCAGCACGGCGATTGCGGCAGTTGATGACACCTTTGCGATGGGTTTACTGGAAGCGTATACGCAATTACAATTGACGGGTGGCGATTTATTGCTGGTTTGCTATGATGAGCAATGGCCGCAGTATCTGGCACCGCCGATTGGTCAATTTGCCTGTGCTTGTGCGTTGGTGTTAAGTACCGATTGGCAACAGGCGTTGGGCAGTATTAGCGTGCCGCATATCAAGCCGATAGATAGTCCCTTGGATGAACACTGGTCGGCGTTGGTCAATGCTGTACCTGCTGCGGCTGCCGTACCCTTGTTGTGCGCCATTAACACGCAACAACCGGCGGTTATTCCCCTAAACACTAAAGGTAATATTTGGTTTACCCATTTTGAGCGTTTTTAATATGTCAACACAGCCCCATTATGATGTCATTATCGCCGGTTCAGGCCCCGCCGGATCAACCGCTGCCACTTTACTGGCGCAGTATGGTTATAGCGTGTTAATGCTGGAGCAAGGACAGCACCCGCGTTTTCATATTGGGGAATCCATGTTGCCGCGTTCCGAACCGGTTATGCAGCGCTTAGGTATTGAGTGGAGTGATGGCAATTTAGTCAAAGGCGGTGCGAAATTTATTGATGAAGCCTCCGGTAAAACCACTTTTTTTCCGTTTCAGGGTAAATACCGCACTTTTCAGGTGGAACGCTCGGTATTTGATGAACGCTTGTTTAACAATGCCATCAAGCATGGCGTGGCTGCACAGCAACAGGAAAAAGTGACCACGGTAAACTGTTCGACGGAAGCGGTAAGTGTCAGTACCGATAAAGCCAGTTATGAAGGTCGCTATTTTATTGATGCGACTGGACGCAGTGCGTTGATGGGCAAAAAACATAAAAGCATCAATAAACTGGAAAATCTCGGTAAGTTTGCGCTGTATAAACATTATCATCTGGCTAAAACGCCAGCAACCGACGCCCTATTTGCTACCGGCAATATCGAAATTATTTTGACCGACATCGGCTGGATTTGGTGTATTCCTCTGGTTGATCAACGTTTGAGCGTCGGCTTAGTTGTGCAAAAACAGTACCCTGACGACTTAAAGCGAGAGGCTTTATATGACCATTACATTAATGCTTCGCCGCGTATGACTGAATTATTAGCTGGGGCGGAGCTCTGGGCGGACTTGCGGGTTGAGGCGGATTTTAGTTATTTTAATGCCCAGCGCTACGGACAACGCTTCGCGTGTTGTGGCGATGCGGCGGGTTTTTTAGACCCGGTATTTTCTTCAGGTTTCTTTTTTGCCGTTAAAACCGCGGAATTTATCGCCGACCAAATTCATCAGGGTTTTCTGGAAGGGCGTGAAGCCGATCCCACTTTACATGCAGTGACGGATCAAATTTATCAAACCGGCTTTCAGAGTATGTATTTAATGATTGAACGGTTTTATTGTTCCAATCTTGTGCATAACCTGTTTTTTGAATCTGATCGTGAGGAACGCATAAAACGCGAAATCACCGCGATGTTAGCCGGTGATTTATGGATGGAGGATAATCAGTTTCAACAGGGGTTGCTGCGGGGCAGGCATAAAGTTGCATAATTAAGCATATTTAATAATCATGGGGAATATTTATGAAAATAATTACGATAGTTAATTTTTTAATGCTCATCATTTTAACGGGCTGTGCTAGTCAAGGCACTGATAATATTAGCGCATCCGTCGAGCCGACAACTAAAAACAGTATTGATGCGACGCATAAAATCGCTAATGTTTCGGACGCGTTGGTTATAAAGAAAGTGGTTTTTGGAGCAGATAGCGTTATTCCTCAAGCAGTTAATGATGAGTGTGACTTACCTGGTCAATTATCTGGGTATATTAAAACCGCTGCTGTAAATCAATATGCTTCTATTTCAGAGAAATCAAGCACAACTGCAATTGACGCCGATGTTTTAGGCATTGAAATTATTAATCTAGTGGGTCGTGGGGGTGGCGCGTGGTCAGGGCCTAAATCGGTAATGATTAAAGGTACCCTTGCAAGGCAGGGTAAAGAGCTGAGTAGTTTTAAAGCGTTACGTATTTCGGGCGGTGGTTTTATGGGTGGCTTCAAGGGTACATGTGTTATCCTCGAACGTTGTCTCAGTGCCTTGGGTGAAGATGTCGCTGAGTGGTTACAGAATCCGAAACCCAATGCGATGTTAGGTGATATGGAAGAGGGGTACTTGGAAAAATAAATGAAAGATTTTCATAAGCCTTGGAGATCAACCCATGACCTTACACTCTGAACAAGACACTATTTGTATGACTGAAGCCGAATATCTCAGCAGCGAGCTAACGTCTGAAGTAAAGCGTGAATATTTTGATGGTTATATCTATGCAATGGCAGGGGCGAGTGCGAACCATGCTCGGATAATCGGTAATATTTTTAGTGAATTCAGAAATCACTTGCAAGGAAGGCCGTGCGAAGCTTTCATGGCAGATATGAAGGTAAAGGCAGGAAAAAGCTACCTGTATCCCGATGTAGTGGTGGACTGCGGAAAAATAGCAGGTGATGAATATTTCGTCGTATCACCAGTGATTATTGTGGAAATTTTATCTAAATCGACCCGAAAAAACGATACCACAAAAAAACTGCTTTATTATCTGAACCTGCCGACCTTGCAAGAGTATGTCCTTATGGAGCAGGAGTTTGTATCCATTCAAGTGCTGCGGAAAAGTAAGCATTGGACGCCTGAGTATTATTATCTCGGCGATCAGGTTACTTTTGAGTCGATTGGCTTAACGTTAAGTGTTGAGGCTATTTATGACCGTGTAGATAATAATGATATGGATGAATTTAGGCAGACTAAACCAATCATAAGCTAACCCGCCTAAAAATTTCCTCATGAAACCTACTAATCAAGCCATTCCCTCAAAATGCACTGTCCTGATAATCGGCGGAGGACCTGCCGGGAGCAGTGCGGCAACCTTGCTGACACAAAGCGGCATTGATGCGGTAGTACTAGAAAAAGCAAACTTTCCTAGAAATCAGGTGGGGGAAAGCCTGATCCCGCATTTCTGGCAATTCGCCGACTTATTAGGCGTTACGGATAAAATTCAGCAGGAAGGCTTCGTCGTAAAGTCGGGTGGCTTAGTGGCCTGGAACGATAAAGTTCACCATATCAAATTTTCTGAATATGGCTATACCCGTCCTGGATTACATGTTGAACGCGATATTTTTGACAACCTTTTGTTAGATCACGCCGAATCTTGTGGTGCAGTGGTTTTTAATCAAGTGGCGGTTAAGCAAGTAGATTTCGCGGATGCAAATCAGCCTAAAGTACATTACCTTGATAAACGGGGTGATGCCAATGTTGAAGGGGTTATTGCTTGTCACTATGTGATTGATGCCAGCGGGCACAGTTCGTTTTTGGCGGGGCAGTTCGGTTCCCGGCAAATCATTGATTCCAGTTTGAATTTTTTATCTTTATGGGGCTATTATAAAAACGCCTTGTATGTGGGTGCGGATCGCCAAAGCCATACGATAGCGCATTTAAAAACCATTGCGCCGGTTACCTTTGTGATGTCTTATGCCGACTGCTGGATTTGGCATATTGTCTTGCGCGAAAAAACCAGTGTGGGCTTGGTCGTGCATACCGATCAAACTAAAGGCATGGATAAAGCCCAGCGTGAGGCGTTTTTTAAACACACTTGCGCTAACGTGCCGCATTTAAAGCATTTATTGGCCGAGGCTGAATTCATTGAAGGCTCGTTAGAGTTTCGACCGGATTATTCCTATTATTCCACGCGGATTTGTAGCGAAAATTATTATTGCATTGGTGATGCTGCGG
>JABFRM010000104.1 GCA_013141155.1 Methylococcaceae bacterium | reverse complement strand
TTTCATAACTGGCATCACCATTCGCTTCAATTTCATATTCCACTTCTTGCACTTTGCCAGGATGCGCTTTTAAAGCCGTGGCAGTTGCATCGGCTTCAGAAACTTTTAAATTCTTTTTGAAGCTTTCCGCATCGGCATTGGTGACTTCGCTTTCTTGTTCCGTGATTTTGCCATTTTTAGCATCACACATAAATTCCCACTCAGCACCCGCCGCGTCTTTCACTTCAAGTTCAAAAATCGCTTTTTTACCGACTGCTAATTTTTCAAGTTTAACCAATTCGCCTGGTTTTTGTTTTTGTACGGCGGCAATGCACGCATCCAAAGGTTGAGTGGCGGCATGTACTACGCCTGTGGTTAAAGCAAATCCTAAAGCAGCAACATATACATTCATTTTTTTCATGGTAATCTCCAAAAAACACAACACAAGGGAAAATCCCTACTTGGTGATCATTTTAGAACGTGAATTCAAAAAAAGTAAATACCTTTACCTGATTAACAAGATGCTTCAGCCAACACCGTCATACTGGCAGGGATGCAAGTATCCAGTCACATGGATGTGAATGTATGACTTGGCATAGGGCTTAAATCGAGCGCAATGTATCTGGATTGTGCCGTCCTTGGCTCTGGATTCCGGCTTCCCTGCCGGAATGACGGTTTTTTTGACGTTAGCTGAAGCGTCTTGCTAATCAGGTACCTTTATGTTGTTTGCACGATTTTAGGCGACCGAGCCATTTGCACATAATGACTAAACGCCACCACGCCTACCGCTAATAAAAATAACTGTAACAAATAGGTCTCAGGAAAAGCGGTGGATAATACGATTAACCCTAAATAAAAACCGGTGAACATGGTGCGTTTTGAGGCTTTCACCACGCCATCAAAGTAGGTGCTTAATGCCAGTATCAGTAAAATAATCAAGCCGGTTTCGTGGATGTCGATCCGACCATCTTCATGCAAGGCGTAAACAATCATTGCGGCAAACAGGCTACCGACCCAATACTGCACATGCGTGTAAAAACGTTGTTTGGCTTGTGGCTCATTGGCTTGCATCTGGGCAAAATCAGGAATCAAAGTGACTAAAGCCGATAACAGCAGCATGATGAGCCAATAAAAATGGCTGGCGGCCTCAATATAATTGGTGAGGTAAGCGCCGCACAGCGCTAACAGCATTTGCGCGATAAACACCGCATGTTCTGGGGCAAAGGATTTGTTCATAGAAAATACTCCAAAAAAGTCGCTTATGAACGGCGACGTAAGTTAAAAAATCTCGGCCAATAGATCAATGCCAACATGGCTAACGCTAATAAGGCAGGTTGCCAGCGGACATCAGTAGCAACTGGTTTTTCAATGGCTAAGGAGCCGGTTTGCAACGTTTCTTGTAAAGCGGCAAGGTCGGTCAAACGCGCATAAGCCAAGCCGGATTCCGTAGCGAGTTGCTTTAAATAATCTTCATGCAGCGCGGTTAAATGTTCCGTGCCTTTGACGGCGGCACTGCCGAAGGGCGCATTACGCGCGTTGTAACCCTCAATCTGCGACGGATCAAGATTAGACTGTCCGAAACTGGAGCGATGCGGCACGTCGTCTACCGTGTAAAAGCCATTGGCCTTGCCTTGCTCATCAAATTTAGGAATAGGCACGGCGGCAAGTCCGCCCGCGCCCAAAATTAGCCCTTTGGCTTTGTTTTTTAGGGTGGAAAAGTCCGCGCGATAATTGGGATTGACGGGCGGCGCTTCTTGTCCATCGGTAATAAAAATAATCTGGCTGTCACTGTTTTGCAGCATATCCAACGTGCTGAGCAAGCCTTTGGCGATATTGCTGTCCGCTGCCCATGCCATGCGCCAGTCGATATGGCTGATGGCAGCGTCGATTTCAGCAAAGGAATGGCAAACTTCCAGCGGCTCAAAAAGCAAGGTTGAGCGGCGTTCGGTGAATAAGCCCAAGCCTATTTTGGATTCACAAGGCAGTTGGGCGATCAGTTGGCGCAACGTGTTTTTGACGTGTTCCAAACGGCTGATGGCCTGGGTGTCGGCTGGGTAATCGGTGGCATTCATGCTGCGGGTGATGTCGATAATCACCGTGAAGTTGTAGGTGGGGCTTTTTTGCACCGCCATCGGGCGTAGCCACAGTATCAGCATAGCGAATAAGGCTACGCTTAAGCAGGGCGTACGGTAATCAAACTTTAGTAAATCGCTCACGGCAAACCCCTCGGAAATCCGGGCACTGTCGTCCAAAGCTGCGATTTCTGGGCATTCGGTTGTTCATCTTCCAAATTCAACCGATCCATTTCCGGCAACAAACGCATCGCCACTTCCAAGTTATATTTGGCATCCCAAAAGGTGCTGTCTAAGGTGAGCGCCTGTCGATACGCCTGTTTTGCCAAGCCCACTAGCGGCATGGCAGCACTGGTATGAGTGGCTTCAACTTCTGCCATTGCTTGCTCCAGATAAATATTGCCTATGTTGTAACGCACTTTTGCCCGAAAAGCGTTATCACCCTGTTCCAGAATCGTCCCCAAGGTAGTCAAGGCTTCATCGTAACGCTGCAATTTTTTAAGATAAGCCGCGCGTGCCAGCCGTAATTCAGGTGCGCCGCTGTTTACGTCATTAAGCGCCACATCTGTACCGGCTAACAAGTCTAAAATCAGGCTGTTTTCATGGCGAATGTTTAGCAAGGCTAAGGCTTGCCAGATGGCTAACAGCAGACTTAGCCCTAACAGCGCCCAAAGCAAAAAATGTCGCGCGGTTCTGATGATCATCGTTTCACCTTCAAAAAATTGATGCCCAGCAGCAATAAGATTAACAGCGTGGCGAGCTGGTAACAGTGCGCCGATAAGTCCAGTTTGGGTATGCGTTCCAGATACTGCAACGGCAAGTTTTCCAAACGATTAATGTTAGCTATGGCTTGTTTCACGGCATCTGGGCTTTCAGCTTCAAAGGCTTGATAGGGCGTTTCCAAGCGGCTAAAAAATTGGTGTAAATACCGTTCCGGCATGGCTTGCGCATTGTCATCGCGGCTGTCTTGGGGTTGGTCGAAAATGCCGGGACTGCCTGCGCTACGCAAAAATATCCAATACAAGCGCACTTGCTGTTCTTTAAACCATATCCTAAGCTTTTGTTCGTCATCGCTGGATAACGCGGCGGCCCCGTCGGACACCAACAACACAATGCGTGAACCAGTTAAGGGTTGCGCCTGAAAAAACGACAATGCCATGCCTAAGCCTTTGCTGACATGGGTGTAACTTAAGGCAGGCGTGGAGGTTGCGGCAATGGCGGCCTGCACGGCTTGTTTGTTTTCAGTAAGCGGAATAACAAACAGCGGTGCGGTGCTATATTCGGCAACACCAATTAAATCATTGTTCCGCTTAGCGACAAATTCGGTGAGCAGGCGTTTGGCAACCACGGATTTAGCCTCTTCTTTGCCATTGGCGGCTTGTCCCGCGAAGGTGTTGTCCATACTGCTACTGCGATCCAGCAACAGCACAATGTGCGCGCCATGCCCGATACGTTCGCGCGATTGTTCAGTGCGGTGCAACCCTGCCATGCCTAGCACCAATCCGGTAATAGCCGCCATCGCCAGCAAACGCAATAACCCGCTGATTATCACCGAGACATTATCAGCGGGTAGCAGGCTTAAATATGGCTGCGGCGTATTGCCTAAGCCGCTGTTAAAAAGCGGCAACAAGCTTAAACACAACCCCGCCAATACCCATGGCTGCTCCACCGCCCAATTCATAAGCGGCCTTGTTCTATTTTTTGCGCTTGCAGGCACAGCGCTTGCAGCTTTTCAAGGTCAATGGCTACCGCGATCATGCCTTGCGTGAAAAAGTAGCGGTTGGAATAGTTAAAAAACCAGTCCAACTGCGCGTGCAACGGCTGATAGGCGGGATGATGGCGATAGAAATTCGATAACTGGCTATGAAACAAGGGCTGCTGGTTGAGGGTGTTCAACGCCTGATGTACGAGTCCTAAGGCCTTATCCATCTCGTTTTTGGACAGTTTGCCCAATTGCTGCGCGGCGGGTTTGAAAATGATTTTTTTAAACCAGTGCGGCAACAGCCCATATAACGATGCTAGATAAACGCCAATGGCTAAAGCGCTGATTAAACAGGCGATTAAGCGGTATGGTGCAAACCTGTTTTGTAATAAAAGCGGCATGGCATCGGGGCGTTTATATTCGCCCGCTGCGGTTTTACGCACCGATAATTCCCGCAGTGGCGACATATTGAACGCCCAAGCCGGAACGTCTTGGTTTATGGCTTTGCTGTTTTGTTGTAGCGCAATGTTAAAACCGGGGATGGTCAATAGCTTCACTTCTAGCGGCGCGTAAAACACTTGATAACGCAACGTTACTTCATGGCGCACCCCGTCATTGCTGGCGTGTTGCTGATGGGTAATTTGGTTTAAGTTTAACCAACGGTTGATAGGGCCGGCTGCGGGTAATCTGTTCGTTTGCAGGCTGATACTGTCATCGGCTTCAAAACTGATGTGCTGGGTGATTTCATCGCCTAGCACATAGCCGAACGGGCGCGGTGCGTCGAAGGTGAAATTTCGCACTGGTTCAGTGTTTGAGGCGGAACAGCCCGTTAAAAATAGAATTAAAAGTAGTAATCTCATGAAACTCATCGGTTTATAGTTTCCACGCTCCGGCGCTTATCGTTATACATAAATACGGTGAAGCCCGTCATTCCGGCATGGATGCCGGAATCCAGCCACATGGACGTGAATCTATGGACTGGTATCAAGCCTAACTCAAGCCAAGGAGGTATAGGAAACATACCTTCCCTGGCTCTGGATTCCGGCATCCA
>JABFRM010000094.1 GCA_013141155.1 Methylococcaceae bacterium | reverse complement strand
GTTTGACGTCCAAAGTAAAGACGCTGGGTTATTGGGCGCAAATTGACAGTTTCACCAAAAATTATGATGACTGGAGCCGTATTAATGACGGCTCGCTGCCGACACAGGCGTTTGCAGATATTGTGCGTTTGGTTAGCGAACAATTGCAAGGCAAGGGGCGCGTGGAAATGAAGCTGGTCAATTTGCTGGAATTGGAAATTATCGTGACTGAAAACGGGCGCAGTAAACGTGCCACCCATGCCGAAGAACTGCGACAAATCTCCAGTCATGGCTTATCGTATTTGATTTTATGCGTGTTTTTTATCGCGTTGGTGAATATGATCCGTAAAGATAAAGCCGTGCAAATTATCTGGCCGATGGATGAGTTGAAAGAGTTGCACCAGATGAATATAGAGGTGTTGGTGGACATTCTGAGCAAAAACCACATTACGCTGTTTTCAGCCTTTCCTGATCCTGACCCTGAAATCTTAAAGCTGTTTAAAAACCGTTATCAAGTGGTCGGTTTCCGTGAGTTGCTAGAAATGGCGGTGGATAGCGATTATTTGGCGGCAATCGCGCCCTTAACCGAGACGACAGCGCATGTTTGAGGCATTGGTTAAACGCTTGTTGCAAGGCGAATTTATTTGCGAAATAAGTGATGCCGCAGGGTTTAAATTTCTGCAAAACCCAGAGAACGCGGCGGATGTCGATACCTTTTTGACACGGCTGGATTATCGCTTGTCCAGCACCCAAAACCAGATGGCATTTTTCGCGGGCTACCGAACATTAGACAAAAACGCCCGTAGCGATATTGGCAAAGTGTTTCAGCAATTTCGGGTGGAGTTACTGCCCGTGGTGGAATGGCTGGATATGATGATGTCTTGCTTGAATCAGGACACCGCGTTGTCGCCAGGCGACACATTAAGGTTTACCAGTTTGTTGGATGTCATTGAGCACAACCAAGCGCAGGCGGATCGTCTGCAAACGTTTGCCAAGTACAAGGACTTTACCAGCAACGATGATTCGGTGAAAGGACGGCTGGAAAAACTCTTAAGCACCCTGCAAAAATGGGGTTATTTGACCTTGGCGAATAAGGATATGCTGATTTATCAAGTGACGGGTAAGCTGGATTATTTTTATCAGGCGTTGCAGTTTATTCAGGAACACGAACAAATCCCCATTGAACAGGGTGAAAACGATGCCATTCAAGAGAGTTTATTTTGAATCAGGCGGGGCAAGGGTTAGATCGTCTTTTTAAAACACTGGCAAACCACAGTGACTTAATTAGTGAGGCTTATTTTAACGGCGTGGTACTGAAGAACAACCAAACCCAACAGGCGTTGAATAAACTTAAGCAATTGAAAGTGTTGGTTAATCATGATGATGACAGCTACCGCGTTGCTGGACGCTTAAGCCAGTTTATCGACAATGCTTTAAGCAGTGAACGGGTGCGGCGGTTGGATACCGATCTCGCCAGTTGGATTGAAACTCTGGAACAACAAATCGGCTTGTATCAGGATGCGGGGTATCAAAACCGTGTTGCGGATGGTGACAGCTATTTTGCAGAAATTGAACGCCTCGTGTTCGATCTAGCTGATACCTTGGAAGAAAACACCCGTTATTTGTTAATGCTGGTCAACAGTCGTTTTGCTAATGTCCGCACTCTGGCAGAAAAGCAAAAACAAAATGCTTTTTACATCTCCCGCTTGGAAAAGTTAGTGAATGCCATTAGCGCCCTGCAACCGCAGTTTTTATTGGAATTAGTAGAGGAACAACCAGAACTTTATGCCTTGTTAGATCGGCATTTGGTGCGTTTGTTGCCGGTTTATCAGCAGCGCTTGCAGGCTATTCTCGATAAATTAAAAGTGTTTTTGTTTAAACTCCGGCAAATCGAAGCGCGGGCGCAACTGGTACAAGGCTTTGCATTTTTTCTGCAACAAAACCAAAACTATCAGCCGCAAGATTGGAGCGAGCGCGATGTCATCCCCGAACACTGGAATCAACTGAAACCTTTAGCCTTAAGCGGTCACGCAGATTTGTTGGATAATGCCTTGACCGATGAGTTGATTGAAATCGCGCAAAAAATTCGTTTGGAATCGGCAATAGGGGTAGCTAAACAAAACAAGCGACTGTTAAACACCGTATCTTTAAACCCGCCTGCCCAAAAAATCTTGGCACTCCCCTTATACCGTCAATACATTGCGCGTTATTTTGATTGGGTGTTGCGCCATCAAGATCAAGCCATTTCCGCTGTGGCGTTTTATAAGACTTTTGTGACCGATATAGAACCTGCCATCTGGCTGAGTTGTGTGTTCAATGAAGTGTTAAGGCGACAGCGATCCAGTGCCTATCAGCGATTGCAAATGGAGTTGCGTCAAGTCGATACCGTACAAGGTTTTTCTGGCAACAAAAAAGTGCAGGACATTATGTTGAAATATTTGGCCGCTGAACATTGAACAAGCAATTGCTAAAAGTCATACAAGCCGCCATTCAATCGGATAAATCGCTTTTTCCGCTGAACCAAAGCTGGGCGTTGTTGCATGAACAGTACAATATTGGGTGTACGCAAGGCAATAAACTGCACCTAAACCTGCAAGACAAGGCGGAATTGCTGATGTTGACCCAGCAAGTGACCGGCATTGATCTTGCCGAAACCTTGATGACAGACTTTGTGAATATGCAGCGCGAACAAGCGTTAGCCGTTGCGATAGATGAAAAATTCGCAGGATTAGCGGTCAAAAAAGACCGTTTAGCCATGAAAACCCTTTCAGGACAGACTTTAAAAATCAATGACAAAGCTTACCCAATGCCAGATTGTGGGCATCTGGATATAGCTTTGAGCGACTTATCCAACACCGCGCATCGTTGTGTACTGATTATTGAAAACTACCGTTGTTTTGATGCGTTGCAGAAGATACACCTGTCGTTATCCAAGCAATACGCCGATCCTTTGGTGTTGTTCCGAGGCGATAACACCTACAGCGAAAACACGGTGCGGCGGTTGTTGGCACTGCTTAACTTACCCGTATTGGTCATGGCTGATCTTGACCCCAAGGGATTGCTAATTATGCAATCTTTTCCCAAGGTGTGTGGCTTGATTGCACCGTGCCATGCAGATTTGGATATTTTGTTTAACGATACCCAAAAAGCCAATACGCATCTTTACACCAAACAGTTAGCGGGCTGCCAGCAAGCCTTGGAAACCACCCCCTATGCGGGTATCAGAGCGTTTTGGTCGCTAATGAAAACCCATCAGGCGGGCATTGTGCAGGAATATTGGTTGCATGATGACTATACACTGGTTCTACATAAGTTAGATTAAGTTGATCCCTTATTTTCTAAGTCGTCGAACCGCCTGCATGTCCAGTTATCCTAAAAAATCAGTTGGGCGTGAAGAAACCCGTTCGTGCTGAGCTTGTCGAAGCATGAGCGTAAAATTCCAACCCTGAGCGGCAAGCTCAGCACGAACGGCTTGCCGAAAAGTTTCGGGAAGTTATTTTTAACGGAGTCCTTAGCAGGTATTTTTCTTTTCATGGCACTTAAAAAGCCTGCTATATACAGCTAGAGATATAATAACCGTTGGCTTAGCAAGGGATAAAATTACCCAACGTGGGAGTATGCTTATGTTGACCACTATTTTTGATAACAGTAAGGTTTTTAAAACGCTTTGCTTACTTGCTATTTTGGCTTTTCCGCTAACGTTACACGCACTACCCGCCCATGTGCATGGCAAGGCGCAATTGCAAGTGGCTATTGAAGGCAATGAAATTCACCTAGATTTCGACAGTCCATTGGGTAATTTGCTGGACTTTGAGCATAACCCAAAAAATGACCAGCAACGACAAGCGGTTAAAGCGATGACTGAGAAGTTGCATCATCCAGAAACCCTGTTTGTGATGACCAAAGCCGCTGCTTGTGTGGTGAAGTCGGTTAATTTGCTGTTGCCCCCGGCATTATTGGGCAGCCGCAACCAAACGGCGGCGCATGCGGATCTGGAAGCTGAGATATTATTCTTTTGCGCGAACTCAGCCGCCTTAAACACGATAGAGGTTCAGCTTTTTAAAGCTTTTCCTTTACTGCAACACTTACAGGCTGAAATAGTTACCGAGAAAGGTCAATCTGTTATAGCATTACGGCCTGAATCGACTGTATTAACCTGGTAGCCGCTTATGCCCCATGCCATGACCATTGAAATTGATAACCTGCATTACGCTTGGAAAAGGCGCAGTGATTTTCAGTTGAATATTGCGGAGTTAAAAATTGCTCATGGCGAAAAAGTGTTTTTGTACGGCCCCAGTGGCAGTGGCAAAAGTACCTTGTTATCATTACTGGGTGGGGTTTTACTACCTCAACAGGGGCGGATTAGGATTTTGGGTAAGGAGCTGACCAGTCTTTCATCGGTGGCGCGGGATCGGTTTCGCGCTGACCATGTGGGATTTTTGTTTCAACAGTTTAATTTGTTGCCTTATCTTTCGGTTATTGACAATATTTTGCTGCCTTGTCGCTTTTCTAAACTGAGATGCCAAAGAGCCTTGCAAACCGAAACAAGCCTGGAAAAATCTGCCATCCGCTTGCTGTCCCAATTGCAATTGGATACCGGCTTAATCCACCAAAAGGTCACCGAGCTTTCCGTCGGTCAACAGCAACGGGTTGCTGCCGCTAGGGCGATGATCGGGCAACCTGAGCTGATTATTGCCGATGAACCCACCTCTGCATTAGACAGTGATCGGCAAGTGGCATTTCTGGATTTGTTGCTGGCGCAATGTGCGGCTAGCAACGCCAGCTTGTTAATGGTTAGTCATGATCGCAGGCTTGCCACCCGTTTTTCTCAAACACTGGCGATGCACGATCTTTGTGCTGGAGTAAATCCAACCATGCCATTTAGCTCATGAAGACACTACTGTCACTCGCTTTCCACAGCGCCTGGAACCGCAAGGGAACCCTAATGCTGATGGTCGTCAGTATTGCGCTATCGGTCATGTTGCTCTTGGGTGTGGAACAATTACGCGCAGGCGTGCGTAACGGTTTTTCGCAATCGGTGTCGGGAACGGATCTGGTCATCGGCGCCAGAACCAGTCCTATTCAACTCATGCTGTATGCGGTATTTCGACTGGGTGATGCAACGCACAACATGCACTGGTCGAGTTTTGAAAAATTAGCTGGGCGTCCGGCAGTAGCCTTCGCCATTCCGATTTCACTGGGCGATTCGCATCAAGGCTTTCCGGTGATTGGTACGCAGCTAAGTTATTTTGAGCATTTCCGTTACGGTGATAAACGTGTCTTGGAATTTATGCAAGGCGCTCCCTTTGCAGATATTTTTGATACAGTCATTGGTGCAGAAGTTGCTGAACAACTCAACTATTCACTGAATACCGAAATTATCTTAAGTCATGGACAGGGCGTACATAGATTAGCTGAACATGAGGACAAGCCATTTCGCGTGGTGGGTATCTTAAAACGCACCGGTACACCGGTGGATCGAAGTATTCATGTCAGTTTGGCAGCCATCGAAGCTATCCACCTGGACTGGCAAGCCGGTGCGCCGATGCCGGGAGTCAGTATTCCTGCACAGTACGTTAAAAAATTTAATCTGCAACCCAAAGAAATTACCGCCGTGTTGATTGGCTTAAAAAGCCGGAGCGGCGTATTTCAGATGCAACGTTATGTTAATAATTTTCAAGACGAACCTTTGTTGGCAGTACTACCGGGGGTTGCCTTAGGGGAGTTGTGGTCGATTGTGTCTGTGGTCGAAAAAACCCTGTTAGCGGTGTCTGCCTTAGTGGTGACGGTTGGTTTGAGCGGACTGGTCGCTGTGGTTTTAGCTGGATTGGGCGAGCGCCGCCGCGAGTTAGCGGTTTTGCGCTCAGTGGGAGCGGGACCGTTGTTAGTGTTTATGTTACTGGCGATTGAAGGGTTATTAGTGGTATTGTTAGGTGCGCTACTAGGTACATTAGCTGTAGTCGCCGCATCGTCATTGGCAGCGCCCTTCTTACAGGCAAAGTTCGGTCTGACGGTAGTTTTCTCTGGCTTAACCACCCAGACGCAACTTTTATTAGCCGCCGTAATTTTGGCTGGCGCACTCGTGAGCCTTATCCCCGGTTACCGCGCTTACCGGATGTCTTTAACGGATGGCTTAATGCCAAGATTATAATCATGCACATAAAAAAATCATTGCAGTGGATTTTAACCGTATGCTTTATCAGCGCATTAGGCGCTAACAGTATTCTTTATGCCGCAGACTACCAGGTGGGCAGTCGTTTGCCTAAGCTCACTACAAAAAAAACCAACATGCACGACAAATACCGAACCCTTGAATGGGAAGATTTGTTACCCAAAGGCTGGGATTTATCGAATGCTTTTCAAGCTTTGAATTTTGACCAATTGCAAGATGATGACCCAAAAGCCATGGAAGCCTTGGAAAAACTCCGAAAAACTTGGGATGAAGCGCCTATTGAACCTGCTTTAAACGGTAAGTCCATCAGGATTTCCGGCTTCATGATTCCGCTGGAACGTAGCGAAGGCAAGATTAGTGAATTCCTGTTAGCACCTTATTTTGGTGCCTGTATCCATACGCCACCGCCACCCGCAAATCAATTGATTCACGTCATTGCGCAAAAACCCTTTGCCGAAGATGATATTACTGACGATGTAACCGTTAGCGGAGTGTTGCATACCCAAAAAATGGCGAGCGAGATGGGACAATCTGGTTATCTCATCGCAGCTGATGTAGTGACTCCTTACACAAAACCCAAAAGAATCCAGATGTTTCTTAATCGAGGCGGAATTGAGCAACGAATACCCAGGTCGCGTTAATTAGAACCCACTAAAAAAGTCTATGCTTATTAAATATCTGATGTTACGCGGATTGGTCGGAAGTCGGATTTTAGCCCGACAATAACTCGCCCTGCCCAACGGCATCCCATAAGCAATAATCGCTAACCCATTAAGCATGCTTGCCCGCAGCGGATTTGCCACAATATCGCGCCATTCTTTGCACATCTTCATTTTTACGCACCGCATGGTCAAGATAATATGTCGGGTTAAAACCCGACTTTTAATCTGCGTAACATCAGTTAAATATATAAGAAATATTCTTATTTTGAGCAATAAAATGTAAGGAATAATGAGCCATTATCGCAGAAACCATGCACCAATAAAAAATTCAGTTACCGTTTTCTAGCCCAAAGCTTAAATTTCCATGTATTCAATAAATATTTAATATCAATGGGTTGATTTGAGGCAGTTTTTTATGGGGCTGGTATAATCGTCTTTTGATAAGCGCAATGCACTTAAAGGCATAGGAAGTAAACAAGGGTGAGGATCGCGTTTTTTACATTGGGCATTGCAATCATTTTATACGAACAACGATAATTTTTTGCCGCAAAGCCATCAATCTCACATTACCCATTCACCACAAAACACTACAATTCGTACGACAACCCATCGTTTTTAATACCCAACACCCAATTACTTGGTAATATTCCCCATTAAAACTTACTATAGTCGTTATCTGTTAAAAATCGGATGTCTGCATGAGCACTTTACTCAAACAATTTCAAGACTCGTCTTCACTGTATGGCAGTAATGCCAACTTTATTGAAGATTTGTACGAACAATATCTTGAAAATCCTGATTCAGTCACTGAAAGTTGGCGGTTGCAATTTTCCAAAATGCAACTGAATGGTTTTCATGATACGCCGCACAGTCCTATTGTGGAGCGTTTTGCCAACCTTGCCGTTACGCCGGGGCGATTGGCTAAATTACAGGGTTTTACTGAAGAAAGCGTTAAAAAACAATCAGCGGTTGCGAGATTAATTAACCATTACCGCGTGCGCGGCCATCAACTGGCGAAAAATAATCCGCTGGGTAAGCCTAACCAAGAGATTCACGACTTGGAACCGTCCTATTATGGTTTGTCAGAACCGGATATGGATACGCTGTTTTATACCGATCTTTTGTATGGCGTGAATAAACGTACGCTGCGCGACATTATTGCGACATTGCAGCAGATTTATTGCGGCAGTATCGGCTGTGAATTCATGCACATTGTGAATACCGAAATTAGGCGCTGGTTTTTAAACCGCCTGGAAAATGAGCATATTACCCATCATTTTGATGCCGACAGCCAACGCGCACTGCTCAAACAACTCACTGCCGCAGAAGGCATTGAACGCTATTTGCATCAACGTTTTGTCGGGCAAAAACGTTTTTCGCTGGAAGGTGCCGAGGCGTTGATTCCTATTCTGAATAATTTAATTCAACGCGGCGGCGAGAAGCAAGTTAAAGAAATGGTGATCGGCATGGCGCACCGCGGGCGTTTAAATGTTTTGGTCAACATTTTGGGCAAAAGCCCTTCCATTTTATTTGATGAGTTTCAGGGTATGCACATTAATACCCCAGGAGTCAGCTCCGGCGATGTCAAATATCACATGGGTTTTTCATCCGATATTGACACCGCTGGCGGCCCCATTCATGTAACTCTCGCCTTTAACCCTTCACATCTGGAAATTATCAATCCAGTGGTGGAGGGTTCGGTGAAAGCCCGCCAAGATCGCCGCGGCAAAAAGTGTTTTAATTCCGTCATTCCCATCTTAATTCATGGCGATGCGGCGTTTGCAGGTCAGGGTATTGTCATGGAAACCCTGAACATGAGTGAAACCAGGGCTTTTCACACGGGTGGCACTATTCATGTCATTATCAATAATCAAATCGGCTTTACTACCAGTAATCCCGCCGATGCGCGCTCTACCCTGTATTGCAGTGATGTTGCGAGCATGATTCAAGCACCGGTGTTTCATGTCAATGGTGATGATCCCGAGGCGGTTATTTATGTGACGCAATTGGCAATGGATTACCGGATGGCTTTTAATAAAGACGTGGTCATTGATCTGCTCTGTTACCGGCGTTTAGGTCACAATGAAGCAGATGAGCCTGCCACCACACAGCCAATGATGTATAAAATCATTCGCGACCACCCGACCACCCGACATCTGTATGCAGATAAATTGATTCTGGAAAACGTTTTGACTACCCAAGAAGTCGTCGCTATGGACAAACGTTACCAAGCACTTTTGGATGAAGGCGAAGTGGTGTGCGAACATGTGCTAAGCACAGTCAGCTATTCCTATTCGCAAGCCTGGCATCAATATCAGGATCAGCATTGGACTTGTGCATTTGACGGTCGTGTTGATCTTGAACATTTACGTTTTTGTAGCGAACGCTTACTGCATCTGCCGGCGGATTTTGAACTGCACCCGCGGGTCGCTAAAATTATGGAAAGCCGAGGCAAAATGGCAGCAGGCGCACTCCCTTTGGATTGGGGTTTTGCAGAAAACCTTAGCTATGCAACCTTGTTAATGAAAAATTACAATCTGCGTTTGACTGGGCAAGACGTCGGGCGTGGTACGTTTTTTCATCGTCACGCTATTTTGCATAATCAACTGAATGGCAAAGTCCATGTCCCCTTAAGGCACCTCAGTGAACAGCAGGGCGAACCACAGATTTTTGACTCACTGCTCTCCGAAGCGGGCGTGTTAGGCTTTGAATACGGCTATAGCACCACCTCCCCTGAAAGTTTAATCATTTGGGAAGCGCAATTTGGGGATTTCGCCAACGGCGCGCAGGTGGTGATTGATCAATTTATCAGTTCCGGCGGCACCAAATGGGGACGCTTGAGTGGCTTGGTCATGTTGTTACCGCACGGCTATGAAGGTCAAGGCCCTGAGCATTCTTCCGCGCGGCTCGAAAGATATTTGCAACTCTGCGCAGAACACAATATTCAAGTCTGTACCCCCACTACCCCGGCACAAATTTTTCATTTATTACGTCGGCAACTGTTGCGGCCTTATCGTAAGCCACTGGTTATAATGAGCCCTAAAAGCTTGTTGCGGCACAAATTAGCAGTATCGACCTTGGAGGAGCTGACCGAAGCACAGTTTCAACCGATTATCGGCGAAATAGACGCCATTGACCTCACCAAAGTAACACGCTTAATATTATGCGCAGGCAAAGTATATTATGATTTACTGGAAGCCAGACGAACGGATAACAGCGATCATATTGCGATTATCAGAATAGAACAATTGTATCCGTTTCCGCTAAACTTATTTAAACAAGAAATCGCTAAATTCCCACAATTAGAAAAAGTGGTGTGGTGCCAGGAAGAGCCTAAAAACCAAGGTGCTTGGCATCAGACCAAACACCATTTATTTCAGGGTTTTGACCGCGATTTCAAACTGACCTATGCAGGTCGAGCGGCCTCTGCATCGCCTGCGGTAGGCGACTTTAGCACGCATATAAAACAACAACAAGCTGTCGTCGCATCAGCGTTATACGGCAACCAAACTGGAGAAAACCATGCACATTGAGGTACTTGTCCCTAATTTACCGGAATCTGTTGTCGATGCGACCTTGGTCAACTGGCATAAAGCGCCGGGCGATCAAGTCAATAAAGGCGATAATCTAGTCGATTTAGAAACCGATAAAGTAGTTTTGGAAGTACCCGCACCCGAATCGGGTATCTTGAGCAGTATTTTAAAACCCGATGGCAGCTTAGTGGCTGGCGGCGACGTATTGGCAATCATCGACCCAGCGGGTACTGCGGACAACTTGGCTAAAGCAACCCAACCTAAGGCTGAGGGCACAACCGCCCCCTTAAGCCCAGCAGTCAGACGTATCTTAAATGAGCATCAACTCAATCCACAAGTGATCACTGGCACTGGCAAAGAGCAACGCATTACCAAAGAAGATGTCCTACATTATTTGGACAATACGCCTAAGCAGCCTAGCCTAGCAGCACCGATGCCCGAAAGCCCGGCACCGGTGATAGCGGCTGCCCCAAATGATGTCGTTAAAACGGTCAATCTACGCCCTGAGCAACGTGTACCGATGACGCGTTTACGCGCCAAAGTTGCAGAACGGTTATTACAAGCGCAGCAAAATGCCGCGATGCTCACCACCTTTAATGAGGTGAATATGCAAAGCGTTATCGATTTGCGGAATGAATACAAAGAACGCTTTGAGCAAAAACACAAAATTAAATTAGGCTTCATGTCGTTTTTTGTAAAAGCATCGGTGGAAGCCTTAAAACGCTTTCCGGCGATTAATGCCTCTATTGACGGCACCGATATTATTTATCACGGTTATTACGACATCGGCATTGCAGTCGCCACGCCGCGCGGCTTAATTGTACCCGTATTGCGGGATGCCGAGCAACTTGACTTTGCTGGGATAGAAAGCAGTATTGCGAATTATGGCAGTAAAGCCCGCGACGGCTCCTTAAGTTACGAAGACCTGAATGGCGGTACCTTTACCATTACCAATGGCGGGATTTTCGGTTCCATGCTTTCCACGCCGATTCTAAATCCGCCGCAATGCGCCATTTTAGGCATGCACGCCATCAAAGAGCGCGCGGTGGTTGAAAAAGGCGAGATTGTGATTCGTCCCATCATGTATTTGGCACTTTCTTATGACCATCGTTTGGTGGATGGCAAAGAAGCGGTACAATTTTTGGTGACCATTAAAGAATGCTTGGAGGCTCCGGCACATTTGTTACTTAATATTTAAAGGGACAGTAAACGTAAGATAACAACTCACGCATTAATAACCACTAAAAGCTTGTTAAGCCTTCCGTGTATCTGCATATTTATCAGCCCTGTGCCGATAAATATGCAGTTCACGCGTTCATTTTAGATCCGTTCCTAAACATCATCAACATTACCACCACTGAATGCAAATAAAACCCGAACCAACTCAGCACTGGCAAAAATCGCTGGCTGAGGGTTTTAATGATCTTGCGCAATTATGCCAATACCTAGAAATTTCACCCACGGCTCTTAATCATCCGCTAACTGCACCCGCTGTATTTCCGTTGCGCGTTCCGCTCAGTTTCGCTGCGTGTATGGAAAAAGGCAATCCTAATGATCCATTACTACGGCAGGTGTTACCGGTTACCGAAGAGTTAATCGATTATCCGGGTTATAACGCAGATCCGGTAGGCGATTTGGCGGCCAATACTGCCATCGGGTTGATACATAAATATCATGGTCGCGCTTTAATTATTACCACTGGCGCTTGCGCCATTAACTGCCGCTATTGTTTTCGACGAAATTTTCCGTATGCAGAGGTGCAATTAACCAAATCTCGACTAGACTCTACTTTGAAATATATTAAACAGCACACCGAATTGACTGAAATTATTTTAAGTGGCGGCGATCCTTTATTACTGAACGATGAACGTCTGGATGAATTGATTATACAACTCAATACCCTTAAGCATATTCAACGCATTCGCATCCATAGCCGTATTCCGGTGGTGTTACCGGAACGCATTACCCCTGAACTGCTAAGCATACTGAGCAGCAGTAGCCAAAAAATCATTCTGGTGCTACATGCCAATCATGCAAACGAATTAAGTCCAGCGGTAGCCAACGTATGCAGGCAATTAAGTCAGAACAATATTACGCTGTTAAATCAGTCGGTGTTATTAAAAGGTGTTAACGATAGCGTTTTAGCACTTTGCACTCTCAGTGAGAAATTATTTAACTTAGGGGTATTGCCCTATTATTTACATGTATTGGATAAAGCTACGGGAACGGGGCATTTTGAAGTCTCTACACAGGTTGCCTTAGAAGTGTATCGACAACTACAAACATTGCTGCCGGGTTATCTGGTGCCTAAGCTGGTCACTGAACAAGCAGGTGCCGCTTATAAAATGCCCTTAAACTGAAGATTAATGCTGAATTTAAACCCTATGCCTATGGATACCCCTTTACCTTTTACAGGTAATAAACAGTCACTCAAAATCTGGCTAAACAACCTTAATCAACTAGGTAGCCACCGTGCCAGCAATAAACTGTATGAAATGTTGCAAGTAGTTTATCAAGAAACTTTTGATACCCAAGCCAAGCTCGAGCTTTTAAACGAGCTAGCCACCCCCGTGATTAGTTACTCAGATAGCTTGGAACAAATCGTGATGGCGCAAGAATGCTTTAAAAACGAAGCATTAGTCCGAAAAACCACAACGCTGAGCAGTGAACTCCTGCGTCTGCTCAGCCTAAATTATTGCAAAATCAGTGTCACGCCTAATTTGACACCTGAGCAGCACGCCATGACGATTTATACCGCATTGCATTTAATTGGCTTAAGCATGCGCAAGCGCGCCACCCTGAATCAGTTCCCCTCAGAAACACTCTGGAAAAAAACGACCGAGCTTTATCTACGGGCGCAAAAATATCAATTACTCGAGCGTCCGATAACCCTAACAACCTTGTTCACCTCTCGGCAAAGCTCAATAATGGAAGTATTGCACCGTAATTTATTGTTTACGCTTTGCGATCCGTACCGTTTTACAAGTGCGACAATTAAAACCCTGTTTCAATTCGCAGAAAGCTATTACGCCCTGCTTAATAGTGCAACGCAGGCAGCTCAAGCTGATTTTGTTTGGGTCTATAGACAGCAAGGAACACCACTTCCTCACGTCAAATCAACGCCCCCTGTTTCGCAAACACTCTATCTTAGCTGCCGAGCGATTACCGATATGCTGGCAGTGCAAAATCCGCTTAACTTAAGCAAAGCCGATCTATTTCACCTCCGCCAACATCTCTGCGGTTATGTAGATATCATTGACAGCGCCATCCCCTCGGAAGCGACAGCCTGTAAATTAATTGTCGATTATCAGCATATTCACGCTTACTTAAACCATCATGCCACTATTCAGAATATTCATCGGATCTCCACATCCTCCGGAAAACCTCGACAAGGCAGCAGTTTTTTACAATTAATGCCACTTAACGCACCCACTCAAACGCCAAAGCTGTCGGCTATAACGGTCAATAGCAATGATCCCTATACTATGCCCCCTATTTCGGTACACCCTACCCGCTATAAAAATTACTACGTCACCACCACCGCCAATCGAACACTGCAAATTGGCTTACCCGTTTTATTGGTCGATAAAGTCGACAATCTAAAATTAGGCGTAATACGGCAAATTGCTACTCATCCCATTGCCCTGTCGCAACAGATTTTAATTGAGCATATTGAGGGCGTACTAGAAAGCATTAACTTAACGCTGGACGCACAAAACACTTTAGCGATTTTAATCACTAAAGCGACAGACGAAAAAGAAGTTATGTTACCTGAATTAAGGGTTCAAAGTGGCACACCATTAGAAATTAACAGCCGTTCCACCCAAGGACATTTTTTGCTGGCAGAATTACTACAATTTACCGCACACTACCGGCATTATAAAATCATCCCTCATTAACAATGCCGTGCGGAACATGGGCAACAGAAACATGAGGTGCCGCAGACTCACAATGGCTTTTGTGGTCATCAAAAAAAATATCCGCACCAAAAGCCTGCAAAAAAGCCCCTTTAGACATGCCGCCTAAAAATAACGCTTCATCTATCCGCACCTCCCAAGCCCGTAAAGTCCTCACCACCCGCTCATGCGACGGCGCCGATCTGGCAGTAACCAAAGCGGTGCGAATCGGGGAATTATTGGGATCAAAATGCGACTGAATGTGATGTAACGCACTTAAAAATGTCTTAAAGGGGCCTCCAGGCAAAGGCATTTTCGCCGAGTTTCGTTCATTTTCTATGAAGGCCGCCAAGCCTTGCTGTTGATAAATACGCTCGGATTCATCCGAAAACAGCACCGCATCACCATCAAACGCAATACGCAGTTGCTCGCTATGATGATCTACAGCAGCAGCTTTGGATAAAATAGTGGCGGCAGCATACCCTGCTGTTAACGCTTTGACAACATCATCCGCATTCGAGGATAAAAACAAATCGACGCCAAAAGCAGGAATATATTCATAAGGTGAAACACCACTCGTAAAAGCAGCACGGGTAATATCTAACTGATGATGGGCAATGGAATTAAAAATTCTTAGGCCAGTATCGGCACTATTTTGGGATAATAAAATCACTTCTACTAACGGTGAACCAGCACCCACTTTATTGATGGCTAATAACTTTTTAACCAGCGAAAAACCAAAACCGGGAGCCAATAGCTTATCTTCATGCGCAATTTGATAGTGACAAAAAGTTTCTTTACCTTCTGTTTCAAAAATCCGATGCGACTCATCCAAATCAAATAATGCTCTGGATGAAATTGCCACGACTAATTTCTTTGATGCCGCCAACCCTGCCATTTTCAGCGTTTTACTTGATTCTTTACAGCCAATGCTTTTTTAGCCTGAAGCACGGCTTGTATTTTTTTAAATGCAGCGGCTTTTTCTTCCTCTGTAATCATACTTGCTACCGTGCCATCTAAATTTGATCGATAATCAAGATTACCTATATTCTGCAAATACTTTAGTCGTGAAGCGTACCACCCTAAAGTAATACGCAAATCGGTCTTACTGATATGTGCAGGCAATTGTGTGCTTAATTGATCAAAAACCCCTAAGGCCATCGGCAATATTTGCTCGTTAAAAAGCCCAGGATAACCCTGCATCAACCAGTCCCGATAAACTAACTGCTGTTTTTCTGCCGTCAACCGTCGATTCTTTTTATGGGACACAAGACATTTTACATCAGTTAACTCGGTCATTTACGATAACACCGACTTATTCATTTTGCGTGACTAAAATTGACGTTAAATTTAAAGATTTCTTTGCTTTTTCAGCAAAATCAACAGCCTGCTCCTGCTTGGCAAATCCTGCCGAACGCAAGATATACCAAGTTTCACCTTTAACATCAACCGGTACAACTAAGACATTAACGCCGTGTTTAGCAAATTCTGCCACTTTTCCCTTAGCATACCAATCCTGTTTAAAGGACATTAAATTAGCAACCCACTGTGTAGAACTTTGCGACGCCGTTTTTGAAGATGTCGCTAGATTTTTATTATTTGCCGCTATAACCTTAATGGCTTGATCGGGTTTTATTTGGGCATCTTGCAGTGCATTAACGGAAAGCGCTTTAATAGGCAGCGGTTTGGCTTGTTTTTCCAACTCCTGGGTAAAATCCTCTGTTGAACTATCAACTGACGGAGCCTTGGCACCTAATATCTTAACCCGCGCCGCTACTTGCGCAGCCGCATTGCTCTCCGGCCCCTTAACCGCAGGCGCAGCAGCAATATTACCCTGTTTTAGAACCGCCAAATCGGTTTTGAGTGCAACGATCTGCGCTTTTAAATCATTGACATCAGACGTAACCACCATGCTATAGGCCAACAATCCACCACTAATTAAAAGTGACAAGCCACCAATGCCTGCCGCCATATAAACCAGACTAGGCACTTTTGGAGCTGCATGTTCATTTAAATCCAGTGGTTTTTTAAAGTCTTTACGTTCTTTACGCTCTTTTGCCTCTAACTGTACTATTTTATCGAGTTGATCAACATTATTTTTAAGCTGAGTAAAATCAGAAACTTGTTGCTTAATGAGGTTATGTGCAACCCATAACTCACTGATTTTCGCCATGAACGCAGGATCGGGATCAATCTCGCTTTTAGACTCTACCGACACTAATTCCGAAACAGCTTCAGTGTTGCCGGTAACAACAGGCATCGCAATATCATCATCAAAATCACTGATCTCACTAAAACCGCCATTTTGTAAATGTTGATCTTGCAGATGCAATGTTGCAACTACCGATTGTGCGTCCATTTTTGATGCCGACAATTCGTAATCATCCTCCGATATATCCAGAAAATCAGCAAAAGACTTAGGGGCTTCCATCTCCTTAGATGCGTTAATATCGGCGACGTTGTGTTTTTCCACAATATCAGTAATCTCAACATCGGAAACCGCAGCCACTTGCTTATTTAAAGCGTTTTCAGTGTCATCGGCAATCACCTGAAACTCATCTGCTGATACACCATAATCGAGCATTGTATTAGCTTTTGCAGCGGCCTCAGTTTCAGATACCCCGGCACTAACAGCAGCATCCACCTGTTGCACAGTTGCTTTATCTGCGGCAAGCTTTAAATATTGATCTAATTTACTCTGCACTTCGGATAAGGTGTGCTGAGGCGCTTCCGATGATGCGGCAGTTGCTTCATTAACCGTATCAAAATCTTCAAAATCATCTTGCAGCGTATTAAATTGAACACCAAAATTTTCTTCAAGTTCAACCAGCGATCCTGGATGCCCAGCGTTAACAACGCTTGCCTCATCATGACTGTTTAACGCATTTTTCGCGCTTTCAAATCCACCAATTTCACCAAACTCGTCAAATGCTTCAAAATCATCGTCCTGATCTAAGTCATCTATATCAAGCGCTTTACTTACGGCAATTGAGTGGGCATCGGACAGTAAACTGTCGGAATCATCAACCGCATCCAATAACGCATCAATATCAGGATTTTTTTCTACCCTGCTGTTCACATTCACCAACTTAGGGACAGGTCTCTCTGTATCTGCTGACTTGCTGCTCGGCACTGACTTTACAGTAGGCGCATCAAATAATAATCGATCAAAATCATCGCCATCATTTAAATCATCAGCATAATTGTCCATATTCATGCCATCGAACATCATCTCGAGTTCATCCTGAAAAATATTTGCAGTTTTTTTATTTTGTATGTTGGCCATGTCTTAATCTCTTTATAGAAAGCATACGTTAACGAATTAAGAGCAAGTATAGTTTGCTCAAGCATTTTGTATAGGGCTGTACAGAAATATTTTTTTAATTGTTATTGGAGCAAATTGTAAACTAAAATCATGGCTTACGCGACATTTTAAATGTTAAACCTAGTTTGGTCTGTTGGTGGCAAACAGTATTAATGATAAACTCCAACACATTGATCAATTACAAACCCTCAGGGGCGAATATCTATGGAACCTCTTATGCAACTTGCCCTGACGATTTTAGGCTCACGCACCCAAAAAATGATTTCGGAAGTATTATTGGCGGTAAGCGATTGTAAGTGCATTATTGTAGAAATGTCTTCGTCGCAATTAAGTCAAGCAACTGCTGCCTACTTACTAATTGAAGGCAACTGGAATCATATTGCCAAATTTGAAAACACCCTAGAAACGCTCCAGAAAAATCTGGAGCTACAAATACACACCTTACGCAGTAACAAAGCAGAAAAATCCGCCTTAGGCATGCCCTACTCGCTAGAAATCATTACCTTAGACCAGGAAAATATCATCCAAGCCGTGGTCAGTTTTCTTTATGACCATCAAATTAGCATTCAAGAGTTTTCTGCCAGTCGTTACCAAGCAGCCTACAACCAAAGCCTGGTTTTTTCTGCAAAATTTATCGTCATTATCCCCAAAGATTCTCCACTACTCTCCGTTCGTGAACATTTCCTTGATTTTTGTGACCAACTCAATATTGACGCAATTCTTGAACCCGTCAAACGTTAACACAGCTTGCGTTTACGCTTAATACCTCCACCCAGTAGCTTAAGGCTCGACGGGTTGTTTGGCGCCTAATCTCCCGCCGATCACCGCTAAAATTTGCTTGTTCACAATACTTAATTCCGTTTTTAACAGCCCAAGCAATAAAGACTGTTCCAACAGGCTTTATTGCTGATCCGCCCCCAGGACCCGCAATACCAGTGACTGCCAGCCCATAATCTGCATCGCTACGGGACAAGACGCCTGCCACCATTGCCAGTGCTGTCTCAGCACTAACAGCACCGAACTGCTCCAGCGTTTGTGGCTGCACACCGAGCATTTGTATTTTTGCTGCATTGCTATAGGTCACAAAACCGCGGTCAAACCACGCCGAACTACCCGCAATTTCAGTCAGGGTTTGTGCAACCATGCCGCCAGTGCAGGATTCAGCGACGGCAATTTGTTTATGTTGCGCAACCAATAATCGCCCTAAACAGGCAGAAAGCGCAAACAATTCATCATTCATCGAAGTATTCAACCTATACTCAGTTTAAATCATTGAGAATAATGCACTGTCTATATAGCGGCAAACCCTCTTAATACTGTAATACAAATTACTGATTGCTTGGCTAAAGACACCAGACGGATTCAATTTGTAAGCCTAAGGTTACGCCAGAAACCTTTAGATTTTTTTGGCAATGCTTGAGTTTTTTCAATGCTCTCCTCAATCATCTGCTCAGCAACCTTAATGTCATTTTGTTCCAAAGCAGTTTCGACATAATCAACCATTGCACTTTTACTGAAACGACCCAAGAGTTTTTTAAACTTAGTCATTACAGGGATTGCTTTGCCAAGCTGCTCGCTAGAGTGCTGAGTAACAGTCGGGAGCGGATTAGGAGCCTCTAAATCTAGTGGGTTAACCGATACAGCGGCGGCATTAGTTTCGTTATTTAAAGTCGCTGCAACACGCAGAGTCGGTATCGCCGTCACAGGGATTACATTAGTATCTTCTGCCGACAATGGCGGCTGCTCATCTGCATCAACCAAAGACTTAAAGGTATTAAAAACACTTTGCACAGCCTCTTCAGTTTGCTCACTCAAGTTGTCAAAAAAATCATCCGTTGCCGATGCGGCTTCCAATACTGCGTCGTTATGTTGAATTTGCTCATTAGGATAGGTCGATGCTTGATTAGCAACAGATTGTAATGGTATATCGACGGCCTGATTTTGTTTAACCTGCTGAAGAGCCAGCTGTTGCTGTTCCTTAGCCAATAAAAGTTCAGTTTTTAGCTGTTCTTGTTGTTGCAGCAAGTGCAATTGTTGCGTGTCAAACGCTTGCTCTCGCTGAGCAATATGGGTGGTTTGCAGGGCAATTTTTTGGTGCAGTTCTTCAATCGTTATTGCCTGTTGAGCCAGCACCGCATTAAGTGCCGATTTTTCCTGTTGCAGTTCAAGCTGAACCTGTGCATAGGTTTTCAGGCGACCGGTTAGTTCATTAACAATACTGCTGTATCGCTGCCACGCTAAAGAAGCAGTGCCCTCAGTCTTTACCGGTAAAGGTTGATTGAGAAAAAAATGGGTTTGCAGTGAGGTTACGTTTTTATCAATTTGGCTTTCCAATTCCACCGCACGATTAATCTGCACCTGCACTGCTTTATGGTCATTTTTTAATTGTGCAACTTGCTGATTTTGATTACTGAGTTCAACTTCAACCCGTTGCAATTCTTCGGCGGTAGCGTCTAGGGTTCCACTCAAACGGTTTTTTTCCTGCTCGTTAGTTGCGATTACGTGTTTTGATCGTCTGCGTACCTTGCCGATTTTTGCCCCGTAATACCAAGAGAGCAAAAACCAAGTTACAAGGAGGATTAGAGCGCCAATTATCAACGCACTCATTAACGGGCTTTGAATGGTTATGGTATTCCAATTCAAAAGGATATCTTTAATATTGCTTACTGGTGTCTGCATAAAAATAGTCCAAGGTAAAATGTTAAGATAAGGCTATCTACTTAAGTGACAACCATTATTTTTTTAGTTTTATAAATCAATAACATTATGCTATTTGCTGCTCTTTCGCTGCCGCGGGCACTGCCCATAATTTTTCCAGTTGATAATAGTCACGCGCCTGCTCTGTCATCAAATGCAAAATTACATCCCCTAAATCGACTAAAACCCAATCCGAGCCTTGATCACCTTCGATACCTAAGGGTTTAAAACCTTTTTCTTTAACGCTTTCAGCAACATAATGACCCATTGAGGCAATGTGGCGATTAGAGGTACCCGTTGCAACCACCATGTAATCGGTAACACTGGTTCTACCCTGCACATCAATCACCATGATTTTCTGCGCTTTTTTATCCTCTAAAACCGTTTCAATAATTTCTAATAATGCGGTAGTTTCCATTTAAATCCTTAAATTTGTTCTGCTGCTATTGCAGCTTGTTCAGTTTTGTAAAGTTTATGTTGCAGGATAAAATCAATGACGCTATCCGGCAATAAAAAATGAGGATCTTCTCGCCGAGCAATCAACAATCTAATCGCAGTTGCCGAAATATCCAGCTGTGTAACCGATTGAAAAAACAACTTCCCATTGGGTATTGTTGGTAAAACCTCGGCATTAATCGCCAGACGCTGGTCAAAGAAAGGCAGGTCAAGTGGCATTTTAAAACCGGGGCGAGTTATGACGACAATATGCGCATAGTCGAATAAATGCTGCCATTGATGCCACAACGCCAAGCCTGCAAAAGCATCCATCCCCATGAATAACAACATAGGGGTGTCCCCCTGCTCCGCACGTAATTCCCTTAGCGTATCAATGGTATAAGAAGGCCCGGTTCTGGCAAGTTCACAAGCATCCGCCACCAACCCTTGCCGATTGGCCAATGCTAACTGTAACATCTGTAAACGCATTAAGGGCGGCGTTAACGGCACTGCCCGATGCGGTGGGTTAGCACAGGGAATTAACCGGACTTCCGTCAACTTAAATAGCGATTTGAGTTCCAATGCAGTACGCAAATGCCCAAAATGCACCGGATCGAAGGTGCCACCATAAATACCAATCATTTACTGCCTAATATGGCCATCACCCAATACAACGTATTTCAGCGAAGTCAATCCGAGCAGCCCAACCGGACCACGCGCATGTAATTTATCGGTGCTAATACCAATTTCTGCCCCCAGCCCGTATTCAAAACCATCCGCAAAACGGGTCGAGGCATTAACCATCACCGAACTCGAGTCCACTTCCCGCAAAAATCGCCGCGCCAGTGAATAATCTTCCGTGACAATCGTATCGGTATGGGCAGAACCGTAATGATTAATGTGCTGAATGGCTTCATCTAGGTTTGACACTATCTTAATCGACAAAATCGGCGCCAAATATTCGGTATGCCAATCTTCTTCTATTGCTCTTTTACACTCGGGAATTAATGCACAGGTTTTTAAGCAACCGCGCAATTCCACTTCTGCTTGCCGAAAACTCGCCGCCAGCAAGGGCAAAACCTTTGGTGCAATGGTTTCCGCCACCAGCAAGGTTTCCATGGCATTACAAACCCCATAACGATGGGTTTTAGCATTGACCGCAATCGCAACAGCCTTATCAAGGTCAGCGCTGGCATCAATATACACATGACAAATACCATCTAAATGCTTAATTACTGGAATCGTCGCATCTGCGGAAATACGCGCAATCAAGCTTTTACCACCACGCGGCACAATCACATCAACATAGTCCCGCAACGTAATTAACTCACCGACAGCCGCCCGGTCAGTAGTCGCCACAATTTGCACTGCATCAACTGGCAATCCAACCATTTGCAAGCCTTTAGCAATGCACTGCGCAATGGCTTGGTTAGAATGAATTGCCTCCGACCCCCCCCTTAAAATACAGGCATTCCCAGATTTAAGGCATAACGCCGCAGCATCCACGGTAACATTAGGCCGCGATTCAAAAATAATCCCAATCACCCCTAACGGCACGCGCATCTGCCCAACCTGGATGCCGCTGGGACGATACCGTAAATCAGTGATTTCACCAACAGGGTCAGGCAAAGCCGCAACTTGCTTTAAGCCCTCAATCATCGCAGCAATACTGGAGGCTTTCAGCGCTAAACGATCTAATGAGGCACTGTCGATTCCTTGTAACCTAGCCGCAGCTAAATCTTTTTGATTTTCTTGGATTAAAAAATCAGTCTGTTGGATAAGCTCTTCCGCAATCGCCAGCAATGCCTGATTTTTTTTTAGCGAAGTCGCCCGACTAATTTCACGCCCCGCAAACTTGGCTTGTTGCCCTATCGTTTGCATATACTGCTTAATATCCACGCGATGCTCCTGGAACAGACCTATAGATGCGACATTATAACAGCTAAATCAGTAGTTTAATAAGTTTTCATTTACTTGACCGCGGTTTTGATCTTTCAGTCATTATTAATGACCGTCACCAAATTGTGCATGTATAACCGCGTTATTAAGGCTCATTCCCAAAAAACAACTTCTCTTCTAAACTTTTGCCATGACTCAATTGCCGATATTGCCAATGGTTACTATTGATACACTGCATCAATTGTAAATCCATATTGGCCTGCACCTCGGGGTTATAGGCAATAATAAATTCATTTTTCTGTGGGTTAGTGACCTGCAAGACACCCGCTATGCCTTGAAGTTTATCCGAAACCTCAAGCGCCGGGCAAGCTTCCATTTGCAGCGTAATAAAGCGCGTAGCCGTCTGCTGCTCATTTGCCCTGAGCTGCTCTGACTGCATAACACCTTTTTCCAATAATAAGATTTTTTGGCACAAGCGATCCAGTTCCGTTAAATCATGGGAGCTAATAACAAACGTTGTGACAGATGATTGTTCGGCAATAATGTTACGCACCGTGCGTACATTAACCGGATCAAGCCCGGCAGTAGGTTCATCCAGCAATACCAGCGCGGGCCTACCAATCAGGGCTTGCGCAATCGCCACCCGTTTACCCATGCCATGACTCAGCACCAACGGTTTTTCATCACCCACCTCTTTAAGCGCCACGGCCTCTAAAACTCGGCTGGCTTCCAAGCGGGCCTGCTGCTTGGTAAACCCCTGTAAACGGGCATAAAAAACCAGTTGCGCTGCTATGGTAAAGCTGGGGTCAAGCCTTGCATCTTGCGGCAGCGCGGCAACCTTACCAATAAGCTGCATTGCACCCGGCGAATATCCGAACAGCCTAACACTGCCCGATGTCGGTCGCAGAAAGCCAGACAGGATGCTGAGTAAAGTAGTTTTACCCGCACCATTAGGCCCCACTAAGCCGATAGG
>JABFRM010000050.1 GCA_013141155.1 Methylococcaceae bacterium | reverse complement strand
CCGGTATATTGGGTGGGTGATCACTTATTAACGCCAAACGAAGTTCATGCAGCAATTGCCGTTCCGGTTGATAATCACTTGTAGAATAAAAATCGCTAAGGACTTCTTGATTCATTGCTCACTCTTAAATTGAATTGCTTACTATGAACGAGGGCTTAGTGCCAAGATAACGCAATTATGGAGATTGTGCCAATTGTAACTTAATTTTTGAATGACCGTTTTTGTCAGCCGCATTTCAAGCAATGTAACAGTGGCACTAAGCATTTAAGTTGCCTGTAACCTATTTTTTAATTGTGTTTGTCGCATTTATGGATAAACTAGAAGTCGTAACTTATTTTTAAGGATATGTATTATGATTCATCGTCTTATATTACCGCTCTTATTAATTTTATTTTCTGCACCCTTATATGCAGAATCATGTCCCGAGTATTTAAATCACCCCATCAAAAAACTACACTCGACCCAATCCCTCAATATTTGCGAAACTTACCCAGGCAAAACCTTATTGATTGTCAATACCGCCAGTCACTGTGGTTACACGCCACAATTTAAAGAACTGGAACAATTGCATCGGCGCTATAAAGATAAAGGCTTAGTGGTTTTGGGATTTTCCAGCAATGACTTCAAACAAGAAGCTAAAAATGATCAAGAAATCGCGAACGTCTGTTTTCTTAATTATGGGGTGACTTTTGATATGTTCGCTCCCATTGCGGTGACTGGCGAAGCGGCGCATCCCTTGTTCAAAGCTTTGGCGGCGCAGACATCGCCCCCTGCTTGGAATTTCAATAAATATCTCGTGAATTCCGAAGGTAAAGTGGTGAACTATTTTGACAGCGAGGTAACCCCCGATTCATCAGCCATGATCAAAGCCATTGAACAAACGCTGCGGCACTAAAGCCTTATCGCCATGAATCGTATCAATCCCCGTAAACTGCTGCACTCAAAATGGACAGCGGTGACACCACAACAAAAACAACGCCATTTTATGGTGATTAAATTGATTCGGGCAGATACGGAGGAGATTATCGCCTGCGAGCTGGAAGCGGTGATCAATAACCAGGTCTACATAATCAATTGGCAGGAGCTTAAGAATTCAGCCTGTTGGCTAATGGGTTGGCACTGAGATTAAATTCGCTTGCCCAGACCCCAATTGACCCTTAATAAAACGGCGGGCAATATCGACACTGCCCACCAGCCTAATTACTGCGGGGACGGGGGTTAATAGCAAAGCATGCCGCCCCCCATTGGAAATATCCCCAAGCTTCTATAGTCCGTCTTTATCCGTTTAAAGTCCGTTTAAGTAAGGAAAATTTTATGCACGTCTCAATTGATCTTTGCGTAGTTCCACTGGGTGTCGGGGTGTCTGTCTCCCATTACGTCGCTGCCTGTGCGACTGTGATACGCGATGCGGGCTTAACCTTCAACATCAATGCCAATAACACCGAAATTGAAGGGGAATGGGATGCGGTGTTTGCCGCTGTTAAGCGTTGCCATGAAGTGGTACATGCCATGGGTGCCCCGCGTATTGTGACGTCTATGCGCGTCAATACCCGTACCGATAAAGTGCAAAGCATGGTCGATAAAATCCACAGTGTACAAACCAAACTGACACCGTTGCAGCAATGAAGTTGCCTAAATCCATGCGTGCCATTGCCATTACCCAAACAGGTGCGCCGGCGGCATTACAACCCATTCAATGCCACCTACCGGAACCTGCGGCACAGCAAGTTTTAATCAAAGTCGCCGCTGCGGGAGTGAACAGGCCGGATGTCATGCAACGCAAAGGTCTGTATCCTCCGCCCGCTGGGACTTCCGATATTCCAGGGCTAGAAATAGCGGGTACGGTGGCAGCGGAGGGGGCGGCAGTCAGTAATTTAAAAATAGATGACGAAGTTTGCGCTTTAGTCACTGGCGGCGGTTATGCCGAGTATTGCCTGGCTTCGGCAGATTTATGTTTACCGTTACCTTTAGATTTTTCGATGATACAGGCGGCGGCGTTGCCGGAAACTTTTTTTACAGTGTGGAGCAATGTCTTCGACCGCGCCCGCCTGTTACCCGATGAAACTTTATTGGTACACGGCGGTAGCAGCGGCATAGGCACCACAGTGATCCAATTAGCCAAAGCCTTTGGCGCTAAGGTTATCGTCACTGCCGGATCAACTACCAAGTGTCAGCACTGTTTAGAACTCGGCGCCGATGCCGCGATTAATTACCAAACACACGATTTTGTAGCCGCCGTTAAACAATTCACCGCTAATCAGGGGGTCAATGTTATTTTAGACATGATTGGCGGCGATTATTTTGCGCGGAATGTGCAATGTATGGCGTTTGATGCGCGTTTAGTGCAAATCGCCCTGCAAAAAGGCACGCAAGCTAATATTGACCTGTTACCGTTCTTGCTGAAACGCTTAACCTTAACCGGATCCACCTTAAGGACGCGCGACGATAGCTTTAAAGCAGCGATTGCCCAGCAACTGCTTAGCAAAGTCTGGCCGTTATTAAATGTTGGTCAGATTAAACCGGTTATTCATAGCACTTTTGCCTTGGAAGATGCCGCTAAAGCCCACGCCTTAATGGAAAGCAGCCAACATATTGGTAAAATTATCTTAAAAATGTGAATTAAGCGCTAATATAGAAGCCAGTGCATTGATACCGTTAAAATATTAAGGAAGATAACCACTCACCTTCAACGTGAACAGCCGAATGCACTGGCAGATGATAAGGCTTACCATCGTCCCGATGCGGCGATTGTGGAACAATGATCAGTCCGTTCATACAACGGGCTTATGGTGCATGGCTCTTAATTCACATTTAAGCAATGAAATACGAAGGATATTAAGAAAAATATTTATGTCATGTGCGTCTGCTCGCGGAGTAACGTCTTTAGACCTTCTAATGGGATTAGCGATCAGGTGGATTAAGATTTCAAATGAAGCTATGAAGTTGGTGATAGCTGATGCAGCGCGGCATTTAACAGCGCCACATGCAAGTCTTCTAATAAATCAAATGATCAAGAAATTTATCAGATCATCATGACGACATTGTGGTGCTGGTTGTATTGCTATAACCTCTATAATGTGCCCAGTTAGGTGGTAGAATCTGCCACAATAACCTTTCTGAGCGTTGCAAATGACCCTAAATGAAGACCAGATCGAACAGGCATTGATCAAAAAGCTGACCGACCTCAAATACACTTACCGCCAGGACATCCGCAGCCGTGAAACGTTAGAGCAAAATTTTAGGAAGCACTTTGAAACCCTTAACAAAGTTCACCTAAGCGATGCAGAATTTGCTCGCCTTCGCGATGAAATCGTCACCGCCGACGTCTTTACCGCCGCTAAAACCTTGCGCGAGCGCAACACCTTTCAGCGCGAAGACGGCACACCGCTGCAATACACGCTGGTCAACATTAAAGACTGGTGCAAAAACGAATTTGAAGTCATCAACCAGTTACGCATCAACACCGATAACAGCCACCACCGTTATGATGTGATTCTGCTGATCAACGGCGTACCCGTGGTGCAAATCGAACTTAAAACGCACCAGATCGTCACCCGCCGCGCGATGGAGCAAATCGTTAACTATAAAAACGACCCTGGCAACGGCTACACCAATACGCTGCTGTGTTTTATGCAGTTGTTTATTGTCAGCAATCAAAGCAACACCCTGTACTTCGCCAACAACCACAACCAGCATTTCAGCTTTAATGCTGACGAACGCTTTTTGCCGATTTATCAACTGGCTGACGAAGACAACCGCAAAATTGCCCACTTGCATGACTTTGCCGACACGTTCTTAGCGAAATGCACCTTAGGTCAAATGATCAGCCGTTATATGGTGTTAGTCGCCAGCGAGCAAAAGCTGATGGTCATGCGCCCGTACCAAATTTATGCGGTCAAGGCGATTGTCGATTGCATCCATCAAAACCGGGGCAATGGCTATATTTGGCATACTACCGGCAGCGGTAAAACCCTTACTTCGTTTAAAGCCTCCACCTTGCTTAAAGATAATCCCGACATTGAAAAATGCTTGTTTGTGGTGGATCGTAAAGACCTCGACCGGCAGACCCGCGAGGAATTCAACAAATTCCAAGCAGGCTGCGTCGAAGAAAACACCAACACCGAAACCTTAGTGCGGCGCATGCTGTCTGACGATTACGCCGATAAAGTCATCGTCACTACCATCCAAAAGCTGGGCTTGGCGCTGGACGAAACCAGCAAACGCAACCAAAGCAACCAACAAAAAGGCAAACTCACCTACAAAGAACGCCTAGCACCCTTGGCCAACAAACGCATCGTATTTATTTTTGACGAATGCCACCGCTCGCAATTTGGTGAAAACCACCGCGCCATTAAAGCATTCTTTCCCAAGGCGCAACTGTTTGGCTTTACCGGCACACCGATTTTTGACGAAAATGCCAGCTATACACAAATCGACGGCACTGTAGGCTCTTTTAAAACCACTAAAGACATATTTGAGAAGCAACTGCACGCCTACACCATCACCCACGCCATTGATGATAAAAACGTACTGAGCTTTCATATCGATTATTTCGGCAAAGACAGCAAGAACAATAAGAAACCTAAAAAAGGGGAAATACCCCCACCCGAAGCGGTGATAAAAGAAATACTCACAAAGCACGATGCCGCCACCAACTCGCGCCGCTTTAATGCCATTCTGGCGACTGGCTCCATCAATGACGCCATTGAATACTACACCTTATTCAAAACAGTGCAGGTGCAGAAACAAGCCAACGACGACAGCTTTCAGCCCCTGAATATCGCCTGCGTATTTTCGCCACCGCCACAAGCGTTGGCAAAAGATGCCGAGA
>JABFRM010000207.1 GCA_013141155.1 Methylococcaceae bacterium | reverse complement strand
TTCATCACCAATGCTAACTTCTAATTCACCATCGTTATTCAAAAATTGCCATTTTGGAATGACACCCTCTGATTTAGAATGGGTACTCACAATAATCATATCGTTTTCGATATCAATGACTGTACCCATCAACATGGCACCAGGACGCATTTCGGTCTTGGCTAAACTCTCTTCAAATAAATCTGCAAAGCTTTCGCTCATTGTTCTTTCCCAGCTTGTCAAAACACATACAAGCTTTATCAATGTAAAGTTAAAAAAATATTTAACGGCATCGCGCCGTTAAACCTGTTTAATCCATCAGCGGATTAAATTTGTTACTTCAGCAATAACCTGATCTAAAGTCATTGTCGAAGAATCTATATATAACGCACCTTCCGCTATCATCAACGGGGCGGTAGCCCGTTCCCGATCACGGCGATCACGTTCTTCAATATCAATAGTTATTTGCGTTAGGTTAGCATCAATTCCTTTTTCTTTCAACTGTTTATATCGTCTTAAAGCACGCATTTCAGCGCTGGCGGTTAAATAAATTTTATACGGGGCCTCTGGAAACACCACCGTCCCCATATCCCGTCCATCTGCAACCAAACCTGGCGCTTGTTGAAAATCACGTTGTTTTTGTAAAAGTACCGCTCGAACGTCTGAATAAGCCGCAATAATCGACGCGGCTAAACCGGTTTCTTCCGCACTCAGTTGCGCGGTAATATCCACCCCTGCCAGCCTAACCGACAAGATAGCTGCACACTCAAATTTTAAGGTCATGGCTACCGCCGCCGCCGCTATTGCCGGCACATTTTGGAGATCAATACCTTGCTGCAAAACTGCAATCGCCAGCGAACGATAGATTGAGCCGCTATCCAGATAATGCCAATCTAATTGTTGTGCTATTGCACGGCTAACTGAGCCTTTGCCGGCACCACTGGGGCCATCAATGGTCAAAACCGGAATCGTCATCAGTTTTCCCGGCAAACTAACCGCAAACCCAATTGTGAGGCAATGTCTTTAAACTCTGGAAATGAGGTGTTCACATTTTCACAATCGTGAATCGTAATGGCGCCATTGGCACGTAATCCCGCAATAGCAAACGCCATCGCAATCCGATGATCGCCATGTGAAATGACTTCGCCGCCGCCAATCGGGCTGCTATTAATAATCATGCCATCTTCGGTGGGCCTAGCATCGACACCTAAAATTTGCAGACCATCCGCCATGACTTGAATGCGGTCAGATTCTTTCACGCGTAATTCTTTCGCACCACTCAAACGGGTTTGTCCGGTCGCGCAAGCGGCTGCGACAAACAAGACCGGAAATTCATCAATTGCCAATGGCACTAGGGCTTCCGGTATGTCAATCCCTTTTAAAGGACGCGCCAGCACATGTAAATCAGCAACTGGCTCGCCGCCGACTACGCGCTCATTTAATATCTCAATATGCGCACCCATCAAACGCAAAATATCAATGACACCCGTACGGGTTGGATTAATACCGACATGCTTTAACAATACATCTGAGCCTTCCGCAATAGACGCACCCACCAGAAAAAATGCCGCCGATGAAATGTCACTGGGGACATCAATCTCTGCGGCGTGTAACTTGCCATTCGCATTAATGGTTGCTTTGCTACCCTCGCGTTTAACCGGATACCCAAAACCTGCCAACATGCGTTCGGTATGGTCACGCGTAGGGGCAGGTTCGGTGGTGCTGGTGTCACCTTCCGCATACATTCCGGCTAACAGCAAACAAGACTTCACCTGTGCGCTGGCAATTGGCATTTGATAATCAATGCCCTTTAATCTTCCCGCTTGACTTTTGATATGTAAAGGCGCCGTACCGTTTGCAGTAGCTTCAATCACTGCACCCATTTCTGCTAAAGGCGCAGTAACCCGTTTCATGGGTCTGCCGGATAACGATTTATCACCAGTTAATATTGAATCAAATGCTTGCCCCGCAAGCAATCCGCTCAACAGCCGCATGGAAGTGCCAGAATTGCCCAAATACAGAGGTTTAGTCGGTGCTTTTAAGCCATGTTTGCCAACACCGTGAATCGTCACTTCACCGTTAGCAGGCCCTTCAATCACCACGCCCATATCCCGAAACGCTTGTAAAGTCGCCAGTGCATCTTCTGCCTGTAAAAAACCTTTAACATGCGTGACTCCTTCTGCAATCGAGCCTAGCATAATAGACCGATGTGACATGGATTTATCCCCAGGCACACGCGCTTGTCCGTGTAATTTTCCACCAGGCTGTACTACGAATGTAATGGTTTTTGACATAAAGTTGATTAGATAAGGGTTAAGAGTTTTGTAACATCAATCAATAAAAAAGCCGATATTATAAACTGAAGCAGACTTTTTATGGCTATTCGTCCCCTAAAAAATTACAGGAAAGTCTTTGCGTAATGTAATGTTCCGCCACCTTATTTGATGTATGAATGAAAGCGCTTGCCTAAACGATCAAACGCCAAATAAATTACTGGCGTGGTGAATAAGGTCAGTAGTTGGCTTAACAGCAAGCCGCCCACCATCGTAATCCCTAGCGGATGGCGCAATTCTGATCCCACCCCGCTGCCCAGCATCAACGGCAAGGCACTGAACAACGCCGCCAGGGTGGTCATCATAATCGGACGAAAGCGCAGTAAACAGGCTTGCACAATGGCTTCCTCTGCGGTTTTTCCCTGTTGACGTTCTGCTTCTAGGGCAAAGTCGATCATCATAATGGCGTTTTTCTTGACGATACCAATTAACAAAATAATGCCGATGATCGCAATAATGCCTAAGTCATTACCGGACAGCATCAGTGCCAACAAAGCACCGACCCCAGCAGACGGTAGTGTCGAAAGTATCGTAATAGGGTGTAAGTAGCTTTCATACAGCACGCCTAACACAATATACACCGTGATTATTGCTGCCAGTATCAGCAACAAGGTACCGCTTAAAGACGCACTGAATGCTTGGGTTGCACCTTGGTAATTGGCTTCGACACTTAATGGCAATTCTATCGCCCGCTTAGCGTTTTCAATGGCGGCGATGGCCTCGCCCAAAAACGCGCCGGGTGCCAGATTAAAAGAAACCGTCGCCGCCGGAAATTGCTCCAAATGATTAATGACTAACGGCGCCGAACGCTCCGTTACTGTGGCGATGGCTAATAGCGGCACTTGCGCGCCATTACTGGATGGGATCCTCAGCGCCTGCAAGGCTGCCAAACTTTGTCGATATTCAGGTTTTACTTCTAGCACCACGCGATACTGATTGGATTGCGTAAACACCGTGGAGATCAAGCGTTGCCCAAACGCATCGTACAGGGCGTTATCAACAGCCGCCATAGATACGCCTAAGCGGCTGGCATTAGCCCGATCCACCTCGACGAATGCCTGTAAGCCTTGATTTTGAATATCACTGGCAACGTCCGACAATGTGGTGGGTAATTTTTGTAGCTGTTCCACCAGCAGCTTCGTCCAATGCGTTAAATCAGCAACCTCCACAGTTTCCAGGGTAAATTGATATTGGGTGCGACTGACACGATTTTCCAGGGTCAAATCTTGCACGGCTTGCATATACAAGCTGATGCCCTGTACCTTGCTGAGCTTCGGTTGTAGCCGTTGCATGACCTCAGTAACACTCACGCCGCGCGCGCTCAAAGGTTTTAAGGTAATCAACAAGCGTCCGGTATTTAAGGTAGGGTTAACGCCGTCAATGCCAATGATGGAGGATACACTCGCCACCGCCGGATCGTCGGAAACTACTTGTGACAAAGCCTGTTGCCGTTCTGCCATTGCCGTAAAGGAAATGCTTTGCGGTGCCTCAGAAATTCCCTGGATAACCCCAGTATCCTGGACAGGGAAAAAGCCTTTCGGGATAGCAGTATATAAAACCACGGTCAGCGCCAGCGTCAATAATGCCACCAACAAAGTGATGCCTTGCATTTGCAAAACCCAGCCCAGCACCTTGCCATAGCCAGCGGTAATGCGATCAAGCACCCGTCCGGTAACGCGATAAAACCAGCCAGCCTGTTTTTCATCCAGAGGCTGCAAGAGCTTGGCACACATCATCGGCGTCAAGGTTAAGGAAATAAACGCAGAAATTAAAATAGCCACCGCCAGGGTAATCGCAAACTCCCGAAACAAGCGCCCCACCACGTCGCCCATAAATAACAAGGGAATCAGCACCGCAATCAGCGAAAATGTCAGCGAAATAATAGTAAAACTAATTTGTTTGGAGCCTTTCAGCGCCGCCTGCAAGGGCGACTCGCCTTGCTCGATATAGCGGCTGATATTTTCGATCACCACAATCGCATCATCCACCACGAACCCCGCGGCAATGGTCAAGGCCATTAAGGTGAGGTTATTGATGCTAAATTCCGCCAAATACATCACCGCAAAAGTGCCAATTAACGACAGAGGCACCACAATCGCGGGAATGAAGGTGGCGGAAACATTGCGCAAAAACAGGAAAATCACCAGCACCACCAAAGCCAAAGCCAGCAAAAGCTCCTGCTGCACTGCTTTGACTGAGGCGCGAATGGTGGTGGTACGGTCAGTTAACACCACGACTTCAAGACTCGCAGGCAGAGTGGCTTGCAGTTGCGGCAAAAGTGCTTGCAGTCGATCAACCACCTCAATCACATTGCTGCCGGGTTGGCGTTGGATATTCACAATCACCGCCGCGCTGCCATTGGCCCAGGCCGCTAACCGCACATTTTCCACGTCGTCTTTACTATCGGCAACATCTGCTAAACGTATTGACCGCCCCTGTTTATAGGCGATAATCAAGTCTGCATAGTCTTTGGCTGAACGTAATTGATCGTTGGTATCAATCGTAGCGGCTTGAGTTGCTCCATCAAATA
>JABFRM010000008.1 GCA_013141155.1 Methylococcaceae bacterium | reverse complement strand
TTAAAAAAGAAATAAGCCGATCGCGATTTTCTGGATCAATAAGTCCAAACTCTTCAGGAGCCAATAATTTTTGTGTTATTTTTTGTTTTGTCTTAGATAATCTTCTTTCAATTACCTTCTTGTATTTTTTTTGTTTTTTTATTCTTGCCTTTTTTTGATTAAAACCTCCTTGTTTAAATTGTAATTTTTGATTGTACCGCTTTTGATCTATTTTAAGTTTTTTCATTATTAGGCGTTATTAGCAATATTAGCCGCGAGCTTTTAAAAACCAACAATAAAATATTCAATTTATCCACACTTTAAAGCATCAAATGATACTTTTTATAAAAAACAATATTAAACAATTAGTTGCAATCACACCACACTTTAATTTTTAATTTTTATCGACAGCTTCCACAATAGTCTTCAAATCCCCCAAGCCCTGCTCAAATTGCCCACCGACCATCTTATCGCAATTCATGATTAAACCCATGATCTTAGCCATAAGATTGTTTTTTCCATACATACTCCAGGTCACTCGGGTTTGATCGCCCTCAGGGGTGAAAGTAAACTCTGCGGCATTGGTGGCGACAAAGGGTTTTAAAAATTGCAATTTGAATTGGATGAAGTCATTCGGACGGCTTTCAGTGATTTTCATACTGCCTACGCCTACCTTATTATTACCGGCCCAGCGCATAATGGCGCCCGTGCCAGCTTCGGGGCCCTCAAAATAATTCTGGGCATTCGGATCAAGTTTAGCCCAGGGAGACCAGGCGTCCCATTTCTGCAATTCGTTGACTTGGCTGAATACCGCTTCAGCAGGAGCGTTTATAGTGGCGCTACGGGTGATGCTAAAATCATCTGGCTGCCTGGCGGCAACGATAATAAAAATGATGATGGCTATGGCGACTAGGATAAGGATTATTTCTAGCATGGTCGTTTCCCCTGCTTTAATTCTGAGTTCAAAAATAACACATTGGAGCCTTCGTTAAATACCGCTAACGGGAGCTTAAATAGCTTACTAAACTATTGTATTATGAGGCAACATAAAATGAATTTACGCCTAAAACTTAAACCCTGATAAGAAATCCGATGCGCTTACTTTACAACATCCCCTAACCCGGTTTGTTGCTGATTGGCTGCATTTAACCATACTAAACAGAACCTTAACATTAATAATACCCCTATGAATTTTGCCTCCGATAATTGGGCTGGTGCGCATCCAGCCATTGCGCAGCGGCTGTTGGAAGAAGCAACCGGTTTTGCAGCGCCCTATGGTGCAAGCGCGCTGGATCGCAAAATTGAGCAAGCCTTTAACGCGCTTTTTGAACGCGAGGTCGCCGTTTATTTTGTAGGCACCGGCACTGCGGCTAATTCTTTGGCACTGGCATCAGTCAACCGTCCCGGCGGGGTTTCGTTTTGCCACCGTGAGGCACATATGCTGGAAGATGAGTGCGGCGCGCCGGAATTTTTCACCCACGGCGCTCGACTTGCGCCGGTAGATGGGGAAAACGGCAAAATCGATCCGCCTTAACTCAAAGCCGAAATCGAGCGTTTTCCGCCTAATTTTGTCCATGCCGGGCAACCGATGGCTATCTCTATCACGCAAGCCACGGAAATTGGCACGCTTTACCAAGCAGATGAAATTGCCGCTATTGCTAGCATTGCACAAGAGAAAGGCTTGCCTTTACACATGGATGGCGCACGCTTGGCCAATGCCTTAGTCGCGCTGAATTTAACACCCGCCGAAATGACCTGGAAACAGGGAGTCGATATTGTCTCTTTCGGTGCCACCAAAAATGGTTGCTGGTGTGCAGAAGCCTTGGTATTTATGGATCCTGTAATGGCTAAGGATTTACCGTTTATTCGTAAGCGCGCGGCACAATTGTTTTCTAAAAGCCGTTTTATCGCTTGCCAGTTTGATGCGTATTTAAACAATGGTCTTTGGTTGGAACTGGCACGTCATGCCAATGCCTTAGCGAAATACCTGCAAAACGGCATCATAAACTCTAAAAATGCCCGATTAGCTTGGCACGCGGAAGCGAATGAACTGTTTTGTATTATTGAGAAGTCCCGCGCAGCACAACTTCAGGAGCAGGGTGCCATTTTTTACCAGTGGAATCCACCGCGCTCAAAAACGGGACTGTTACATGAAAATGAAATTTTGATCCGTCTCGTGACCAGTTTTGCAACTGAAAAAAATCAGGTAGACCGGTTTCTTGAGCTTTTAGGTTAATATTCAAACCGATAAAATGCTGAATGTTAAACGGCCTTAGGCGATATGCCATAAATATTTCTGCATTATATTTTAGTTCAAGCACTCTGCATCTATCTGTTTTAATTTTTGCTAAACTGTATCGCAGGAGGCATTATGTATCACTTATTTAAACAATTTTTACACTGGTTGCTGAGCTTTATTTATAAAGTAGAGGTCAACGGTATGGAACATTACACCCAAGCCGGAAAAAGGGTGTTGATCGTTTGTAACCATACGTCTTTTTTAGACCCCTTATTGCTAGGGGTATTTTTACCGGATGACATTACTTTCGCCATCAATACCCATATTGCCCAGCGCTGGTGGTTAAAGCCTTTACTAGGATTATCGAAAGTCTTTAGCCTTGATCCTACCCATCCGTTATCGCTGAAAGATTTAATTAGGTATCTGCAACACGATACCAAAGTGGTGATTTTCCCCGAAGGCCGTATTACCGTGACCGGTTCATTGATGAAAATCTATGATGGCACCGGTATGGTCGCGGATAAATCTGGCGCGATGGTCTTACCGGTGCGGATAAATGGCGCGCAATACACGCCTTTTTCCAAATTACGCAATATCGTCCGTTTGCGCTGGTTTCCACAAATCACCATTGATATTTTAGAACCCACCACCATTCATGCCGCTGCTAACCTGCGCGGCAAATCCAGGCGTAAATACAGCGGGCATATATTGGCGGACATCATGACCGAAATGATGTTTGCGACCAGTCACTACCGCCAAACCATCTTTTCGGCTTTGCTGGAAGCGCGGCATATTCACGGCGGCAAACATACCGTAGCCGAAGATTTAGCACGTAAACCCTTATCTTATGATGCCTTAATTACCCGTACCATCCTATTGGGTAAAATGTTGCAAAAAATTAGCCAGCCTGGTGAAAATGTCGGCGTGTTTCTGCCTAATTCAACTAACACTTTATGTGTGGTTCTCGGTTTGCAGTTAGTCGGCCGTACCCCGGCGATGCTGAATTATTCAACCGGATCAATGGGGATGATCTCCGCTTGCCATACCGCGAAAATTCGCACCGTATTAACGTCACGCCGCTTTATGGATGCCGGTAAATTACAGGACGAAGCGGATGCGTTGAGTGCAAAGGTCAAGCTGCTTTACCTTGAAGACCTCGCAAAAAACATTTCGCCAATCATGAAGCTGCAAGGGTTCCTGCAAAGTAAAACTGCCGCCTATTGGTATAAACAGGATCAATTCAGCCCAGATAATCCTGCGGTAGTACTATTTACCTCTGGCTCTGAAGGTACGCCTAAAGGTGTCGTGTTATCCCACACCAATATTCTGGCGAACCACAAGCAAGTTTCCGCCCGCATTCATTTTAATGCCCAGGATGTGGTACTGAATTTCCTGCCGATGTTTCATTCCTTCGGCTTTAGTGTGGGGTCTTTATTGCCGGTGTTAAACGGCATGACCACCTTCTTTTACCCCACACCACTGCATTACGCGGTGATTCCTGAAATCGCTTATGAAATTAACGCCACCATCCTATTTGGCACCAATACTTTTTTTGCGGCTTATGCTAAAAAAGCCCATGCCTTTGATTTTTATACGGTGCGCTATGCAGTTGCAGGGGCTGAAAAGTTGCAAGAAAGCACACGCCAACTGTGGTTAGATAAATTTGGCATTCGTATTTTAGAAGGCTATGGCGTCACGGAAACCTCGCCCGCAGCAGCGGTTAATACGCCAATGGATTATAAAGCAGGCTCGGTGGGGCGTTTAATGCCCGCCATGCACTATCATTTAGAACCGGTCGAAGGCATAGAAGGTGCAGGGCGCTTGCATCTGGCCGGCCCTAATATTATGCAAGGTTATTTATTAACCGATAACCCCGGCGTACTGGTACCGCCTTCATCCATTTTTGGGGAGGGTTGGTATGACACGGGGGATATTGTGTCAGTAGACGAGGATGGCTTTTTGAGCATCCGTGGGCGCAGCAAACGTTTTGCGAAAGTAAGCGGCGAAATGGTGTCGTTAGCTGCAATTGAGCAAATCGCCGCACATGCCTGGCCAGATGCTCAGCATGCCGCCACCAGCTTACCAGATGCTAAAAAAGGCGAAATTGTAGTGTTACTCACAACCCAGAAACAAGCGACCTTAAAGCAATTGGCAGATCGCGCGGAAGGCGTCGCTGCGATTGGATTGCCTCGAAAAGTGATCAGTGTCGATGTGCTGCCGATGATGGCCTCTGGGAAAATCAATTACCCTGAAGTGACTGTGTTAGCAGCAAAAAATACGGTTCCAATAGAAGAGGAATGACTTAGGATAGGGTCAAAAAATCTCCTGATTAGCCAAATGCTTCAGTAAGCCCCGTCACACTTGTGTAGATACTTATGGTAATACTGGCAAGGATGCCAGCATACAGTCATAGCGAGGGTTTTGAATGTATGACTTGGCATGATGCCTAAATTGAGCGGCAGGACACTATTAAGCTACCCTCCATGGCTTTGGATTCCGGCATCCTTGCCGGAATGACGATTTTTTTGGCGTTGGCTGAGGCATCTGGCTAATCAGGAATTTCTATCACCGTTCCACGGCGCTACTTTCAACAATAACATCATGCCAGGAATGGCAAGCACAAAACAAAACAGAAAAAACAGCTTCCAACCAAACGCCTCCACCAAATAACCCGTTGCGGCATTGGCAAAGGTTCTGGGTACGGCAGCGAGGCTGGTAAATAAGGCAAATTGGGTGGCGGTGTAAAGCGGATGCGTGGTTTGGGCAATAAACGCCACAAACGCCGCCGTGCCTAAGCCAACCCCCAATGCCTCTACCCCAATCACCAAGGCTAACCACGGCAAACTATGTCCAACTACCGCCAGCCAAGCAAAGCCTAAAATAGCCAGCATCTGCACCGCACCGAACAACCATAAGGCGCGATTAACACCAAGCTTGATCATCCATAACCCACCCAGCAATCCACCGATAACACTAGGCCATAAACCCGCATTTTTGGCAATCAGGCCAATCTCGGTTTTACTAAAGCCCAAATCCAGATAAAAGGGCGTTGCCAACGCAGTTGCCATGCTATCGCCCAATTTGTAAAAGAAAATGAACGCCAAAATCCATAGCGCTGACTGCCAACCATTGCGGCTGATAAACTCATGAAATGGCTCAACTACGGCTTCTTTAAGGGTTTTTGGCGCGCCTTGCTTCAGTTCCGGCTCAGTGACCAGCAAGGTCATCAAAATTCCAGGCAACATAAATAACGCCGTAATCACGAACACACTGTTCCATGGTAGATAATCGGCCAAAATCAGCGATAACGAACCGGGAATTAACCCCGCTATTTTATAGGCATTTACGTGGACGGCACTGCCCAAACCCAATTCATTATCATGCAATAATTCACGTCGATACGCATCCAGCACAATATCTTGCGAGGCACTGAAAAAAGCCACGATGCCTGCCAGCGTGGCAATCGTCCATAAATCTAATTTAGGATGCAGCAAGCCAAATACCGGAATAATCATTAGCAAGGCCAGTTGCGACATAATCAACCACCCGCGCCTACGACCTAAAGGCGGCGTGTAGCGATCAAAAAACGGCGCCCATAGAAATTTCCAGGTGAAGGGCAATTGAATCAGTGCAAACAAGCCAATGGCTTTTAAGTCAACGCCTTCAGAACGCAACCAAGCAGGAACCAAGCTGATCAGAATATACAGCGGCAAACCGGAGCTAAAACCGGTGAATATGCAGATCAACATGCGTTTATTGAATAACGCCTGTCTAATGGTGGGTTTAGATGTCATTGCTTGCCTCTAAGATATTCATGCTATTCACTGTTCACACTTTTCAGTCAACTAACCCTGTAACAAAAAAGGCCGATTGCCGCATTAAGTGGCTCTCGACCTTATTTGCAAACCAACGCCGTACCTTAAGCACGGCGTCTAACAGTCATTACCCGTTAATCATATAATGCACCAGAATACTGGCCACGTAACCCGCTGCAATCGCAGGCGTCCATTTTAAATGACTAAAAAAAGTGTATTTATGGTCAGACTGGCCCATTAACGCCACACCAGCAGCAGAGCCGACCGACAACAATGATCCACCAACACCGGCAGTTAACGTCACCAGCAACCATTGATACAGATTCATATCCAAGTTCATATTCAAGACCGCAAACATCACCGGAATGTTATCCACCACCGCCGAAATCAAGCCCACTAAAATATTCGCCGTAGTCGCACCTAAGCCTTCATACATAGCACCAGACAGCAATTCCAAATAGCCGATATAGCCTAAGCCGCCCACGCCAAATACTACGCCAAAGAAAAATAATAAGGTATCCCATTCAGCGTGACGCACTTTATTGAAAATATCAAACCCGCCGTCATGATCACCATTACTTTCAACACGGTAAGTGACTTTTAGATAATAGCCATACAGCATCAACAAAGATAAGCCCACCATCATGCCCATAAACGGCGGCAAATGTAGGATTTGCTTAAAGCTGACGGCTAAAGCAATGGTGAACAAGAACATCACGCAAATAACGATGGCACCTGGCTTTAACTGCACTGCCGCTTCATTGGTAGCTGCTGGCTGCTCATCCGGCACCGCAAAATACATGAAAGTAGCTGGCACGGCATAATTCACCAGTGACGGAATAAACAGTTTAAAGAAGTCAAAAAATTCTGCATACCCCGCTTGCCAAACCATCAAGGTGGTAATATCCCCAAACGGACAAAACGCGCCACCGGCATTGGCTGCAATCACCAAATTGACAAAGCCGATACTGACGAATTTAGCATTGCCGCCACCGACCGCCAAAACCACTGCACCAACCAATAACGCTGCGGTTAGGTTATCTGCAACGGCTGACAAAAAGAAGGTCACCACACCGGTGATTAAAAACAGTTTCCGATAACCAAATTGGCGCCTCACCATCCAAGAGCGCAAGGCTTCAAACACATTTCGCTCTGACATCGAATTAATGTATGTCATCGCCACCAGCAAAAATAACATTAAGGCGGCATATTCAGTTAAATTATATTCAAACGCCTTATGCAAATCTTCGGTTGAAACGCCTGCTTCCTTGGCTAAAATGGCTGCATGCGCCCAAATAATACCTGCTGCTAAAATAACCGGCTTAGATTTACGCAAATGCGTAAACTCTTCTGCCATCACAAAACCATAGGCAACAATAAAAATCAGCACCGTATAAATACCGCGTTCAGTACCGGTTAAGCCCAGGTTTTCAAAACCACCTGCTATCGCAAGCTCTGGCAGCAACACCAGCGTTAATAGAACAAATAAAAAGCGCGCCAAAACAACCTCCCCTTCAATAATTATAATTATCACACAGCATAAAGCTGCCATGCTACAGGTAAACAAATGCCCAGTTCAACAAGCGTCAAATATCAACGCGCAATAATAGCATCTAACAATAATCTTTGTCATTTTAAGGTGTGCAGTATATCATTAGCCATCACCCTTAAAAACACAGGCAAAACCTAAACGCACCCCCATGTACCAGTATAACGACACCGATCAAACCCTTATTAATGAACGCGTCGCCCAGTTTAAAAATCAAACCGAGCGTTTTTTAAAAGGCGAAATTGCAGAAGACCATTATCGCTCCTTGCGCCTGATGAACGGCATTTACATCCAAACCCATGCGCCTATGTTGCGCATAGCGGTTCCTTATGGATTGCTATCTTCAGTGCAACTGCGCAAACTCGCGCATATCGCGCGTACTTATGATAAAGGCTACTGCCATGTAACGACGCGCCAAAATATCCAATTTAATTGGCCAGAACTTGCCCAAACCCCCGATATTTTGGCCGAACTGGCCACGGTGCAGATGCACGCCATTCAAACCAGTGGTAATTGCATGCGTAACACCACCAGCGATCCGTTAGCTGGCGTGTGTATTGATGAAATTGCTGACCCGCGCGCCTATTGCGAAATCATTCGGCAATGGACTAGCTTCCACCCTGAATTTGCTTATCTACCGCGCAAATTTAAAATCGCCGTCACCGGTGCCACCCATGATCGCGCCGCCACCAAATTTCATGATATTGGTTTGCATTTGGTCAAAAATCATTCAGGCGAGTGTGGCTTTATCGTCTATGTCGGTGGAGGCTTGGGTAGAACCCCAGTTATCGGTCAAGTGATCAAGCCCTTTTTGGAACCCAAACACCTGCTTTCTTATTTAGAAGCCATTTTACGCATTTATAACCTGTTCGGACGGCGCGACAACAAATACAAAGCGCGTATCAAAATACTGGTGCGCGAAGAAGGTTTGGAAAACTTTACCCAACTTGTTGAAGCTGAATGGGCAACCATTAAGGATGGCACGGAATTAAGCCAAGATCGCATTAATGCTATACAAGCGCACTTTAAGCCGCCTGCTTACGAAACCCTAAGCAGCCAGAACAACGGTTATAGCGATCAATTACAAAACGATGTGGCTTTCGCAAAATGGGTGAAATACAACACTGCGGATCACAAAGTTTCCGGCTACCGTGCCGTATACTTGTCTTTAAAAGCACCTGAGGTACCGCCGGGAGATTTAACTGACGGCCAACTGGATGCGATTGCGGATCTCGCAGAGGCTTACAGCTTTGGCGAAGTACGCACGACGCATCGGCAAAATCTTATCTTTGCCGATATTAAGCTCACCGACCTATTTACCGTTTGGCAAAAGCTCACTGCACTTAATCTGGCAACGCCCAATATCGGCACCGCGACTGACATCATTTGCTGCCCTGGCCTGGATTTCTGCTCGTTAGCCAACGCAGGCTCCATCGGCATCACCAAAGAAATTAATGCCGCCTTAGATGATATGGATTACGTGCATGACCTCGGCGATATTAAAATCAACTTCTCCGGCTGTATGAATGGCTGCGCGCATCAAAGCGTCGGTAATATCGGTATTTTGGGCGTCGATAAAAAAGGCGTGGAATGGTACCAACTCACGTTGGGCGGCTCCTCTGAAAATGATGCGGCGATTGGGGAACGCTTAGGCCCTGCGATTGCAAAACAGGAAATAACCGCCGCCATTTTAGACATTCTGGACGTTTATGTAAAAGAACGCCTCAATAGTGATGAACACTTTTTAACGACCGTCAAACGTATCGGTCTCGACCCTTTTGTAGAGCAGGTTTATGCAACTCATTAAAGACCAAAAAATTATTGATGACCCGCAACAATTTATTGCCGATGATCAACCGTTACCCAGCCAAGGCAATATAACTGTATCGCTGGCACGCTGGCAGAAAGACCGGACACAACTGCTTAAAACCGCTGGTAAATTGGGTGTCCGCTTAGAGCCTACAGATGCCACCGCAACCATTGCCGATGACTTAAGCAAGCTGGCATTGGTTGAAGTTAATTTTCCGCTTTACACCGATGGACGGGCGTTCAGCCATGCACGGCACTTACGCCATCACTATCGTTTTCAAGGTGAGATTCGTGCCGTAGGGCAGTTTATGGCAGATCAAGTGTTTTACTTATCCCGTGTGGGGGTGAATAGCTTTCAATTGGCTGATACTGAAAAATTACCGATTGCGTTAAGCACACTGAAAGACTTTTCAAGCAGCTATCAGTAAATTTATAGTTAAAAATAAAATCACACCGATTACGAATTAAAAAGCATTGACAATGGCATGGCATTGACTGAGCAAGACACAGCGCAAAAACAGTCGCTAAGTGAACAGCGAAAAAAGTTACTCACAACCAGGCTTGGCTTGTCATTTCCTTACGATTGGTCGAATCCTTTTATATCCGACCAAGCGCTCATCATAAACGTCCTAAAGCGCGGCATATTTGAAGATATTTGTCGCATTTGTGCGCATTTCGGCATTGATACCGTCGATAGTTTCGCAAAGGATGCTTTTCAGGATGCGCCGCAGATTTTTTACACCAGAATGATCACGAATATCCGCGCGGGATTTTCGCGTGAATAACGTGGCATTAAACTTAGATTCGTTGCCCGATCAAACCAGAGAAGTGTTTGCTTTTTTGGCTAATGAACCATTATTGAAAGAATTTGTATTGATTGGCGGCACGGCGTTAGCGTTGCAAATCAACCATCGACTCAGTGAAGATTTAGACTTTTGGTTGCCCGCGCAAAAACTCAATAAACAGGATATTTCAACTATCGTTTCACGGGTGAAAGCACAAGGTTTTTCGGTTTCCCTGGCAACGCCACAGGGCGCTATAGCAACCGCAAAAATTAATGGCATAGATGTTTTACAGTACGCGCAAGACTACGCCATTAATAACGTTAAAGTGACATTCTTTGCCAGAAGCGACAACGCCTTTCAATACTTTACCTCTTTTGAAAAAAGGGTAACTGACTCCGCTAGTTTTTCTGTCATGGGGATTGAAGGATTGTTTGCGATGAAAGCTTATGTGATTAATCAGCGCGCTAAATCACGAGATATATTTGATTTAAAAGCTTTGTTGCAAACCAATTCGTTCACCATAAAAGATATTTTTGAATATAGCCAACAAGCCGACCTAGCCAGCGCTCCAGAAAGCATGAAATTAGTCTTAACTGGCCTAATCCCACTGGATGCAGATGATGAGGGATTGGTATCCATTGGTGAATCTGAGCCGCTCAGTGATATTTATGATTATTTTAAACGGGAAATTAATGAATACGAAGCTGACATTGCTAAAAAAATTCTAGCCGAGCTAACCGGTCATCCATCCCCGCCTTTTTAGGGCGGGGTTTTTCGCTTATCTATGCACGAGATGGCTTACAAAATCCGTCTGGCAACCCCCCCCCCTTAATCCGCCACCCGCACCAAACGCACCGCATTGGTTTTATTTTTTAATTCAAAGTTATCCCCTCCCTGACCGAAATCCACTACCCAGGCACTGGTCACCAATCCCACATAGGGGGAGGACGTCCAATACTTCGCAGAAGGCGTTTCAGGAAACAACAACGTATTAATAGCGGGATCACTGCGACAATCTTCGGTGATACTGCGTAATTCATTAATATTCGGCAAACGCCAATCTGTTTTACCGGCAAAGCCGCCACCTGCATTAAAATCCCTGAGTAACACCATCTTATCCCATTCAGCTTTTAATACTGCTCCGGCACAAGTTCCCGCTGACTGCACCCAATTTTGTCCTATAGAACACCGCATCCACATTAGGCCGGTACTTCTATCGGTAACCGTGCCATCCGCAGGCGTATCAAAGTCAAGCGCTTCATCGGTACTGGGCTGAATGCCCGCATTGGTACAATCCGCCGCCTGCACACCCAGCGACGCTAACATTAATAGGGCTAAAACCTTAGCTTTCATTGACAACTCTCCACCAGACTATTTTTAACTCGTTATTGTAAATATTCATTACCCAGCTTCATCGCCATTACACCCTCGCCAACGGGAGAGGGTGTAATGGTTATAGCGTAAAAGGCCTTTACCCCTGCGTTTTTATTTCACCACATACGCATCCAGTAATTTGAAACGCATCGGATTGCTACCAGGAATTAATTGCAAGGTTGCGTTATACCGCTCCGCACCGACCTCAACATTACCCACCACCAATAAGCCAGTAAGAAAATAGCGCACCTGATCGCCATTAACTGATCGTGCCACCGCCGTTTTTTTCGCCTGTGCATCGCTCACTTCAAAGATCATGGGATTCGCGCTAACCAAGCGAAGTGTGGCATCATAGAATTCACTCTCCACTTTCACCTGCGGCAAATGTAGCAGCGAATTACTATAACTTGGATTAGTGGTCGTAATGGCAGTTGCCAATTCGCAATCCTCACATTTACGCACCAGGCGCACATGTTGCTTAGTCGCTTTACTGTACCAAAAATCCCAACCCAACTCGAAATTCACTATCCAAGCATTGAACGGCGTTGACGCGACAGGTGTTGCTGTCCAGTAGCCATCCGCAACCGTATTGGGGAAGCTGGAAATATCCACTGCCGGATTACTGCGTCCATGGTGCACCATCGAATGCAACTCACGTCGAGTCGGCAAACGCCAATCATTGGCGCCACATAAGCCTTGTTGATTGACCGCTTTCACAAAAGCATCGGTGTTACATTCAAGGCCAGTACAACTATCGCCTTTACTGCCACCATTATGGCGATCATTGGCGTCATACCAAGAATACACCTTAACTTTATCGCGTAAACCCGTTGTAGTTTTGACCTCCCAAATCAGACCCGTCACATTGTCACGGGTACAACCCCACTGACTGGCACCCTCACCAGCAACTGTTTGATCGGCAGGACACCCACTACTGCCTTCCGCTTGGCCGTTATTGCAAAGCTTGGTGTAATCAAACCCGGCCTCACCACTGCCCATTTTAGACAACTTACCTTTACGTGCTGCATTATCACGACCTACCTGACCGTCTTGCCCAGGAAAGGTTGCCATCAATAATTCGCATTGACTGTCTTTATTTGATAAATACTGCGTGGATTTATTGGCACACCAATCAACGCCTGTGTCATTTAACAACCCTAAATGTAGGGCTGCCGTGGTCGCCATATCACCGATAGTATTAAAGATGGCAACCACCGTTTTAATGCCATTTACGGTCACCAAACAAGGTGCAGTCCCACTACACGCACCACTCCAGCCGACGAATTGCGAACCACCCAAAGGCTCAGCCCTCAATAGCACCGCAGTATTATTTGCAAACTCAGCACTACACGCGCCGCCACAACTGATACCAGAAGGGTTAGAAGTCACTGAGCCTAAACCAGACCCCTGATTGCTAATGGTTAATTTATTAGGGACAACATCCCCCGTCGCAACACTCATCTGCACTTTATCTAGCCATGCAGTATCAGCACCCGCACTTAAATCAGCATCTTTTGCATACGTCCATTTCAACACATGCAAACCTTCTGGGATCGTGCCTTTAACTTCCTTCCAATCCTGCTCACCGCTGATTTTTTGGATAACCTGACCATCCAATTCAAAACGTAATTCATCATGATTTTCTTCTGAAGACACTTTCCAGTTAAACGACAGCTCTCTGGGTCCTGTTACTAAGGTTTCCACCGAACTTTCCTGCCCATGCGTAATCAAGCCACTAACGCCCGCTGATCCTGCAAAATAAACCGTCTTAACCTTCGCATCTTTTTGTTGCTGCCCAAACCAAGGTGCATCACCACTGGTTGTCCAAATTAACTCGGCATTATCCAGTGCTTTAGCCAAGCCCACACCCGAGAACGTAACCGTGACTTCTTGCGCTTGCGTCATCGCCACGATACAAGTCAGCGACGTACCGGTACAAGGCCCGCCCCAACCCAGAAAAGTCGAGCCATTAACGGGTTTTGCCGTCAATTCGACCACGGTCGCATTGGTAAAACTGTATCCGCAGGTGCTGCCGCAATTAATACCGGCAGGATCAGAAAACACTGCACCTTCGCCTTCGCCTTGTTTATTTAAGGTTAATTTAAAGCCTGCATCAAAACGGGCAGTCACATCTTTAGCCTGATCCATCGTCACTTTACAGGTCAGCTCCAAGCCACTACACCAATCACCGCCCCAGCCTACAAACTCAGAGCCTGGGCTCGGTGTAGCCGTTAACGTTACCACCGTATTAAAAGAATAATTGCGATTACAAATCGACCCGCAATTAAGCCCCAATAAATCGGACTTCACCGTACCCTTACCGGTGCTGCTAGGATCTTTAGTGACTGACAAAGCCGCGCTATTAATCGACTCAAAAGTTGCCGTGACCAATTCCGCCTGATTCATCGTGACGTTACAAATTTCCTGCGATCCATCCTGATTGCCATCGCTAGTCGAAGCACAACCATTCCATTTCACAAAGCGGGATTTCAACTCAGCAACCGCTGTTAAACTAACCACCTGCCCTTCCACAAAGGTTTGTTCGCAAATGGTTTTAGGGCTATCCACGGTACATTTATTTAAAGCGGGTGATGAAGAGATAACCGAACCCACGCCGTTACCATCCCTGACCACCGTTAAAATGATGTCATAATCAAAGCGAGCATTGACCTGAACGTTCTGCGTTACCGTCACCTCACAGACTGGTTGAAGGCCCGTACACGCATCAGGTTTATTCACCCATTTAAGATCAATAGGATCCCAATAATACACTTTCCAACCAGCAAAATTTACGCCCGTTTTATCCGGTTTAGCCTCAAATCTGACTGAATCGCTCTGATTAACACTTTCAGAACATTTAGTGCCACAATCAATGATTTTAGTTGCGGTTTTAACCACCGTGCCGGTTACCGTACCAAATCCGGTGCCGGAGCCTTCTTTTAACAGGGTTGCCGTGAATGAGCCTGACAGCACCTTATCAAACTTTGCCGACACTAAATGTGCCTTATCCATCGTTACCGTACAGGTTAACGCCGCATCAGCACAACTGGCATTTGGCACGCCATCAACCGTCCAGCTTACTATTTTAGACGTAGAGGTAGAGATTGCCGTTACCTTCACGACTCTATCAGCGTTATAGGTTTGCTGACAAGAGCTATCAAGACACGTCGTTTGTAAATTGTCTGAAGAAGCCAGTAAGCTACCAGCACCTTCGCCTTGACGCTGTAAGGTCAAAATATATCCTAGATTAAAAATAGCCCGTACTTGAATGTCTTTAACAGTGGGTGGCACGGTAATGTTACAAGTAGGCTCGATACCTAAACATAAATTAGTCTGTCTACCAAAGCCTAAGTTATTGCCGTCAAAATAAACTTCCCAGCCGCCGAAAAATGCACCTTGTACAGGTTTGCCATCAGCACCTAATTTAACCCCAGCATTCAGCGTTACACTTCTGCCCGACTCAAAATTTTCAGAACAATCCGTATTACCACCATCAAATTTGACGCCTTTACAATCAATAGCGGCTAGGGTTGGTGATGTTGATGATTTTTCTGACGAAACAATCCGACCATAATCAGAACCGGAACCGGCATTAATAACCGTAAAAGGTACAGTAGGGGCAGCACCAATATCAAATTTGGCGGTAATCTGTTGGTCTGCTATAGTAGCCGTGACCGAACAGGCAATCCTAGTACCACAATTTGGCCAAGGCGTTACGCCATCATTTAAAAACCAGCCTTTAAAAACAGAGCCGATACTTGGGATAGCGGTCAATGAAACGTTAACATCTCTTAGCGTGGTTGCATTCGAGTTTGAATACAAGTAATCATACGTCTGTGGAAAAGTACCTGCACAAGTTGTTGTGCCACAATTAATATCTTGAGATCTTGCATCACCATCGTTGGTTGATGAAACGGTGCCAAGTCCCGTTCCAATTTTATCGACGGATATAGCGTAAGTAGCGTTCGCCGCCCCTGACCAACCCATCCAAAAGACCAGCATCAATAAAAAAAATCTTATGTTTAATTTTCGCATATCCTATTTACTCTTTATCTGACGGTTCATTTTAGGCATCCCACTGGTGGTGCTGATACCGACTAAGTTGCTCATGGCGTGGGTATAACAACCACCCATCGTGTTACTGCCTTAAAACTTTGTTACGTTCGTTTTTACTGGTTTGGTGTGGGCGAAACGGGTACAACCCCTGCATGCGCTTCAATAATGATTCGCATAATCTGCTTTGTATACTGTCTTGCATTGACGGGTTATGAGTAGTCTAGGTGCTGCATTATGTTTCGCTCCAGTGTTTGTATTTTGTTAAGTGTTTGTTGCGGTTATTCTAGTTATAAGCCCTGAGCGCCGTCATTCCGGCAGGGATTGCCGGAATCTAAGCCACAAGGATGTGAAAAATACTAATAAATAACAATCATGAATCCAAGTATTGCTGTCGTCCGTGACATCTGGATTCCGGCAATCCCTGCCGGAATGACGGTATTCAGGCTTGTGTAGATACTCATGGCCAGAATGACGAATAACTAAATTTGTGTAGATGCTCATGCCAGTAAACAGGGATGGCTATACCAAATCTAACCAGAGGTCTTGCCAGTTAGGGTTCTGTTGTTCAATGGTGCGAATTTTTGCAATCCGAGACCACTTTTTTAGTTGTTTTTCACGCAAAATGGCACTTTCCATCGTTTCATGAGCCTCATACCAAACCAGATTATGTACGCTATAGCGTTTGGTGAAGCCTTCAATTATGCCCATACGATGCTGATATGCCCTTTTTATTAAATCAGATGTAACGCCAATATAAATCGTTCCGTTTTGTTGGCTAGCAAGGCATATAAACGCAAGGTTGCTTATTCAAATCGCACTCCATACATCCCTGTAAACTAGATTCCGGCAATCCCTGCCGGAATGACGACATTCAGTTCGTAGGTTGGGTTGAACAACGTGAAACCCAACATTTGCCGCTCCGAGGTGTTGGGTTACGCTATCGCTAACCCAACCTACGGTATTCATTATTCAAGCGGGTATAAACTGAGCTCAGGAATAAACTTAAAGTCTTTAGTATTCAAGGTATAAAGCTCATGTCCGTAGTTAATAGCGGTTGCCGCTATCAGCATGTCGGGTATTGAGACCTTATGACTCAGTGAGTAACAACTCATCAGCTCTATAAAAAGGGCTGACACTGAGTCGTTAATCCCATAACAGCAACACAAACGCGTATGCTGTTCAATTTTGGCAAGTTCTTGTTTGTCTCTTGCACCATAAAATAACTCGGCTTTAGTGATAACACTGATTGCAATTTTAGCTGAACCGATACGCTGCAAAATTGGTATGACAACCGGATTAGCTTTGTATAATTCAATCAGGATATTGGTATCACACAGTATCATTATTTATTATCCCGCCATGCCTTAGTGCGTATAGATTCCTGAGTGATGTCGTCACGATTTTTCCAAATGCCTGCACAGTTGAAAAAATCAGCTTCAGCCACTGACTCATTGGCGGATATTTCTGGTATATCTGCATCTGCTTCATCTAACAAAATCACTTTAATTTTTTTACCGTTCCATGACTGTTGATTGCCGGGTAAGGTAATCACGCCGTTATGGATGGTCGTTTGAAACTCGACGGTGTTCATTTTTTTGCCTTGGTTGGTTGTTGCAATTTACGTTAGCCCTTCATCAAGCCCTCTTGGGTGGATTGCTGACGCGAATCCACCACATTCTGCCGGAGTGACGACCAATAAAACTTACATTGACCTTACTTTAGCGGTGTCGCCGACAATAGCTCCAAAGTCTGGGTATTGGGTTTATACCGTAAATCAACGCTATAAGATTTATCGGTCGCTTGCACGGTAACTTTAGGCAATTTGACAATATTATTAGTCGGGTTATAAGTACCCAACAAAGCATTGGCACTTAACGGCTCATTCAGCGCCTGCAAACCCGCGATGCCAAAGGTTGGCATGCTATTGGCACTTTTTCCCGTTGCTGCCTGCTGTAATTGCACGGTAAATAGCTGATTATCCACACGCACTTTGGGTATTTGCACTATACCCGTGCTAGAGCTATATACCGCATCATCCTTCGTCGTTTTGGTGGCTGCCGGACTAACACCAGTGCGGGTCACCTTAAAGGCGTATTCGTCGTCGCTATTCGGGAAAATTGAAATAAAATCCTGAATAAGCGGAACGGTTTTAGTGGTCGAGGTCGTGGTGTTAGACGTATTACCTACAGTACTGGTAGATGTTGTAGGGCCTGTGGACACCTCTATACTCCCACCCGGTTTTTTCAAAATCACACTACCGTCACTACAGGTTGCAGTGGTGCCGGCAGTACCACCGGCACTGGTGCCATCACGCGCCAAAGGGGAAGAAATGGCGACTAAATAATTACGGGTAGATCCAGGGGACAAGGTCGGTGTGCCGATATTGACGGCAGTTTTGCTGCCATAGCAAGGATCAATAACACCCACTAACGCATCATTAAAAATACCTCGGTTATTCAGTAAATACATGTGATCCGAATTTCCGGTTATTTTCGGATACACACCGTCTACACCACCATCTTCACGTCTTAGATATAGCGGATAGGTTGCTTCTTCCATTTCTGTCGTTAATTTCTCCTCATCAAAAATATACATGACCCAAGCTTTTTGCGTATTACAAGCAAAGCCTTGCGGACATAGTTCAAAATTAATGTTTTCATTGCCATTGGTATTGATGACGTACCAATCCCGATCACCACCATTTTTTAAATTACCGCGCATATTCGCACCAGAAGTTAGCGGGGTAGCAAATTTAGATTTATCGTTAACCTCAATTTCAACATTGTCAGTTGAAACATACTCACGGTTGCTGACGATATTAATGATGATATTGCCTTGAGCCGAAACGCCATAACGATTAGTGATGCTGTATCTAAACTTATCCTGTAAGGCATTACCGCTATTTCGCAACGCCTGTATTTCCGTTACGCCAGTATTTAGCGTATAGGTGAATTTATTGGTGCTGGACGAAAATTGTAAGTAGCCGTATTTTCCGAACTGGCTATCGAGTATTGCCGCGCTTAAGTTGGTATCGGTTAAATTGAGTAAAGCGACGTTATAGTCTTTCAAGTTACCGGATACCGTTCCCGCTGCGGCAGTGGCGGCGGTTGGTGCTGCGGTTGCCGTCGCAGGAATGGCGGCTTCCGCGACAATGCTCTCAATAAAATCAGCAGCTTTAAACGACACCACGTTACCCGCAACAATATTGATGGTGATCGTGGCTTGCGAAGAAACTTTGTCATTCGGACTTTTACCGTTGGCACGATAGGTAAACGTATCGCTAAGCGTTGCCCCTGCGGTGCTAAGCAGCTTTTGTACCGCAGGATTGCTGAGATTCACACGATAAATTAAGTTGCCATCCGCAGTCAAACCGCCATCAAGTGAGCCATATTGCCCAACTGAGTTACTAACTAAAGACGCTTTGTCGGCATTAATGTCGTTCTTCAGCACGTTATACGTTACCGAAGGATTAGTGGTTGCAGAATCAATGATCAATGAAACCATATCATTATTTGCCGTCACTTCCCCTGCCGTATTGGTAGATCCCACAATGGTGATGGTGATGGTCGCTTCGGAGGTGAGCAAACCATTGCCTGGCGCCCTAATGCGGTAAGTAAAGGTTTCAACCAAATTTTGACCCGATTTTAAAGCCCTAACCGTAGGATTATTTAAGTCAACTTTATATTTAAAGAGTCCTAAAGCAGGGTTAACACCGAGATCAAGAAAACCGTAATTACCCGCAGGACTTCCTACTATAGAAGCATCACCGGCATTAATGTCATTGGCTTTTACGTTAAGCGTGACCGTTGCTTCCAGTTTAGTCGCATCCACTTCCACACTGGCAGAATCAGGATAGGCAACTGGTTTGTTCTTGGCCGCATTTATCGTAATGGTCAATGTTCCAGGAGCAGTTACCCGTTGATCATCTTTTGAAGTCACCGTATAAGCAATGGTATCGGTAAGCGTTTGACCCTCGCTTAACGCCCTAACGGCAGAATTGGTGGTATCTAATCTGTATGTGGCCGTAAACTTATCCCCCGAAGCGTCTGTTCCTGCGATATAGCCATATCGCCCATTTAGGCCGCCATTTAAGTGTACAGAGCCGATGCTATTGTTGGTGATTAAATCAACGGCTACGGTGGGATTACCATTATTATCATCCACCGCCAGCGCAGCAAAAGCACTGGCAGCCTCAACCTTCGCCACGGGCGCAGGAATATAGGTAACGCCACCCACTGTGGTGCTGCCATTAATATTTAAAGGATTTGCCGCCAGACTAAGCTGTGTATTAAGCAATAACGTGGTTAATAAAGTTGTAGAGATGATTTTATTCATGCTTGTTTCCACACAGATTGATTTTAAAAGGTGCCAATTAATGCAAAAGCATAGTCCACAATTGGATTAAAGCAAATGTTGTCAAGATAATATTTTTTGATTTTTGGGGTGGCTGTCTGGTAGGTTTATTGCTGGACGGGGTTTGTACCCAGTTTGTAACGTTTGGTGCTTATCGATACCCTATCATACACGTATTGATGGTGGCAGGGTGCCCATAAATATCTACACAAGTTTCAAAGCACGTCATTCCGGCAGGGATGCCGGAATGACGAATAACTAAACTTGTGTAGATACTCATGCAGGGTGCCCCAGCAGTATGGTGAGATATTTGACCTACCCTGAAGCGGTTGGGGCGGGGTTAGTTTGAACGCGCTTAGGAATGATAATTTAATAAAATCCGAAAAGTTGTTGAGTCACGGTTTTGTGTAGGTGCGGATTTATTTAAGCTCCATTCCTTATTCAGCCCCCCCCCCCTCTTTTTCTAAGAGGGGGGGCTGAATAATTACGTTTGAACTTGGTTATTTGTAGATTTCTTTGCGGTGTCCAATCTTAACAATTTGTACTATTAACTGTTTATCAAAAATAGAGTAGATAACCCGATAGTTACCAGATCTTATCCGGTAGGTGTGTTCAGAACCAACCAGTTTTTTATATCCGTGTGGGTATGGGTTTTCGCTTAATCCATCAATTAGTATCTGAATAGCTAACGCCGAATGTTTAGGCAAAATAGACAGGGATTTTTTAGCCGATTTCTTAAGCTCAATGCTATACGTCATTGCTGAACAATTCCTTTTTAACCAGTTCCCATGGAACAGTTCCCTCGTCTTTTAGCTCAGCGACCGCCGCCAAATCCTCTAAATCCTCCATTAACTCCATATATTCATCAATGGGTAGGATAACGGATATTTTATGACCCGCTGAATCAGTTATATATTGTGGGTTGCTCATGTTTTTTTTCCTAATTGATTTTAACTCGGTTAGAGCAGGTGTGCCGCCTTCATTAATGCGCCAATTATCAGGCTAGTTTACAGCTACACCACCCACCGGATTAATTCGGCTTTGCTTTCGGCAATATCGCACCCAGCTTCAGATCTTAATAATATTGCTGGACGGGGTTTGTAACCCCGTTTTGCTTATCGACACCCTATCATATTATGAGCACGAAAATCAAATACACCAATGAACCTTTAGGTAAAGTTAAGGTAATTGCAGATTTTTTGCCTTCCCCGGCTGAATTGGCTTTCAATGAAGAAGGGGTTAAAGTCACATTAGCATTAAGTAAAAAAAGCATTGATTTTTCAAGTCTGAAGCTGCTAAAAATCATACCCAATATCAACGCATGATTCGTCGTTTGCTTGATGCTTATGTTGAATCTCATAACACGCCCGATAGCGTTCTTTGACATCCCAATACCCACCTCATTGCGCCATTAAACTAAACCACAAGTGCGAGATTTGCTGTGGCGCAATAGGGCGGGCAACGTGACCTACAATTAACCCCTGGTAAAATGCAACCCGTCCGGTGCCGAATCAACTTTAACAATATCACCCGCACTAAACTCACCGGACAAAATAGCTTGCGCCAAAGGATTTTCCAGTTGCTGCTGGATAACGCGTTTTAGAGGCCTCGCACCATAAACCGGATCAAAACCCGCTTCACCCAATTTATCCAGCGCTGCTGCACTGATTTCAAAACCAATGTCGCGCTCTGCCAGGCGTTTGCGCAATAGCGCAATTTGCACGGTGGAAATCGCTCTGATCTGCTCACGACCTAACGGATGAAACACTACCGACTCATCAATCCGGTTAATAAATTCCGGCCTGAAATGCGCGCCGACTATCGCCATAACGGTCGCTTTCATCTGTGCATAATCTTTTTCCCCGGCCAATTCCTGAATTGCATCCGAGCCTAAATTGGAGGTCATCACGATCACGGTGTTCCTAAAATCAACCGTCCTGCCCTGCCCATCCGTTAAACGCCCGTCGTCCAACACTTGCAACAACACGTTGAAGACATCCTTATGCGCTTTTTCTATTTCATCCAGCAAAATAACCGAATAAGGTTTACGTCTGACCGCTTCTGTCAAATAGCCGCCTTCTTCATAGCCTACATAGCCTGGAGGCGCACCAATCAAACGCGCAACCGAATGTTTTTCCATGAACTCGGACATATCAATCCGAATCATCGCATCTTCGGTATCGAACATGAAATTCGCCAAGGCTTTGCACAACTCGGTTTTACCTACCCCGGTTGGCCCTAAGAACAAAAACGAGCCATTGGGGCGATTGGGATCGGATAGCCCGGCTCTGGAGCGACGAATCGCATTGCTGACTGCTTTCAGCGCTTCTTCCTGCCCAATCACGCGTTTAGCCAATTCAGATTCCATGCGCAATAATTTCTCTTTTTCTCCCTCCATCATTTTGGAAACCGGAATACCAGTCCATTTTGAAACCACTTCAGCGATTTCTTCTTCGGTGACTTTATTGCGTAACAGAGTCATTTTTTGTGCTTGCTCAGGTTCTGCACTGAGTAACTGTTTTTCCAGTGCTGGAATAACGCCATATTGCAATTCCGACATGCGCGCCAAATCGTTATTACGGGTTGCCGCTTCCAAATCCATTCTGGCATGTTCCAGTTTTTCTTTGACCGATGCCGAACCTTGTAAAGAGGCTTTCTCTGCTTTCCAGATTTCGTCCAGATCGGAATAGTCTTTTTCCAGATCGCTGATTTCTTCTTGCAGCATTTCCAGGCGTTTTTTAGAGGCCACATCGGTTTCTTTTTTCAGCGCCATTTGCTCCATTTTCAATTGGATCAAGCGCCTATGTAATTTATCCATCTCCTCCGGCTTGGAATCCATTTCCATGCGGATTCGGCTGGCTGCTTCATCAATTAAATCAATAGCTTTATCCGGCAATTGCCGATCGGCAATATAGCGATAAGACAAAGTTGCCGCCGCCACAATCGCAGGATCAGTTATATCAACACCATGATGCACTTCGTATTTTTCTTTCAGTCCGCGCAAAATGGCAATCGTATCTTCAACCGATGGCTCATCCACCAAGACTTTTTGAAAGCGCCGCTCCAGTGCCGCATCTTTTTCGATGTATTTACGGTATTCATCCAGGGTCGTTGCGCCGACGCAATGCAACTCACCCCGTGCCAAAGCTGGTTTCAACATATTCCCGGCATCCATCGCGCCTTCAGCTTTGCCCGCGCCGACCATAGTGTGCAACTCATCAATAAACAGAATCACCTGCCCTTCCTGTTTGGCAAGGTCATTCAAAACCGCCTTCAAGCGTTCCTCAAACTCACCGCGAAACTTCGCGCCTGCAATCAACGCCGCCATATCCAGCGCCAACACTTGTTTGCCTTTAATCCCTTCGGGTACTTCGCCATTGACAATGCGCTGCGCCAAGCCTTCTACAATCGCGGTTTTACCCACACCAGGCTCACCGATTAACACCGGGTTATTTTTAGTACGCCGCTGTAATACCTGAATCGTGCGACGAATTTCATCATCCCGTCCGATCACCGGATCAAGCTTGCCATTTTCAGCGCGCTCAGTGAGATTAATGGTGTATTTTTTTAACGCCTCCCGTTGATCTTCCGCATTCGGATCAGTTACCGCTTGCCCGCCGCGGACACTTTCAATCGCCGCTTCCAGCGCTTTTTGTGAAACTTGTGCTTTAGCCAGCGCATCACTCAAGCTCCCTTTACTGGCACAAGCAGCCAATAAAAACAATTCGCTGGAAATGTAATCATCTTTGCGCTGCTGCGCCATTTT
>JABFRM010000137.1 GCA_013141155.1 Methylococcaceae bacterium | reverse complement strand
TTACTCAATAATTGAAGCAACGACACCCGCACCCACTGTGCGGCCGCCCTCACGCACGGCAAAGCGCAACCCCTCGTCCATCGCTATGGGTGCAATCAGCTTTATCTGCACCGCAACGTTATCTCCAGGCATCACCATTTCTACACCTTCGGGCAACTCTACTGCGCCAGTTACGTCCGTGGTTCTAAAATAGAACTGCGGACGGTAGTTGGTAAAGAATGGCGTATGACGACCACCTTCTTCTTTGGACAATACGTAGATCTCTGCTTTGAAGTGGGTATGGGGCTTAATGGCACCTTTATGGGCAAGCACTTGTCCGCGCTCAACATCTTCCCTTTTGGTTCCTCTTAGCAGGATACCGACGTTGTCACCCGCCTGACCTTGATCTAGCAGTTTACGGAACATTTCCACACCGGTACAGGTGGTGGTGACGGTTGGCCTGACGCCAACGATTTCAATTTCTTGCCCGACTTTTACGATGCCACGCTCTATACGGCCGGTCACTACAGTGCCACGGCCTGAAATTGAGAAGACATCTTCGATCGGCATTAAGAACGGCTGGTCAATGGCTCTCTCTGGTTCCGGTATGTAGGAATCCAGGGCTTCTACTAATTTAACCACGGAAGGCACGCCGATTTCGCTGGTATCGCCTTCAAGCGCTTTTAATGCGGAACCTACGATAATAGGGGTGTCGTCTCCTGGAAATTCATACATGTCCAGCAGCTCTCTGATTTCCATTTCAACAAGCTCGATCAATTCGGCATCATCAACCATGTCCGCCTTGTTTAAGAACACAACGATGTAAGGCACACCTACCTGCCTTGACAACAGGATGTGTTCGCGGGTTTGCGGCATCGGACCATCGGCAGCAGAACAAACCAAGATCGCGCCGTCCATTTGAGCGGCACCGGTAATCATGTTTTTTACATAGTCAGCATGCCCTGGACAATCAACATGGGCATAGTGGCGTTTGGCTGATTCATACTCAACATGGGAGGTTGAGATGGTGATGCCGCGCGCGCGCTCTTCAGGTGCATTGTCGATTTGGTCAAAAGCTTTAACCTCTCCACCTTGTAATTCCGCCATTACTTTGGTTAAAGCGGCTGTCAACGTGGTCTTACCATGATCCACATGACCAATGGTGCCAACGTTTACGTGGGGTTTTGAGCGTTGAAATTTTTCTTTAGCCATGATCGTTACCTTAATGTCTGAACAGTTATTTCTATTGTACTTGTTTGCAATTTTGTTTGGAGCTCATAACCGGATTCGAACCGGTGACCTCTTCCTTACCAAGGAAGTGCTCTACCTACTGAGCTATATGAGCCAATCTAAAAAACTATGGAGCGGGTGATGGGAATCGAACCCACACAATCAGCTTGGAAGGCTGAAGTTCTACCATTGAACTACACCCGCAGATCCATTCCTGTAAAGATGGTGGAGGGGGGAGGATTCGAACCTCCGAAGGCAGAGCCGGCAGATTTACAGTCTGATCCCTTTGGCCGCTCGGGAACCCCTCCGAAACTTGAAAACTGGTAATTATGACTTATGAAAAAAAAATAGTCAACTACCAAAAAATTTATTACTCTTTGCAATGTTACTTAAATATGTATTTTTCGCATAACCAGTTCAAAATCTCCCGACACTAGCTGCTCCAAATTTTGAAAAACATTATTAAAAGCTGCATTAATCTCTTTAAGCTCAATTTTTTCTGGCGTAGCCAAAACATAATCGGCAACAGATTGCATCGTTTTTGGCTTTCCAATGCCTATCCGCAAACGAGGGAATTCATTACTACCGACACAAGCAATAATACTTCTTAACCCATTATGGCCGCCATGACCGCCACCTTGCTTCAAACGCACAACACCCGCTTCAAAATCAAGCTCATCATGAATTACCAAACATTCTGCCGAGCTAATTTGATAATATTTCATCAAGCTGACGACCGACTGCCCGCTTAAATTCATAAATGTTTCAGGCTTAAGTATTTGTATTTTTTGCTTTACTATCTCAATTGCCGCAACCCGACCCTGAATTTTTTTTTCCAGTGTCCATGACGCATTATATTGATCAGCCAACCTATCTACGAACCAAAATCCTGCATTATGCCGCGTTTTCTCATATTGCCGACCTGGGTTACCTAAGCCAATAATCAGCCTTATCACCAGTTACTTTTAACTATTCAGCTGTTGGAGCTGGCGCTACGGAAGAGGCCGCAATCCTAACCAACGCTAAATCTTGCTCTTCATCATGAGCATGTAACAAGGCCACAAATTGAACACCCGCTGGAGGAGTTAAATCATGAAGATGCACTGAATCACCAACATTCAAACGAGTAATATCTATTTCAATGAATTCAGGCAGGACACCCGGCAAACAAGTGACCTCGATATCAGACATTAAAGGCATCAACAACCCACCAGCCTTAACGCCTAGGCAGACATCAACACCTTTAAAATGAATAGGCACATGTACTTTTATGACTTCTTGCATATTGACCCGCATAAAATCCATATGCAAGACAATAGGCTTTGCAGGATGGCGCTGAAGAGCCTTTAATACAACTTTCTCAGCCTTACCATCAATAGTTAAATCCAACACGTGCGAATAGACAGATTCATGCACCAAATGCTTAAGCACTTCATTATGGCTTAACGACAGCAATACCGGATTAACATGGCCACCATAAACTACTGCCGGCACTCGACCTTTGCGACGCACAACCCTAGCAGCAGAGGTACCCGACTGCCCCCGACTTTCAGCGACAAATTCAAATACGTTAGACATTTTTCTCTCCAATTCCGCACCATCTAAAGCACGTATAATAAAAATTCATTAATCCACGTAAAGCGAACTAACCGACTCGCTCGCCGCAATTCGCCTTATGGTTTCAGCCAACATTTCTGCCACACTGAGCTGCCTGATCTTAGTTGAAGCAAGCGCATCATCACTTAATGGAATCGTATCGGTCACCACAAGCTCATCCAAAACAGAATTATCAATATTGGCGACAGCCCTTCCAGACAAAACCGCATGCGTACAATAGGCAACCACTTTTACAGCACCATGCTTTTTAAGTGCAGCAGACGCATGGCAAAGCGTTCCCGCGGTATCAACCAAATCATCAACCATTACACAGGTACGCCCTTCAACATCCCCGATAATGTGCATAATCTCGGAAACATTGGCTTTTGGCCTGCGCTTATCAATAATTGCTAAATCAGCGTCATCGAGCCTTTTAGCCAAAGCTCTCGCCCGCACCACGCCCCCCACATCCGGAGAAACCACAATCAAATTCTGATATTGCTGACGCCAAACGTCACCCAAAAGAATCGGCGAGGCATATACATTATCAACAGGCACATCAAAAAAACCCTGTATTTGATCAGCATGCAAGTCAACAGTTAAAACCCTATCCGCCCCAGCCGTCTCGATTAATTTTGCCACTAGCTTCGCACTGATCGGCACCCTAGCTGACCGAGAACGGCGATCTTGCCTTGCATAACCATAGTAAGGCATAACTGCCGTCACACGTGAAGCCGAAGCTCTTTTCAGGGCATCAATCATCACCAACAATTCCATCAAATTTTCATTGGTTGGCGCACAAGTCGGTTGAATAACAAATACGTCTTTTCCCCGTATATGCTCTTGAATTTCGACCGCTACCTCACCATCACTAAATCGTCCAACAGCCGCCATCCCAAGGCGCATATTTAACTTTTTGACAATTCCCTGTGCCAAGGCCAAATTTGCATTTCCTGAAAACAGCATTAACGAGGCTTCACTCATTCAAGCACTCCCAAAAGCAAAATTATTTCAGTGCAGTTAAATGGCTGGGTCGCAAGGATTCGAACCTTGGTATGCGGAGATCAAAACCCCGTGCCTTACCGCTTGGCGACGACCCAATAATTTGACAATTCTAAACTTTACTCAATTTTCTTGTCGGCATACACCAAAGACCTATTTAATCCTTTCGTAAGGTGTGCCTGCCATTTCATACTTAAAGCAGTATACGCCACCCGAGCCTCTTCTTCAGAAGAGAATTCCGCAAACACGCATGCCCCCGTTCCCGTGAGTTTTGCATTTCCGTACTTAGATAAATCATCTAGTGCACCACCAACTGACCGATAAAGCTTCCGAACTACAGCAAGGCAATCATTATTTTGCTGACCTGCTATGAAGTCGGCTATTGTGATTTGTTTACTATTTCTTGTCAACTCTTTAGCGGTAAAAATTTCTTTTGTATCGACATGGCAGTCGGGTTTTAAAATAACTATCCAATTTTCGGGAAGGTCAATATTGGTCAACGCCTCCCCCACACCCTCAGCCCAAGCAGCATTACCATTAATGAAAACAGGGACATCCGCACCCAATTGCAGCCCTACTTCCATAAGTGCCTGCTTGGTTAACTGCGTATTCCACAATTGGTTTAACGCCACCAAAGTCGTGGCGGCATCCGAACTCCCTCCGCCCAAGCCGCCGCCCATCGGTAAGTTTTTTTCTACAACGATACGTACACCTTGCAGAGAACCCGTAACTTGTTTCAGCAAATTTGCAGCCCGCACAATTAAATCTTGCTGTTCAGGAATCCCCGCAGTCGGGGAAGATAGACCTACGCGCCCATCATTTACTGGATGAAAACTTAACCAATCGCACCACTCAACAAATTGAAATACTGTTTGCAACAAGTGATAACCATCAGCCCGCTGCCCGACTATCCGTAACATTAAATTCAATTTCGCAGGTGCCGGCCATTTTTCCTGCCAACCTGTATTTTCGTTTTGCTCAACCTTCAATCAATCACCCACTGATCACAAACCAACTTTAATTTAATTTTATCATTGATAACGGTAACTTTTCG
>JABFRM010000326.1 GCA_013141155.1 Methylococcaceae bacterium | reverse complement strand
ACGTTTTCTGTAACGAATCCGTATCAGTTGCATTGGTCATTTGGCTTAACGATAAAAATAATGCCCCTGTCATTGCTGAATAAATCAGACTACGCGGCATAAACGAGTAAACAATATGCTGGGCAATGCTGATTTTTTTTGCATTAAGTTTGTTACTCATAAGCCACTATACTTAAGATTCACTGTTGTGGTTTTGTTTTAATTGACTTACGCCACACATAAGCAGCGCGGTCTAATTCAGACGGAATAGCTGAAAAAAATACGCTGCAATTACGCATCGTTATTCACGATTTAACAACATCCTTAACAGTAGTCATGAGTAGATCACTAAAAGTCATTAATGACCGAACCGACGCAGGCGGCGCCGGAGTTTTCAAGTGAACTTTTCAACATATCCAAATCCGTCAAACGCGATTTGTTTAGTCTGGCAAGCAACAACGCCCCCATGGCTTTTGCAGCCAACAATTGCACGTCAGAGCCTTGCGAAGCTGGCGGAGTATCTATCAAAATGACGTCATAATCCAGCGCAAACTGTTCTAACAATTTCGCCAGACCTCGACCAATTAATTCCTGAGGATTTGGGGGGATAGTGCCAGCCGTTAATATCGACAGTTCTTTTAATCCCGAAATTTTGGCAATAACGGAAAAATCAGCACGATTCGCCAAAAGATCAGACAGCCCTTGTTTTTCATTGATGTTAAAGAGTAAATGCTGGCGAGGATTGCGTAAGTCTGCATCAATTAACAGCGTACGCTCACCCAGTTGCGAGAACACAATGGCTAAATTTGCCGCCAGATAACTGCGCCCTTCCTGTGCTGCCGCACTCACAATCGCTAATGATTTACGTTGGGACGTAAACCAACGTAACATTAATTGACTGCGGATGGCACGTAAAACTTCTACTTGTGGACTAAACGGCTTATACGCTGCGATTAATTGGTCACTTAAGCCACTTTCGGTATCCGCCAAAAAAGAGAAATCAAATTGCTGCGACAAGCTTTGTTGAATATCTTCTTCCGTTATCAAATTCAAGGCCTTACCCGCGTCGCCAAAGCGTAAACCTTTCTCTTTTTGTAATCTTAGTATTCTTTCAGCATCTGCCACCGTTATCTTACCGGCGTCTAGCAGTGCGCCGCCTATGCTTATTGGTTTCACAATGAGGCTCCTAAAGACCTGCGAGATTTTTTGGTTACAGGCGCTTTAGTCATAACCCCAAATACCGGCAAGCCTAAGCCAGTGCTTATATCAAAGGGGGTACGAATACGGCGATCAAATAATTCAGCCAAAAGTGCCGCGCCAATGCCCAATAAAGTCCCTAAAAACGTGCCTAAAAATAGATTGAGGGTTATTTTTGGGCTGTCGTGCTTTTGCGGCAAAATCGCTGGATTTAAAATGGCGATATTAGATAGGCTGGCCTCACTTTCCATACGGGTTTGCACCGAGCGTTGCATGGCTACGTCATAGGTTTTTTGGGCGTTTGCAACTTCTTCTGTGAGTACGTCAATTTCGTTATGTTGTTTTTTGAGCGCTAAAACTTTGGTTTTTTGTTTATCCAATTCAGCCGCCAGAATTTCGTCACGCCGCTTAGAGGCCGCAACACTACTGTCAATACCTTCTAATACAGTGCTGATTTCTTGGGCAATTTTTTTCTTTAAATTACTTATTTCCGCAGCCGCTTGTTGATACTGCGGGTGATTTCTATCAACCTTAACCGACAGCTCCGCGAATTGTGCTTCAACACGCGAAAGATCACTTTTTAAAGTTTGCACAAAAGAATTGTCCAATATTTCTTGCAGCGACTCGAATGATTTATTTTTCAATGCTTTAGTTAGCTGTTGCTTTCTCGCGGTTAATTCATAGGTGTGGCCTTGATTTACCACTAATTGCTGGGCAATTTCCGCCAAGCGGGCATCTTCAATATCCAAGCGGTTATTAGAATTAACGATACCACTCACTTGCTGGAAGCTAGATAAATTCTCACGGGAATTTTCCATTTTTTCCCGCAAAGAGTTTAATTGCATCTCAAACCAATCAGCATTTTGTTGCGCGGGTTGCAATTTTAAATCAACGGTGGTTTGGATATAAGATTTTGCAAACGCATTAGCCGCCTGCACTGAAAATTTTCGATCAGGACTTTTATAATTCACATGAATGATGCTACTTTCATGAGACGGATAAACAGTTAAATTTTTAATCAACGCCTCGGCGATCCAGTCGCGTAAATCACCCACGCCGTTACGTTTTAAAAAATCATCTTGATATTTTTTATCGGCAGTTAAATTTAAATGATCAACCACTCTAAGCGCAACATTATGACTGGCAATAATATCTGCCTGCGTTGCAATATAGCCAGACAACAATTGTGTTGGCATCATGCCGCCGGTGACGGGATCTACACCACGTTGCTCCATGAATAACGAAGTGGTGGCAATATATTGTTTAGGGATGACCAGGCTTATGACCAAAGTCGTCAGTACAGTGAGGCCTAAATAAGTGAAGGCCCGCCATTTACGTGCGTAGAGTATAGTAAAGAACTGCTGTAAATTCATGTTAATCCCTTAAAGTCAGAATAACCGTTCATCAACAACGATAACGTCATCTTTTAAAACGGGGTCTGTTAATCTCACTGCCAGGGTTTTGGCGGCGCCTTTTGGATTTTGCCGAGCAACTTCAATGCCATTTAAAGTCCCCCGAGGGGTTAACCCTCCCCCTACCGAAACCGCTTGCGCAATAGTCATATTAGGCTCCAACCTAAAACTACCCGGCTTTTGAACTTCACCTTGAATATAAAACATTGGCGCTTTCGGAATATAAACGATGTCACCTTTTTCAATCGCCACCACTTTACTCGTTTCAGGGAATTCTAAGATTTTGCGTAAATCAATTTCTTCTTTAACGGTTTTACCATTGACGTGACGCGTGATAATGACTCGATCTTCACCAAAAGGATTAATACCGCCAGCCATCGCCACAACATCAATAAGTGTTCTGGGAACATCCAATGTGTATTGCCCTGGTTTATTAACTTGTCCCAGCACCGAAACCTGTTGACTTTTATAATCTAAAACCACGACCGTCACTTGGGCATTTTTAATAAAACCACCGCTGCCTAATAGTTGCGCAATCATTCTGCCAGCTTCCAGCGTTGATTTCCCGCCTATCTTTATTTCACCGATCAATGGGAACACCATCAGACCATTGTCAGAAACCCGAGTTTCAGTACTAAGATCCTCATAACCATACACTTTTATAGCCAGTGCATCATCAGAACCGATAACGTACTCAGCGTTTGCGCCCTTAATAAAGCCCAAAAACAACAAAGCCAGTATTGCCCAAAGCTTTTTCAATGTAGCCTCTCCAAAATAGTTAATAAGCATTTTCGTCTTTAATCACGATACCAATAGTGCGTAAAATAATCAATAAATCCATACCAAGTGACCAATGCCTTAAATAATTAAGATCATATTCAATACGCCGCTGCATTTTAGCCACCGTTTCGGTTTCGCCACGACATCCGTTGACTTGTGCCCAACCCGTGATGCCCGGTCTAACTTTATGGCGAATCATGTAGCCTTTTATCTGCTTTCTGTAGAGTTCATTATGGGCAACCGCATGGGGACGAGGGCCTACGATGCTCATCCTACCTTGCAATACATTGATAAACTGCGGCAATTCATCCAAGGATTTTTTTCTTAAGAATGCACCGAGCGGCGTTATGCGTGCATCATTTCGGGTGGCTTGCACAATCTGGGCATCATTTTCACAGACGGTCATACTGCGAAATTTGTAGACACTAATCTCTTCACCGTCTAAACCATAACGACGTTGTTTAAAAATAATCGGCCCAGGGGAACTGCGCTTAACGCCAATCGCAATTAAAACCAATAACGGACTGATGAGCAACAGAATCAACAAGGCCAGTACGATATCCGAAACACGCTTAATCAGGGCTTTTGAACCGGTAAAAGGACTTTCGCACAGGGTTACCATTGGAATACCTTCGATATCGAAGGATCTGGCCTGAATTATATCAATCATTGATACATCCGGCATGTAATAAATAGAAGCGGTAGTATCGCGCAAGTCATCCAAAAGCGCGTGAATACGCTGCTGTTCTGCAATAGGTAACGATATGTAAATAATTTTTACTTGTTCTTTACTAATAAACCGGTGTACGTCTTTTAAACCGCCCAATAAAGTTAAGCCGCCGGGTAAACGGTTTAAAGTGCGGTCATCAAAAAAACCTATGCACTGAACACCATACAGGGAATGTTGCGCCAAACTACCCGCAAGTTTCAAACTTAATTCATTAATTCCGACTATAATCGCTTTATCCAGGGTATTTTGCTGAGCAAAAAATCTAAAAAATAATTTACGAAAACTCAATTGGACGAGGAGTAATATAAAAGGGGTTATGCTTATCCAATATAGTAATAAGGTGTTATTAAATAGCTTTAAAAATTGCGCAAAATAACCCATTATTAACAATAATAATACTAACATTACCCAACGTTGAAAAATCCAGATGGTGGTGGACATCCAAAAATATCCAGGGTTTGAATCAAAATTAATACCGCTTAATATCTGAGCGGCCAATAAAAAAATAATAATCAACAGCATTACATGTTCGTGAGAAAAACTAATGCCTTGCATAAAAACCAATACGCCCAAAACACCCACAATGACCAATGGATTAATGACCTGTTGTACAAACTGCAATGCCGGAAGTTCGTTCATTTATATTTAATCAGTAGATTAACTGGATAATTTTGGCTGGGAGGGTAAATACATAACGTGATGGTTTAATAACCAAGCACAAAGCGGCTGCGTCCACCTAGGTTTTATTAACGTTAGAGTATAG
>JABFRM010000201.1 GCA_013141155.1 Methylococcaceae bacterium | reverse complement strand
GGGAAAACTGCCAGTCTGGCCAAACAGCCGCATTGATGAGCTGCTGCCTTTTGCCGTTGAACAGATCGCAGCAATCAAATTTGCAAAAGAACAGGCTGAGTAGGTGGGACGGCCTGACGCTTACGATATACCGATAGCCGCGTAGGTCATAGGTTGGGGTGAGGTAACGAACCCCAACACGCATAACCCCGCAAAAAGCCTCGGACTTCTGGCGTTTTTTTATGGCTTCTGGATTTATGCCTACATTTAGTAGTCTTGGGGGACGGAACATGATTAAATAATCAAATCCCTAAGGCATCCAACTCGTCCAACAATTGCAAGGCCCTTTTAGGATTGCCACGTAGTTGAGCAGCTAAAAAACATTGTTTTGCTTCTTCTTCCGCCAATACTTGCACAGAAAGCTCAAACATAAGCTTGTTCACACTGATGTCCCGCACGTTAGCAATATGCTTTAGTTTTTTTGCCATGTCGTCCGGTATACGGATAGATAAAGTTGTCATGATCGCAATAACCTTAATAGTTGTTCGGGTGTGATGACTTCATAACCTAGGTGTTTTAATTCAGCATGGGCAAAGTCTGACACATTATTGGTAATGATAAAGGCAGCACGAGCAGCGATTGCCAGTTCCACCAAATGATTGTCGGCTTCATCTTTTAAATTAGGTCGCCATAAATAGCGTGCATCTACAGCCGTGCATACTTGTGCAAAACCATCCAGAAATTCCATCAAAGACACGGATGTTTGTTGGCAAAGCGCTTGCATCTTTTCACGATTCAGTAGGTCTTGATATTCAAGGTAAAGCGCATTGCCAACGAATGGCTGTAATTCCCCTTTAAGGCAAAGCCTGAGTACCTCACGGTTTGGCCCTTTACCACCAATCAATCCCGCAACTAAAACATTGGTATCAATTACAACCTTAATTTCCATAAATACCATCATATATGCACACAAAATGATCTTAGCATAGCCAAACAAATTTAACAAAGCCACCCTACAAACTTCCACAAAAAAGCCCCGCATGTACGGGGCTTTTTTGTTTCAAACACCTGTGAAATAAAGTGGGCAGAAGCAAGAAAATACGACTTTTAGATTTTAGATTTTATGTTTTAATTTTTGTTTCCTAAAGGATACAATAAGCCCATGAAATACCAACTGCAAAGCACGAAAACATTTAACCATTGGCTTGCAAAAACTAAAAGACAGAACGGTTAAAAACCGTTTGTTGTCCAGATTGGCACAGGTTGAAAATGGTCATTTTGGCGACACCAAAGTCTTGTCTGCCAATTTGTTTGAGCTACGTTGTTTCTATGGCGGAGGCATTAGGGTTTATTACACCATTCGCCAGCAGAAAATTGTTTTGTTACTGGCTGCGGGCGACAAATCTAGTCAAAGCAGTGATATTGAAAAATCCAACGCTATATTAGACACCTTGGAGAATTAGCACATGAATGAAACCATAGCCTCTTTTGATATTGCTGAACACCTTGAAACTGAAGCAGATATTCAGGCATTTTTGCTAGAAACCGCTAATACCGGCGAACCTTCTGATTTTATCCATGCGCTTAACATAGCCTCCCGAGCCAAGGGCATGACTGAAGTTGCAAAGCTTGCAGGCGTTACTAGAAGTAGCTTATATAAGTCATTGTCAGATGACGGTAATCCGAAATTTGAGACCATTTTAAAAATATGCACCGCTTTAGGGGTAAAGCTGCATGTCGAGCGACTCACTTACGAGGGCTAAAATATGCAACCAATATTAGCGCCGTTTAGCGCAAGCACTTCTGAATTAAAAAAAAACCCAACCGCCCTACTCAACAAAGCGAAAGGAGAAACTATCGCCATTCTGAATCATAATCTGCCAACGGCTTACCTTGTCCCTGCGGATGTATACGAATTACTGATGGATAAATTAGAAGATTATGATTTGGCAAAAATCGTCAGGGAACAGCAAGCATAAAAGCATTTAGCCCTTGAAGTTACGATTGATGACCTATAAGTTAAAATTCCTGCCAAGCGCAAAAAAAGATTGGGATAACCTGCGATAACGGCATTAAATATCAGTTTAAAAGCAAATTAATACGCTGCTTGGAAAACCCGCCTATTCCGGCGAATAGATTACCCTACCTTGACTACTTGCTCTTTACCGCGTGATTTACAAAAGCGATATTAGCAAAGGTACGATCCAGCGTTTTGCTGTAAAAATCCGTCATGATCATCCCCTCATCAAATTCGACCCTATCATCTTTTTTCACATCAACCGTTGGTGCCGCCAGCCAATGTGATTCATTATTTTGGGATATTTCAATATAAGTGTATTGCGGCACATTAATAATGCTGATGACTTTGGCTTTTTGGGTTAACCCTACCGATGGCACAACCATTTTATCTTTATTGATGGGTGGGTGTCCTGCGGGTAATTCTGTGGCATAAGCGCCAAAAGCAGTAGCGCTTAAAGCTAATATCAATAGTAAAGCTTGCATATATGGGTTTCCAAGTTTGTTTTGTTAAATTAAAAAAAGGGGGCAGTCAATCACTGCCCCCTTTAAAAACATATCCTTATGTTAACACTGTGTCATATCCCCTATTTTGCAACATCCAAAATAGCAAACCAGCTAAATTGTGAGGTTTCAAAAATAATATAACCGGCTTGTTGGTCATTATCGGGTTTAACGTCGAGAATGGAGCCAACATCCAAGGTGCTAATCACGCTACCATCAGCGCTACTTAACACCCTTATGCCCGCAGCAGATGTCGCTTTACCTTTATACGGCATTTTGACATACAGCGGTGCCATAAATTGCGTAACGATTTTATTTTGCCGATCTTTGGCACTAAACCAATACGCACTGGAGGTGAGTTTACTACCTGGCACTTTGCTTTCCAGCATTGACACCAAATTTTGCGGTAAATTACTGTACACATCTGCGGTCAATTTATATTGCGGCAAAAGAACATCCGCAATACCGCCACCCAACGCCACCACTGCGGCATTGCTCAAATCAGCAGTACCATGCGAGGTGTTGAAATAAAACGCCGACACTTGACCCGATGAAGCATCTAACGCTTTACGCAAAGGATCGTCAGCCATATTAATGTTACCCATCACCGCACTTAATGTACTTGATCTGAGATCACCAAAAATATGCGTCGCACTGCTATTTTTAGCAATGGTGGCAAACGGATCCACTTTGGTGGCATTAAGCACATCCCCAGTTCTGATGGTGATATTGCCGGTTTTAGGGTCACGTTTCAAATAAGCATTATCAAAACGCACATGCCCTTCGTCTAATAAACGTTGATCTGGAATGACCCACGCTTGACTAGGTGCAGCCGCAGTCCCTTTGTACGCCGCCACATCATAAAGGTTTTTATCCCCTTGATCGCCCAAGATGCTGGTCGGTGAAATCAAGGCACTCCAAGCACCACTTTGTTTACGGGTATGGCATGCACCGCAATCCAAGGCATTAGCTGAAGGATCCGTGCCATGATTCATCTGATACGCGTTCACCATGCCCCACACCATTTGCATGTCGGTGCCTGGGAAACCCCGTTTTTCCATCAATTTATCATACGCCGTTTTTATCGCCATGAATTGCTCATAGGTCTTAGGTTCGTCCACTTTCGCAACCGTTCCTAGCGTACTGCCGTCCATCGCATTGATGATGAGCTGTTGCGTGACTAAACCTGAAGCAGCATCTTTAGGCCCCTCTTTGTAAATCATTTTACGCTCAGTTGCTGACAATACCTTGTCACTATTACGATCGCGCCAAGTTAAGCGTACGCCTGCACCTGGATTCATCGGCGTGATTTTAAGTTTACCGTCATCCTGTTTTTTGTATTGGTACAATATCGGTAACGGCTTACCATTGCCATCCTTTTGACCCACAATATGACAAGTCTGACAATTCACCACATCCAAATGGGTTTTGGTGATTTTGGCTAATGTGTCTATGCTATAACCCGCCATGTCCCCTTTAGATTTCCAAAGCTCTTCATGCGCTTTTAACAGCGTCTCATGTCCAGAAGGCAGTACCGGATTGGGATTCAAGGTACTCTTGTCATGACAATAAGTGCACGTTTTCACATCATCGTGATAATCCAAATCATTCCGCACGTCAAAATCTGAATTACCTTTCGGGAATTGATGCGCGTTATCCAACTCTGGAGTGCTGTGACTCGGATTAAAATAATTGTAACTATGACACGCATTACAGTTATCAATTTTACGTGTTACCCCATTTGGTGCCGTCCAACCTTTACCTTTATGTACATCATCTTTATAGTCAGCTTTGATTATCCCATCAGGATCTTTATTAATTTTAGCGACATCCCCAAAGCCGAAAAAACCACGACGACCTTTAGCCGTAGTATGACAGTTCATACAATTTTCATTCGGCGTAAAGCGTTTCAATGGGATGCTCACTTTACCATCCGCATCAAACGCTTTAGGGTTCCATTGCACAATAGGCCGCCCATCTGCACCTAGGTCTAGCTCAAAGTAATTTTTATACGCGGTGGTTTTACCATCAGCAGAAGGTGTACCAACTTGCGTAATATTTTTCTTTTTAAAAGTCACTAACTGCAAGCCATTGGGATCGTCCATCTTAAGATTGACAAACTCCAAAAAGGTCGTTGCCGCTTCACGCATAAACCCATTTTTAATTACACCAGAATTGGAGCCATTGTAAGGTGCCGTAGCCGGATTCGCTTGCCCGTCACGTAAATACCCCCAACTTTGTAAAGCCGTATCTGAATTATCTGCATTAGCTTTAGCGGTATCATTATCAACCACTTTACCATCGCCTTTGATACAGCCTCGTACGACCGCAGCGTGGAGTTTGCTCTCGTATTTGCAGCTGGTATCAGCATCCAGGGTGCACTCAACGTCAAGGGCAAGGCGCTCGACGTCTTC
>JABFRM010000198.1 GCA_013141155.1 Methylococcaceae bacterium | reverse complement strand
TCCGAAACGAAGGATTTATTTTGATGAGGGGATAAATAAAAAACGTTCTGTGGGAACGCTTTAAAAGGCCGGTGACTTTTGCTAATTTGACAACATGCTATCATTTTGGGGGAATGAGCATATCAACTACAAAAGCGATTGGGATGAAATCATAACTAGCATCAATCACCGGACAATTCACTATCTCCACTCTCTCAGAGTGATGATTATTGAAATAGTTCATTCAAAAAATAAATATTTTTTTTGAAAATTGCCTAACCGATAGCGTAAAAAAGTTATAGTAGTGCCTTAAAAATTTTAGAGGCATGGCTAAAAATGACTATCATCAGCAACGCAGAATTAAGCGATTTATCCAGGCAGTATCAGGATTTACTGTTATCTCAGCAAACCTTGTTGCTATCGACGGTTTCTGAACAGGGCCTTCCTGAAATTAGCTATGCTCCTTTTATTCGGGATGAGGCGGGTTACTTTAATATTTATATCAGTGAGTTGGCCAGCCATACCCGCAATCTGCTTAAAAATCCCCAGGCGTCTATTCTGTTTATCCGCCCTGAAGCCGTTTCAAACAATCTCTTTGCACGAGAACGTGCGGTTATTGCTTGCACGGCTAAAAAAATTCTGCGTGATGACGACAGCTATTTTTCGCGGTTACAGGCGCTACAAGAAAAATTTGGAGAAGTGATCAATCTATTAAGCTCCTTAAATGATTTTCACTTGTTTGCGTTATGTCCTGAAAGCGCAAGATATGTGGTTGGTTTTGGACGTGCGTTCAATGTGAATGTCACAGACGATAGCGTTACGCCGATTTAATGAAAATTTTAACTTACTTTGGAGATAAGCATGTACGTCATTCGAATTGTTAAGTGGCTACTCCCTTTAGCTTGCTTGTTGTTATCAGCCTGTATGTCGTCGCAACAAAATATTCAACCGCTCAATACGACAACGATTGATTCCGATATCGTCGTCATGTCCGGTATGGAAAATAACCAGGCGCCTGGTGCGCCGGTGGGGATAAAGCCCATGACTATAGAAGAGCTGTCCGGTTGTGCAACCAAAGTCGGTAATCTTAAGAAAGATCTGGCGCAGTATGAAACGACGAAGGCGCAATTTGCAAAAAGGAAAGCTGATTTGGATCAAAGTAAACGCAAGTTAATTAGCGATCGAGTGACGGTGAATACGCACAATAAAAAGCAAGTCGTTGATTTCAATAGCCGCCAAAAGCAGGAAGGCATTTTAATCGGTCAATTCAATAAGGATATTACTGTTTTTAACCGTAATGTATCCGAGCAGAATTTGCGTAACAACGAGTTTAATGTTTCCTGCGCTGAACGTTCCTACCGTAAGTCTGATCTTGTAAAGCTGCCAGCGGATTTGCGCCTTGCCATTGAATCGAAATCAAAACAATCCGCTGCACCACTTATTGAAGAAGATACGTCAGTAGGTGAAGCTGTGCTAACATCCCCTAAAAATCCCTGAAACAATGCCGCGTATTTTCGCCCCTTATCATTATTTAACCCGCCATGCAAAAAATCCCCATCGGTATCAGTAGCTGTTTACTAGGCGAAAAAGTCCGTTATGACGGTGGACATAAACGCGATGCCTATATCAACGGCACCCTCAGTGCCTATTTTGATTTCCATCCGTTTTGCCCAGAAGTTGAGATTGGTTTAGGCATTCCCCGCCCCGCCATTCAGCTGATTAAAGTTGATAACGAGATACGTTGCATCGGCGCTAAAGATCCCACCTTAGATGTTACCGAGCGCTTACGGAATTATGCGGATCAGCAAGCGCCTTTGCATGCGGTATTATGCGGCTATATTGTCAAAAAAGATTCGCCCAGTTGCGGGATGAGCAAAGTAAAAGTGCATTGCAATCAGCAGTATGAGCGCAGTGGTGCAGGGATTTACGCAGAGCAAATGATGCGCAATAATCCCTTATTACCGGTTGAAGAAGAGGGTCGTTTGGGTGATCCGAGATTGCGCGAAAATTTCATTCAACGGGTTTATGTGTTGCATCGCTGGAAATTATTGCTTGCTGAAGGCTTAAGCGCACAAAAGCTCACCCAGTTTCATGCCCAGCATAAACTGATCATCATGAGCCATGCCGACTATGCTGAATTGGGGCAACTCTTAGCCAGTTTAAGCAAAAATAATCTCATGCAGGTGGCGGACAGCTATAGTGTGCAATTAATGGCGCTCTTAAAAAAAGTCGCCACGCGCAGACGGCATGTCAATGTGTTGCAACATATTCAAGGCTATTTAAAACAAGCATTAAGCTCCGACGATAAGGCTGAACTAGGTGAGCTTATCGAACGCTATCGCAATAGCGAAATCCCTCTGATAGTGCCCTTAACCCTGCTGAAACACCATTTTCGGAAATGCCCCGATCCCTATATAGAACAGTCATACTATATGTCGCCTTATCCACCAGAATTACAGCTCAGCAATCTACTCTAAGCAATTATAAACTCATGGCAAAAATCTTAATTGTTGGCTGCGGCGACATCGGCACTAAACTCGCTAAAACGTTAGTCGCTAAAGGCCATAACGTTACTGGGCTAAAACGCCATCCTCCGTTAACACCTGAACCGGGACTGCAATACCACGCGGCGGATATTACCATTGCCGCAACGCTCAGCGACCTTGCGACAGATTTCGAGCAAGTGTTTTTTATACTTGCCCCAGACGGACGCGATGCCGTCAGTTATAACGCGGTTTATGTCGATGGCTTAAATAACCTGCTCGCACACTTTGCGGCATCCGGCACACAACCACCTTGGCTATTGGTATCCTCCAGCAGTGTTTATGGGCAAACCCAGGGCGAATGGGTGGATGAAACCTCTATTGCCGAACCCACCTCCTCCACCAGTTTAGCCATTCGCGCGGCGGAACAGCGTTTAATGTTGTTAAGCCCAGCTCATTGTGTGCTGCGTTTTTCTGGCATTTACGGCCCTGGACGAGACTATTTACTTCGCTCAGCACGGCAAACCCCCGCTATTCAAAAAAATCCACCGTATTACACCAATCGCATTCATGAACAAGATTGCATCAATGTCTTGGTCTTTTTATTGGAACACCGTTTGGCGGGAAAACCCTTGGCGCAATGCTATCTGGCAAGTGATGATGATCCAGCGAGCCAATGGGAGGTTATGAATTGGTTAGCTGCAACCCTGCACTGCCCTCCGCCCACCATCAAAACAGTTGCTGCTAACGCCGAGCAAAATAAACGTTGTAATAATGAACGCTTGAAAGCTTTGGGGTATAGATTTCAGTATCCTAATTATCAGGCGGGTTATGGTGAGTTGCTCAGTGTTAAGAGCGGATTACCGTTCACCCGGGGTTTATAATGCAACCTGGATTCAACGCATAAGTGCAGCGTAGCGGTGTCACTTTATAACCGAATTGGAAGGGTTCGCTGTCAGGTTCCGCATAATCATATTCCGATCTAACAAATAGACCCTATTTTTTAGCATTGCTTAAAAAACAGTAGCTTGCCCCCCTTCAGGTATTTTAATTAATACTCTGACTGCTTAAATAATCTTCATAATTACCACTAAAATCAACAATGCCATTCGGCGTCAATTCGATAATCCGTGTTGCCAAAGAAGAGACAAACTCGCGGTCATGGCTGACAAACAGCAAAGTGCCGGGATAGTTTTCCAGGGCGGTATTTAAGGATTCAATGGACTCCATGTCCAAGTGGTTGGTGGGTTCATCCAGCACCATGATGTTAGGTTTTTGTAAAATCAATTTACCGAACAACATCCGCCCCTGCTCGCCGCCGGAGAGGACGCGCACGGGTTTGTTAATATCATCGGCGGTAAACAATAATCGCCCCAGGGTGCCACGGATGGTTTGGTCATCATCGCTGGGTTGCCGCCATTGCCCCATCCATTCTATAAGGGTGATTTCTTCTGCAAAGTCGCTGGTGTGATCTTGTGCATAATAGCCAACATTGGAATTTTCCGACCATTTGATGATGCCGTCATCGGCGATGAGATCACGCACCAGGGTGCGCAGTAAGGTGGTTTTGCCGATGCCGTTAGGCCCGATAATGGCGACGCGCTCACCGACTGGTACCATCAGGTTAAGGTTTTTAAACAGCGGCTTGCCAGCATAGCCTTTGCTTAAATTTTCAACTTCCAGGGCTAAGCGATGCAGTTTTTTATCCTGGTCGAAACGGATAAAGGGATTGACGCGGCTGGAGGGTTTGACTTCATCCAGTTTAATTTTATCCAATTGTTTGGCGCGGGAGGTCGCTTGTTTGGCTTTGGACGCATTGGCCGAAAAGCGGCTAACGAAGGTTTGCAGTTCAGCAATTTGGATTTTTTTCTTGGCGTTGCCGGACAATAAACGTTCGCGCACTTCAGTGACCGCAATCATGTATTCGTCATAGTTGCCGGGGTAAACGCGCAACTCACCGTAATCCAGATCCGCCATGTGGGTACACACGCTGTTTAAAAAGTGTCGGTCATGCGAGATGATGATCATGGTGCAGTCGCGGTCATTCAGAATGTTTTCCAGCCAGCGGATGGTGTTGATGTCTAGGTTGTTGGTCGGCTCATCCAACAACATGATGTCAGGGTTGGCAAATAACGCTTGCGCCAATAACACGCGCAGTTTCCAACCAGGAGCGACAGCACTCATTAAGCCCTGATGTTGCTCTATGGGAATTTCCAGACCCAGTAAGAGTTCACCGGCTCTGGCTTCGGCGGTATAGCCGTTATACTCGGCAAACACTGCTTCAAGTTCGGCGGCGTGCATGTAGTCGTCTTCAGTCGCTTCCAAATTGGCATAGATGGCATCGCGCTCAGACATTGCCGCCCACATCTCCGTATGTCCCATCATGACAACGTCGAGCACGCGGTTGTCTTCATAAGCGAATTGATCCTGACGCAATACGCCCAGACGATCATTGGGGCCAGTACTGACATTGCCGGCGCTGGGTTCTAAATCGCCGCTTAAGATTTTCATTAAGGTTGATTTGCCGCAGCCGTTAGCGCCAATAAGGCCGTAACGGTTACCGTCGCCAAATTTAACGGAGATATTTTCAAACAGGGGTTTAGCCCCAAATTGCATGGTGATGTTAGCTGTAGAGATCAAGGGGTTTGTTCCAAAGAATAAAGGGTAAAAGGTGTATTAAATAGAAAGGGGTTGCAGCGGATTTAGCGCCAGTGGTGCAGGAATAACAGCGGAAATTGTAGGCTATTCTAACAGATTTATAATAACAACGAAGGCGTAATGGCGATGAAGCGGTCGGCTGCATTGATTAAGGATTGTGCAGTCAGGGCTGGGACGCCATAGACTTCGGTCTGTGCAGCGGTGGTTTGTTTGACTTTATTTAACAACAAATCAAAATCGCCATCACCCGAGAGCAAAATAATGACATCGGCGCGCGCGGCCGTTTCAATCACATCCAAGGTAATACCGACATCCCAATCGCCTTTGGCAGAACCATCGCTGCGCTGGATATAGGGTTTCAGTTTGATCTCAAAACCGATGGTGTTGAGGATTTTTTGAAACCCTTGCTGTTTGCTGTCACCCTTGTCGATGGCATAGGCTACCGCTTTAATGGCCTTCCGCCCGGCAGTAGCTTGTTGCCAGAAGGCTTGGTAATTAAAATGCCGTTGGTAGGCTTGTTTGGTGGTGTAGTAAATATTTTGCACATCAACAAAAATCGCGACAGTCTGCATTAACGACGGTTATAAAAATGAACAACAATAATCAGTGCCGGACTGAATTTTAAGCTGGAAACTGGCATTGGCAGGGACGTTAAAATCTTGTCCGCCGCTGATGTGCTGCCATTGGTCATTGCCTGGCAGTAACACGTCCAGTTCACCTGCCAAAATTTCCATCAACTCTGCCGCGCCGGTACTAAAGGTATATTCGCCCGGTAGCATAAAGCCTAAGGTTTTGGTGGAACCATCGGCAAATTTAAGGGTACGGCTGGTTACTTTACCGTCAAAATAAACATTGGCTTTTTTAACAACGGTGACATTAGTGAATTCTGACATGCGGCGTCCTGGGAATTGGTAAAGGGTATAAGGCAATAACCTGAAAAATGCGACGATTTTTATTAAATAGTCGGGATATTAATAGGCTAGCCGTAAGCATAAATTAGGAGCGCAATCATACCAGATTGCAGGTTTCTTATGCAGTTTTTCAGTTAAGCTTTTCAATCACTAATAGCCTTGGTGCGCTGGCTGTTGGGTGGTTACTGTGGTGTGTGGTGCAGCTATAGCGGGATTGATCAAGGAGCTCGCTCCAGCTATGTACTGCGGCAGTTTCGGTAGCTCCTCCCGCGTGGCCTGGATAAGCCAACACGGTTAGCATACCTTGGGGTGCTAATAAATCGAGTGCGCTATTGAGCGCGGCTAAGCTTGAGTCGCTTAGGGTAATGAGTTGTTTATCGGCACCCGGCAAATAGCCTAAATTAAACATGATGGCGTTAATTTTGCCATGCACATCAGTGGGAATTTGTTCCCCCATAAACGCATGACTGCTTAAGATTAAGCGTGAACAATTCAGCAAACCAGCCTGTTCTAATCTTACGCGGGTTGCGGTGATTGCCGCTGCTTGAATGTCGAAACCATAAACCCTGCCTGTCGGCGCAATGTGTTGCGCTAAAAACAGCGTGTCATGTCCATTACCCACGGTAGCATCAATGCTGATAGCGCCATCATGCAAGCGGGGTTTTAGTAATTGCTGGGCTTGGTGAAGCAGAGGAACGGGTTTGTTAGATATTGTTGGTAATGACAAAAACTTACGCCTGTAAACATGACAAATTCTTATTATGGTCTATATTTAAGCGGTATGGATAAACGCGCTGCTGAAATCTGAATTTTTCAAGGGGTGTCATTAAAAAATTCCCCCAAATATACGAACAACAAATAACACTATGCGAACATTATCAGACCATTATCGAGCCATAAGCCGTTTTTTTATTTACTGGTTTATGGTTTGGGTTATCGCGGTTGTACCCGCTAGTAGTATTGCCGATACTCATAAAATAAGCCAGTTTGAAAGTGTTGAAATGGCTCCAAGGCAAGTTATTTCCTTGTCTGGATCATGGCAGTTTAAGCCTGGTGAGGTAAGCGATACGATAAATGATTTTTCAGAGAATGATATTGCGCGTTGGACAAGTATTAATGTGCCGGCAAACTGGTATCTTGAAGGCAAAGATATTAGTGGCGTAGCTTGGTACGCGAAAACATTTACTATTCCGCACCTAAATGAGGGTAAGCGGGTGTCACTTAAGTTTTCAGGTGTCGATTATATCGCGGAGATCTGGCTGAATGGTCGATATATAGGGTTTCACGAAGGCTATTTTCAAGCTTTTGAATTCGATATTACCAATGCGCTGGTTTTCGACAAAGAAAATCAGCTTATCGTTAAAGTGAATAGCCCCTTGGAAAAAATGGGCGAGGATTGGTCTTTACACAAACGTTACATTAAAGGTATTTTCGGACATCACGATACTCGTCCAGGCGGCGCTTGGTCGGATCGGGGGCAGGAAAAAAATACCGGCGGTATATGGGCGCCCGTGATGTTGGAAATTCATGAGGTTGCGTTGATTAAGAACGTTAAAGTCTCGCCGCAGTTACATTTAGATAAACATTCAGCCGATGCCAATGTGCAAATGCAGATTGATTTGCAACAAGCTGTGGCCTTGCCTGCAACCATACAATTTACCTTAAAACCCTATAACTTCCCCGTCACGCAAACTGTCGTTAAGGAAGTTAAGCAAAATCTTACGCCTGGTTTTAATACTTTTCATGTCCCCATCAGTATAAATGATCCCGCGTTATGGTGGCCTTGGGAGCAGGGTAAGCCTAATCTATATCAATTGGAAATCAAAGTAATCGCTAATAAGCAAGTCATCGACTCTAAAGCCGTGACTTTTGGTTTTCGGGACGTGCAATACGACAAAATGAATAACGAATGGAAGATTAATGGGCAACGGCTTTTTTTGCGTGGCACCAACTATATCGCTTCGCAATGGTTGAGTGAAATGACCCCTGAACGATTTGCCCAGGATATTGCCTTAATGAAAGCGGCGAATATCAATATAGTCCGCGTACATGCACATGTCACCGCAGAGGATTATTATCGGTTGTGCGATGAGTCTGGATTATTGAACTGGCAGGATTTTCCTTTGCAATGGGGATATGTAGACGATCAGGACTTCCATAACAATGTTATTCGCCAAGCATCGGCTATGGTTAATGAATTGTTTAATCATCCTTCGATTATTGCCTGGAGCCTGATAAACGAACCTGCTTGGGAAGCAGATTGGATGAAGGAAAAATATCATCACGTCAACAAATCGCAAAATAAAGCACTAACGGAAAGGCTTTATAAAACCGTCCTACCACTTGATAAAACCCGCTATGTACACCCATTTTCGGCGTCATCTGAACATCCCTGGTTAGGTTGGTACAGTGGGCATTGGTTGGATTACAATCAACCGACTAATATCAGTTTGGTGGCTGAGTATGGTGCGCAAGCCTTGCCGAATCTAGTTAATTTAAGAAAAATAATGAGTGAGAAAGATCTTTGGCCTGAAACTGAGGAGCAGTGGGGGAGGTGGATGTATCATAACTTTCAGCCCAAAGCTGCGTTTAATATTGCCAAAATCGCCAAAGGCAATACACCCGCTGACTTTGTGAAGAATACCCAGGAATATCAAGCTAAAGTACTCAAGTTGGCTACCGAATCTTATCGGCGTCAACGTTACCATCCGGTTAGCGGGATTTTTCAGTTTATGTTTGTTGAGGATTGGCCGTCTATGAACTGGGGAGTTATTGATTACTGGCGGACGCCAAAGTTAGGATATTACGCTTTGCAACAAGCTTATCAGCCTGTATTACCAAGTATCGCTTGGAAACAAGAAAATTATCAACACGGAGAGGTCGCTGATTTTGATTTATGGGTAATTAACGATTTACCTAAAGATTATCCTAATGCAAAAGTTACGTATAGTCTTAGAAATTCTAAAACTTTATTGGAAACACACGATTTTACGTTAGATGTAGCAGCTGATAGTGGCTTGAAAATAAAGGATATACGGTTTAATAATCTTAATCTCGGCCATTATGAATTAATTTTTACGATTGCAGATAGCGAGGGTAAAAGGCTGGGCGTCAATACCCATGAGTTTGATGTTCTCAATTCTGAAAAAACAAAGCACATTGACCAGTAACTGGTTAACCAAGCTTTATTGTCTCAAAAGGAAACAAATTATGTCTTTTTATTTTGATCGCTTTGAAAATCGCAAACCCCCGGAACCTCTTGCTTATTCAGTTTGGCGAGAGCTTTTGTACCAGTTTGTGGCCACCATAACCCTGGTTGTTGGTGCCTGGTATATTTGGTGGCGCTGGGCGTATTCCCTCAACTATGATGCATTATGGTTTGCCATTCCTTTGGCATTAGCCGAAACTTTTGCTTACATTGGGTTGATATTGTTCACGGTAAATTTGTGGAAAACTAAAGACTATCCTCAGTCGCCGCCACCTACGCATCTATCCGAAACCTTAGACGCCCCGCTAGATGAAAAACGTATCATTTCAGTGGATGTCTTTTACCCTACGTATAATGAGGACGAAGACTTGGTGCGATTGAGTTTGCTAGATGCTAAATGTCTGCGATATCCGCATCCTATTCAGATCAATATCCATCTTCTGGATGATGGTAAACGCAAAGCTATGCAAGCGCTCGCTGAGGAGTTAGGCGTTAATTATATAACACGTGATAATAACTTGGGATTTAAAGCCGGCAATATGCGTAACGCGATGGAACAAACCCATGGCGATTTTATCGTTATTTGTGATGCGGATACGCGAATATTCCCGACATTTTTGATAAACACCTTGGGCTATTTCCGCGACCCAAAAGTTGCATGGGTTCAAACACCACAGTGGTTTTTTGATTTACCAGAAGGCAAAAATTTGCGTGTCGTACTAAAGAAATATTTTTGGTATCCAGGTTTTGCGCTGGGATGGGTAATTGAAAAAATATGTGGGTCGATCATGATTGGGAAGGATCCGTTTGTTAATGATCCGCAAATGTTTTACGACATTATTCAGCGCCGCCGTAATTGGGCTAATGCTTCGTTTTGTTGCGGTGCAGGGTCGATTCATCGCCGTGAGGCCATTATGGAAGCCGCGTTAAAGGCATATTCACGAAGTATTGATACGGTTATCGATGATGTTATGCCGGACATTTCCAAAGCGTTGTCAAAGGTTGCCAAGCAGTTGGAGAAAAAAGAAGCTGAAAGCCGTTTGAACGATCGTTTAAAGGAAGCGGTCACGTCTCAAATTATTCATGAAATTGAAATGACACCTTACAAGTTTCATGTTTCCGAAGATATTTACACCTCTATCGTGTTGCATTCCGATCATGGTCGGGAATGGAAATCCGTATTACATCCGGGTATCGAATGCAAAATGTTGTCACCACAAGATTTACAGACATGGACGGTACAGCGTTTCAAGTATGCAGGAGGTTCTTTAGATATTTGTTTCAACGATAATCCGGTGTTTCGTCCTGGGCTGAATTGGCAGCAAAAACTCATGTACACGTCGACTTTTTGGTCGTATTTCGGTGGTATTTGGAATATTTTGTTTTTACTATCACCAGTGATATTTTTATTTACTCAAGTCGCCCCTATAGCCAGCTATTCAAGCGAGTTTTATAAACACATTTTCCCTTTTCTGATCTTAAATGAGCTGGCAACCATGATTGGAACTTGGGGAATTGCGGGCTTCAAATCCAAAGCGTCTTATTTATCTTTTTTTGCGGTCAATCTTCAGGCGCTGTGGACTATTTTGCGTAACAAACAGATCAAATTTCCTACGACCCCCAAAGAACGCCAAGAAGGAAATTTCTTTCATTTGGTCGTACCTCAATTTATGGTGATCGTGTTGACCTTTGCGGGACTCGGCTATGCGGGCTATGGTTACTATCAAGGGAGCTTTAATAATCTAAACGGGTTACTGACCAATACGTTTTGGTGCATTAACAATATTGTTGCGATGAGCGGTTTAGTCTTATCAGCATTTTGGAAACCTGACGAAACAGCTATTGCATAACGCTGTTTTATCAACGAGGAAACAAACAATGACATTTACTCAAGGACTTATCAACGCTCGTAGTCATATCATCTTTACACTGGGGCTTGTTGCATCATTTGGATTGGTTTTTTACTTAGATAATCTTGATCTTCAGACAAAATCATCCGGTAATCAAATTGATATTGCTGTATCTCAGAATAAACCGGAGCCATTGAATGGGGATTTAACTCAGGAAGAAGAGCAGTGGGCTAAAATTGCCTGGACGTACTTTCGGAATAACTATCAAGCAGAAACGGGGCTTGTGAATTCGGTTGACGAGTATCCTGCGGCATCCATGTGGGATACGGCCTCCTATTTAATGGCGCTAATTGCTGTTCAGCGATTAAAGATCATCGATAATCAAGAGTTTGATGACAAACTAACTAACGCATTACGTGGCTTAGCAAGATTGCCCTTGTTTGATGGGCAATTACCGAATAAATCTTACAATACCCAAACGTTGGAAATGGTCAACTATAAAAATAAGGTTACCGCGCGTGGCGTAGGCTGGTCGGCTATTGACGTGGGGCGGATTTTAATTCCATTGAATATTATAACTTGGAATTATCCGAAATTTATGCCTGAAGTCAAAGCGGTTATTAGAAACTGGCAATTATCTAAAGTGCTGATTAATGGCGAACTGCATGGTGCAACGGTTGATCCGATTACTGATGAAACCATTTATGTGCAAGAAGGGCGATTGGGATATGAAGAGTACAGCGCAAAATCTTTTAACTTATTGGGGTTGGATGTTAGTAAGTCAAGTAATTATAAAGATTATTTAGATTATGTTGATATTTATGGAATTGAAGTACCCATCGATAAGCGCGACCCAGAAAAATTTCACGCCCATAATTATGTTGTGAGTGAATCCTATATTCTTGATGGATTGGAATTTGGTTGGGACTATATTTCTAAAGAATTCGCCTTCCGAGTTTTTCGGGCACAGGAAGAGCGCTTTAAACAGACTGGTATTGTCACTGCCGTGAGTGAAGACAATATCAAAGATGACCCTTATTTTGTTTATAACACAATTTATACTGATGGCAAAGCCTGGAATACCATCACTGAGGAAGGTGTTGATGCGTCGAATTTTAAAACCATCAGTACCAAAGCTGCGATTGGCTGGAGCATTCTTTATCAAACACCTTACCGAGAAAAACTACTGGCTGCCGTTAAGCAATTATATGACCCAGCTAAAGGTTGGTACTCAGGTTACTATGAGGTATTGAAAAAGCCCAATGAAGCAATCACTGCCAATACCAATGCCATTATTCTGGAAGCACTGTGCTTTAAAAAATTCGGGCCGTTGCTGGCTATTTATCCAGAGCAGGTTGTGCAAAAACCGACTGCAAAACTGGTAAATATTAAAAAATAGACTATTCTCAATAGCATCGTGGCGTGTAGGGGTAGGTTTATCTGCCCCTTACTTCATTTACGCTGCTAAGTTAAGTAATTAAGCATAAATTTTTAAGTATAACGGCTAATCCGATCATGGTTTGACAAGCTCACCACGAACGTATTAACCACTTTTTTTGGCTTAGATTAAATACCCGAAAACTTTAGCTTAGTTACTTATTTAAACGTCAGCCGCTAATATTATTTTTGAGTCGTTATCAACACTTAAACTTCACAGTTACATTATGATCAATGATAAAGAAAAACTTTGGTACGGCGCAATACTGGTTGCAACAGTGGTGCTGTCTATATATATGTTCGTGATTGTGGATAAGCATATTCCCGTGATTGACCAGAGCCTTATAGATTCACAAGAGTCCATCGGCAGCTTGCAAGAGCAGTTCACGAAACAAAATGCTATGCTTGAGCTTTTGCAAGCAGACTTGAAATTGATAAATAAATATACCACTGAAAAAGAAAAAGACGAAAAGCAGGTACTCGCCATAAAGTCTGTGTGCCATGGTTATTTAAGCATTAACGAAGCAGACGCTCTTCGTAAAGCAGGTAAGCTTAATGTTGCCGCGGATACGCTAAAAGAAACCAAAGAATTATTTTGGAAAGCGGGTGATGTATTAACCATAGAACAATCGGCTTTGCGAGGATTGATGAATCCAATTGATGCAATTATGAGCCAATGGACTAAAGGTGAAAAGACCGCAGACACCTCCAAACTTTCAATACAATTAACAACGATTTTGAAAAAAGTAGATCAATTTGCTGAGCATTGTACTGTGATTCGAACATCGGATCCGCCTGTGGTTGAAAAACACCTATCGGAACTGCCAGATGAAAAACGAAAAGTCGCTATAAAAGCATTATGTAGTGGTTGGCAGCGTCTTACGGAAGCGGAAGCGAAACATAAACAAGGCAATTTAAGTGCCGCAGGCGAAACATTGAGCTTAGCAAAAGATATATTTTTGCAGGCGAATGAAACGTTACCGTCGGAGCAAAAAACACTACGTGATTTGACAGGCTCCATTGATGGGTTATTATCGCAATGGAAAGGGGGAAATAAAATCGCCGAATCTTCCGCTATTGCAACAGCCGCGAAAGGAATTATGCAAAAAACAGGCATACAGCCTGAGGCTTGTTCCGTGCCTTTACCCGAATTATCAGAAGAGCAGCGCAAAATCGCCATAAAAGCTTTGTGTACGGGTTGGCAGCGTCTCGCAGAAGCTGAATCTAAACATAAGAAAGACAATCTGAGTGCTGCAAGCGAAACGCTTAATACCGTGAAAGAACCTATTTGGGAAGCGAGCGAAGTATTAGCTGCCGAACAAAAAAACCTGCGTGATTTGCTTAGCCCCATTAGTGCGCTAGTGTCGAAATGGAAGGAGGGGAATAAAGCTGCCGAATCTTCCCTTATTACTGCTGTGGTAAAAGGTGTTATGCAAAAAATAAACACCCAACCTGAAGCTTGCCCTGCGCCTCCGGCGATAGAGGTTGCCGCCATGCCCCCACCAGCAAAACCCGTTGTTGAAGTTAAGCCCCAACTTCAACCGGCCATACAGGCACCAATGGCTATGCAAGCACCAATGGCTTATGCCCCCGCGCCAACCAATTACCAACCAGCGCCTTATGTACCCGCAAATTACGCCCCCGCTGCTCCTGCCGCCCCGTCTCCTCCGGTGCGGCAGGAAGCCATTTGCACGATAGCGCCCTCAAAAGATAGTAGCCGTAAAGTCGCCATCACAATATTACGCTCAAGCTTGGTTAATATTAGTGTGGCTGAAACGCTGCATCAATTAGGCAATCTTAAAACGGCAGCCGACATCCTGAAATCAACCAGACTCACCCTATGGGAAGCAGGTGATATGTTAATTTCGGAACAAAATGCTTTGAGTTCGGTAATGTTACCTTTGGATAACATCGTCACTCAATGGGAAAAAGGTGATAAAAATGCTGAAACCTCCATGATATATGCCAAGGTGGAAGCAATTTTAAACAAATTAGACAGAATTTCTTAAGTAACTGACTGCTATGAACAACAACGACACTCAAAACCAACCTAAAGATGATGATAAACGCAAACGACTGATGGTTTGGCTATCCTCATTCCGTCATTTGCCTTTGACTATCATCGCTTTACTATTAGGGATCAGCATTGCTGCGGCTATTATTTTGCTGCCTAAAAACTTCGGCCAATCGGTAGCAACGGGTAATAACGGCCTTTCCAAAAAAATAAAGCCACTCTTGTCACCGATTTACCCTGAACCTGTGCAAGCTTGTTTAACCAACAAAGACAATCTAACTGAAGAGGATGTTGCACGCGCTAGAATTGCTTGGAAATATTTTGAAAACAATTTCCAACAAAAAACGGGCCTCGTTAATGCTGCCGATGCTTATCCTTCAACTACTATGTGGGATACCGGTACCAGTATTGGCGCGACAATTGCCGCTTATGATCTCGGCCTGATTACTGAAAAAGATTTTGATGACCGGATTACTGCTATGCTGGCGGGGGTATATGAATTAAAGCTGTATAACAATGAGGCGCCTAATAAAGTATACAATACCGCAACGGGTGAGATGGTGAACTATAAAAACTTAGCCTCTGAAGTTGGTATCGGAGTTTCAGTGTTAGACTTGGCGCGGTTGTCGTCTTGGTTAAACATTCTGGCGTGTACCCACCCCAAACATGCCAATATTGCGCGTGATGTGATCACACATTGGAACTATTGCAGCCTGATTAATGATGGACAAATGTACGGTCTATATTTAGACCCTGTTACCAATAAAAATCAGATTTTACAAGAAGGTCGTTTGGGCTATGAGCAATACGCGGGCAAAGTATTCAAAATGTTAGGGTTTGATCAAAAAGTTTCTGGAACTTACAACAACGAATACAAAGCAACTATAAACATCAATGATGTCCCAATAGCTTACGACAATCGTGACCCACGTAAATTTGGTGCTTATAATTATGTGGTGACCGAATCTTATGTGATGGATGTTTTTGAACATGGCTATGACGAAGAAAACAAACCGCTTACGGATAATATCTATGAAGTGCAAAAACGGCAGTGGCAAAAAACGGGGCAAGTGACTGCTGTCACTGAAGATAACGTTGACCGAAAACCTAATTTCGTTTACAACACTATTTTTGCGTCAGGTTCACCTTGGAACGCTATCACTGATACCGGTAAAGATATGGAGCATTTAAAAACTGTTTCGACTAAAGCGGCATTCAGTTTGGCTTACCTTTACCCAGAAGACCCTTACAGCAAGGAGTTGCTCAATGCCATTAGCAGTGCTTACGATCCTGAGCGAGGCTGGTATGCCGGTATTTATGAAAAAGGTTTGGGCTATAACGACATTATTACCAGTAATACTAACGGCGTTATTTTGACGACGATGTTATATAAAAAATATGGTGCATTGAATAAACTCTGTACCCGATGTGGTAAAGGGCTTAGTTTAAAACCGGATGCTAGCACTGCTGCCGAATTCAAAGAGAAATGTATATCAGGTCGACCAACTCCGCGCGTGCAATAGCCGCACGCGAAGCTTAATCCATCATTAATGTTGGTAAGTAGATTACTCGGCAGTGTGCTGTTGTTTTGTGCATTTGGGGTTGCCCAAGCCGAACAATCTTCTTTGTTGGAGATGGCTCAGGATTTACATTGCACACAATCAGAACAGCAAGCCACCAAATTAATAGCAAGGCTGGCTAAAGAATCTATCATGCCTTTTGGGCTTCCGGACGAAAATTTGAGTGACCAATCTAATACGGAACTTTATGCTGCAACTATCGATATTTTATTACAAGTGCTATATGACACTATTCAACGTTATCCAAAATTACAGGAATCCGTTGAAAAAACCGTTTTGCATTGGAATTTTTGTGAAATGGTCAACGAAGGCGATTTAGCTGATCTAACCGCCACACAGAAAGCGGCAGTCATACAAAAAAAAGCCATCGGGCCGTTCCCTGCTAAACAGCGTGGTTTTAGCATTTGGGGATTTATAAATCGTGATGCTGGCAAGCGTTATGTGCCTGAGATCTATAAGTCACTATCACCTTTTCCTAACGCATATCAGGATTTTATTTATCGGCTTACTCAAAAACAGTGTTTTCCGCATCCTGAATTGGAACAAGACATTTCTCATCAGCCCTATTCTGGCGCTTATCGAATGCCTAGAACAAAATTAGTAGTTGGGAAGAAATACCCTTACACATGGGATGAGCAGTGTCCTGAAAAGTCACCCTCAAAAATAGAGCAATCTAAAATACCGAAGGAACAACCTGTGGTTAATGGTATAAGTACTCCTGCGAATAAACTTGTCGCTAAATTTGTTGCTAAGCCTGCTGTTCAATCGAATGTAAAGCATCCGGTTAAAGCCGAGATCGCCGTTATAAAAAATGTTACTCCCCCTGCACATGACCGACAAAATCACTTTGTCCCTGAAGCGTCAATAGCTTTGCCTGACATTAATTCATCCCAAAAACTAACGCCAATACCTACGCCTCCCTTAAAACAAAAACTTGCATTGAAAGCTAAATCAGCCGAACCGAAAGTAATTGATATTCAAGATAAATATAAAGATACATTGGCGCTGGTCTTCAAAGAATATAAACAACCCACAGAGAAAGATGTATCGGTTATTTTGCCAACCATACCTTCAGACAGTGCTAATGTCGGCTTGAATTTACCCGTGCCGCAGCCTCCAGCAGATGGCTTGGGATTGGCAGGTAATCTCTATCACACCGCCAAATTGACTGGCGAAATGACTTTTGGTGCCAATGTAAGCTGGAAACCTTTCTCCTATATTAAGATTAATTGTGGTGTTAGTTATGGCTATCTGCCTGCTTCCGGTAGCTTCAAGTATGCGTGCAGTGCTGGCTATGACGACTGGCATCCGGGTTCTTTTGCAATGCAGCTACCATTATTCGATAACAATGGTTTAGCGTTCAAGAAAATAGCGCCCAGTTTAGGGTATAAATTTGATGCTGATTTCCTAAAAGAGTATAACTTGAGCGGTTCGGCTTCTGTGAGCGTACCACTTTCAGGAAGTCCCAGTGTTGCGACAAGTTGGCAGTGGTCGCCGGCTGAACACTGGTTTATTCGGGCAGGATTACAAAGATCATTTGGTAGTCAAGGTTCATGGAGCTGGTCTTATGGTTTTGGATACAGTGATTTTCGGCCCTTTAAATTATCCTTAACGTACGATAACGTTGGGCCAAATCCTATTTTTGATGGAAAACCAGATGATGGTGTTAATTTTAAAGAAAATGGTGTGGTTTCATTATCATGGGGTTGGGCTTTTTAATGCTGATGGCAAAAAAATTGGGTAAAAACCTATATGTGCATGGTTTTAATGCTGGAACGTGTGAACGATTTAAAATAAGTCAACGGCTTGTTTTTATTGTTGCTGAGAATTTTTTTGGGTATTTATGCGTATTTTAATTGTAGAAAATGATTTACTAATGCGTACGATGTTGGAAAAAACCCTTCGTAAGTTCGGATACGAGATTGATATAGCTTTTAATAGTAATGACGCACTGCAACTATTACTCACAAAACCTATACAGTTTGTAGTCACTAATTGGGTATTGTCTGGGGGGGATGGCCCCTCTTTGTGCCGAGCTATTCGTGCGCTGGATTTACCATATTACACTTATATTATTTTAGTCACCTCCTTTGAAAGTACTGAATCATTAATTGAAGGCTTAGGTGCTGGTGCTGACGATTTTATTCGTAAACCAATGCAACTAAATGAATTGCACGCCCGCATTCGTGCTGGAGAACGCGTTTTGGCATTGGAAAAAACCTTAAACGAACGGAATGCTAAGTTAGGTGAACTTAATGCTAATTTGATGAAGGCTCATGAGCTTATTAATAACGAATTAAAAATGGCCGCTAAAATGCAGTGGGAATTATTACCGCCACCTGCAACAAAATATTTAGATATCAGCATTGATTGGCTTTTTTGCCCTTCTTATTTGATGTCTGGTGATTTGTTTAATTTTTTGCGTCTTGATGAAACTCATGTAGGATTTTACTCTCTGGATGTTGCAGGACATGGCGTTTCTGCCGCCATGATGTCTTTTTCGTTGTTTAGTCAATTGACTTCGGAATTGCAACGAGGCAGCCCATTGAAGCGCAAACTTCCAGGTAAGCCCCATTATCAAATTGTGCCGCCCGCAGCCGTTATGGCAGAACTTAATTCACAATTTCACACTGATGCAAATAGTTGGCTATACTTTACGATGGTGTATGGCATAGTAGATACTACGGCGCGAACCATTGAGTTGACTCAGGCTGGGCATCCGAATCCAATTTATATCGCTCAGCATGAGGCAGCTCGATTTATTGGTGATGGTGGCTTTCCAATAGGATTAACTGATATTGCGGAATATGATTCGATTGTAGTCAATTATAATCCAGGGGATCGTATTGTTTTATATTCAGACGGCATTACCGAATGTGTCGGTGTTAATGGCGAAATGTTTGGTTGTGAACAATTGCTTGAATTTTTTGATAACAATAGGGATATTTCTATTTCGGAAGTGTCAAAAGCATTAAATAAGCGGATTCAAGAATGGCGTGGTCGTCAGGCTTTTGATGATGACATCTCAATGCTAATATTAGCGTTGGCGTAATTACAGAGTATATAAAAAAGTAGTTTTATATCAATTTATTAGATTAATTAAGAGGATACATTATGCAAATAAAAACCAAAAATATTAATGGCGTGCTTGTAATAACCTTGGAAGAAAAGCGCCTTGATTCTAGGTTAGCAGTAACCTTCAAAGATAATTTTAATCAGTTGATGGCGGCTGAAAACAGATTTATTATTTTTGATTTAAGCCAAGTTGATTTCATTGATAGTAGCGGTATCGGTTGTCTGGTAGCGTGTTTAAAATTAATTGGACCAAAAGGCCGACTGGTTATTTGGGGATTAAAATCTCCAGTTGAAGCTATGTTTAAGCTTACTCGTATGGATAGGGTTTTTAAGCTCTGTTCTACGGAGGAAGAAGCATTGCTGGCTATAGGTGATTAATGAATCACATTACATTGACGATTGATAGCCGTCTTGAGAATATTGCGATAGTCTGCGTGTGTGCTAAGGCGCTGGCGGGTGTTTTTTTCGACGTTGATAAATTTGCAGAGATTGAACTGGCGCTTGCCGAAGCGGTGAACAACTGCATTGAACATGCCTATTGTGGTTCGGATCAACAGCAAGTCATAATTAAATTTACACTCTTGAATGACCGTTTGTTGATCGAGATAATCGATGAAGCTGATATCGCCTTTAACCCTGAGCTGTTGGAGAATTTAAGTGTAGATTTTGATTACGATCCTCTTGACATTGATAATTTGCCAGAAAGTGGTTTTGGCCTGAAAATTATTAAAAGCTCTATGGACGGGGTGAATTATAGACGAGAGAATGGGAAGAACCATTGGATCTTGACAAAATATTGTTAAGCGATTGATGAAAGTTGGGTGATAGCAAAATAATGATTTTTAGTCTCCGATAATCACAGGGTCGGGCATTTAGTCAGGGCAGTGCGGAAACGAGATACAGAGCCCTCCCGTTCGTAACAAGGGTGCTGGGACTGCCCGGCATTAATGGTTGTGCTAAGGTTTTTTCGCTAGCTTGTGCTGGGGTGTCCAAAACAGGCTATTGCAAAAAAAAGCGACTGTTATGTTGCTTCGTAAACCTGAGCCGTCCTGAACCAATATCGTCCTGACCCCAAAAGAGGATCGGGACATCGCTACAATCGACTCTACGCGCTCGGCGTCACGCGGTTGCATTTTCTCTTCACTATCGCTACCAAAAAACACCGCTAGTGACAGCGTTGCCCGGGGCTACGATTCACGCGCCTACCGACTTCGGTTCGAAAGCTTCACTGAATCGTAGCGAAGGAGGGGTTGTTTGGTAGTCAGCAATAATATTATCGAGGAATCCAACGAAACAAAAATTGGGTTTTTACCATTATCCATATCAAGGTTAGCACCAAAAAATGAATGGTAGTGTTAATAAAAAAATTATGGTATCCCGGAAAGGGAGTGTTGCTTACCAATAACAGCAAGAAGATATGAATAAAAAATACATATAAGGATGCCTGCCCCAAAGGAATTAATATCCAGCCAAAGGCACGGTTAAAAGGTTGCCAATAGCGCGTCAATACGGCATAAATGCTGATAAACAACGCCACCGTATTGATTAGCCGACCAGGGCCAATTTTATATTTTTGGAAATAATTAAAATATAAATTTTCGAATGTCTCTGGCGAAATTAAAGACAGTTTGCTCCATTCCGCAAATTCTTTAATGGGGTGGTTAAGTGTAAATAGAATAAAACAGAAGCTTATAAAAAAGGCATTATAAATCATAATATTGCCGCAACCTTCCTTAAAAAAATCCAAGAGTTCTTTTTTATAATAGCCTGCAACAACGCCATGAATATAAACCAGTTGCCAGGCGATTAGCGGAAAAGCATATTCAAATTGTGCCCCCGTCCAACGTATCTCAGCCGTCGCGACTTGCGACTCAGGCATGCCAAAATTAATTAAATATAATACCCAGCTTAGCCCCAAAAGCAATTTGATGTGTTTTTTTTCCAGCATCCAGAAAATCAACGGTGTCACTAAAGCGAACAATACTACATATAATCCGACAACTTGAAATTGATGCGGCCCACACCGTAGCATTAAAGCCGAACTCAAGAGCCGAAAAATTCCGTCATTAACGGATGGGTACAATGGATAATCGATACCTCGATAAGGATCATGGAACGTGGTGACTGCGGTGGTATCTATAAAGGGGACATAACGTAAAAAGCCGATACATAAAATGATAAAGACATTCACTCGGTAGAGTTGTGCAGCACGACTCAATAGTGCGGATAAACAGGCGTCAAAACCGTCTTTTTTAAGTTTTTTGCCATAAACCATGCCGATTACAATGCCGGCAAGGGTTACGAAAATTTCGGCGGTCGATATTACTCCTATCCGTTCCCAGCCGACATACATAAATAGTGAGAAATAGTCGAAATGGCTCACAATCAGTAGCGGTATAACAAAACCACGCATGAAATCCAGGCGTAAATCACGCGTTGCATTGTCTTCAGGATAAGCCCAATCTTTCGTTTGAAAATTCATGTAAATTCCACTTAAACATTATGTTTAATTAAAATAAGGTTAAAAATTAGTGTCTGGTCGGGTAGGGTGTTGACATTAGCTGCCCCATTAATCCAATCAATGAAGCGTTAAGGTCAATAGCATATTCATTGGTAGCATAGGAACGTGTATCGTCGATATAGCTTAATGGCCCCCTATTTTTAGGCCCAATGCCCGATTGTTCAAGTTCGTTGGGCCCCCCAACGAGTATGCCTGGTAATTTCGCTTTAATTGCGGATAAATAGATATGGCTAACGTGAGAAACGGCGTTAGTTCCGACACCAGAAACGAAAGATAAATTAAAATGATTGCGTCCCAGGATATAATCTAATTGGGCAATAGCTGCATTTAAGTATGCGGGTTTTTTAGTGAGCCGGTAGGCTGAAATAAGAATAATACCTTCTTCGACAGTGATTTTGTTAGAGCTCCAAACAAAGCGCTTGTTAGCTATTTGATAGCCACTGTTGGTAATATTGGCAAGTAATGTGTTAGCTCGCGCTAAAAATTTCTTTTTGGTTGCAGGTTGCCACTGTTTATATTCTTGTAATTTTGGGTGAAACAGAATGTGCGTCATTGCTAGAGATGAGGGGTCTTTCCATTCGAAAGGCGTTAGTGGAGCGCTAGGCAGTATGGTTTCAATATAGTGTGCATAGCGAGTATCACCCGTGGTAATTAATAATTCCGTAGCGGCCCAAAGTCGATCATCCCAATCGTAGGTTAACGAAATATCGTTATCGGTTTTGTTATACATGTATGGGCCGGAACCTTTGTTGTCGCCTTCTTTATAGTCGAATACTTGCTTGTCAATCGACTCCAGATAACGCCAGCTTTGTTTTGCTGCGGCTAAGTATTTTGCTGCTTTTTCGGGTTGGGTCGTTTGATATATGCGTGCTGCCATTGCCCAAGCGGCCGTGGCTTTAGCCGTTTCAGGCGTGGTGATGGGATAAATATAACGTTTTTGATGATCCTGATCAGGCGTTAATTCTTTTGGCCAGGCATCGCCACCAATTTTACGATACAACGCGCCGTCAGCACGTTGCATACTTAGCATCCAGTCTAGTCCTACCTGCATTTCATCAAGAATATCCGGTTGCGAATTGGTGCTTTCAGGAATATCGAAGCTGAAATTATTTAAAAGCTGGGGGGATTCTTCGTATAAAGCTAAATTACGACCGATGGTTACTGCGGCGGTCGCAATATATTTGCCATAATCTCCCGCATCATGCCATCCTCCAGTGCTGTTGACAGTATCGCCGCTTTTATGCAGGGGATCTTCGCGTGCAATAACTGAGTCGTTTAAATGACACGCTTCATGTTTAATTCCAAGTGAAGTATCGTTAATGGCTATTCCACATCGTTGTAGGTAATAAGAACGAAATAGTAATTTTAGAGGTTGTAGATAAATATCTGAGCCAATTTCGAAAGGTAAAGATTCTACGCCACCTGCTTTAACAAGATAACGGCCAGGCTTGTTAAACGCCGTAAAGTTTAAGATTTGTAGGCTATCTTTTGATTGTGGATCGTTTTTTTTGCGACCAACCGATAACTTAAAGACACTATGTCTATCCACTGCATCTAGTATTTCAGCTTGTTTTATTTGATCATTCGCATTGATCAGCATGGCAATTTTGGGCCAATTAGGTTGAAATCCAACTTGATTAATAACAATGCTTGTGGCGGTAGTTATTCCAGAAAAACAAAGCAATGCTACTGCGTGAAAAAACAAAAAGTGTTTCGACATAATTTGACTCCAATTGACCTGTTAATCGGCAGAATGCTCACAGAAATTAAACAGGCTTATAGTGAATTTTAGATTCAGCATCCTTATCGTTTATCTGGATTTTCGAGAGTAGTCGATAAGTAATGATATTTAGCGTGTCTAAATTAAGTATAGCAACATATAAAAAAAGTGCTGTGCATAGCCTCAGATTCCTTTACCTTGGCATCGCTTTTTATTATCTTGGCAACGATGTCGATTGGACGGCGCTGGATGGGTATAACTGGGGTAGTAATTATAGTTTCAGTAAGTGGACTGATTTTGCTGGGGTATTTAGCGTCCCCTATAAAAAATGGATTACCAACTGGGCGACTAAGCCGGTGAAGTTGGTAGAGGTGGCCTTCGCCGAACACAGACTTGCCGAAAAGTGGAAGGAATCCCATCTTATTTAGAGGCTACTCAAAAAGTCTATGTTTATGAAATTTATTAGAAATATACTTAATTTAAGCAAAAAAGTACACGGAAAAATGAGTAATTAACTCAGAAACCTTGCATCTATAATAAATTCAGTTACCGTTTTCTAG
>JABFRM010000267.1 GCA_013141155.1 Methylococcaceae bacterium | reverse complement strand
CGCAAACCTTGCAAACTATCGCTGGCAGCATGGGTTCGACGCAAGCATTTGAAACCTTACTACGGCAATGGCCGCTGCAATGGCAGAAAACCGTCGCCACTCTGCAACAAGGCTTTGCCTTTACGATGCAATTACAAGCCAACCAATATGCAGAACACCAAAGTAGCGCCACCAAATCGCTGGGCAGTGTTGAACAAATACTTTGGGACGACTGGTCACAAAATCGCGTCAATGATGCGTTGGATGAATTAATCCATAATGCGGATGATCTCCGCTTACCGGTTACGCCTTTAAAACAGCCGCTTACAGAGCTACGTAACAAAACTGCCAGCATTATTAATTCGGCAACTGGGCTGGAAGTCAGGCAAGCACTGGCCAACCCCGGCAGTAACTTACAACAAGTCTTTTTAAAATTCAGTCTGTTTTGCGAAATAGTCTTGCCCGTTTGCGCCATGGGATTGGTCGGCTACACGGTTTTTCAAGGGTATTATCAAAGCAACATTACCCATCAAAACTACTTAGGCATTGATTTTGCGACCCACAGCGCCTTATTGATCGCATTATCCTGGCTGATCCCGTTTTTCATGCGAAAAAAACTTAAACCCTCCTTACAAAAAGCTGTCTTAAAAGGCTTACAAAAAGGCTTGGCAAAAGGCTTGGGCGAAATTGACTATGCCGTCACCCAAATCCTTGAAGATGCCAAGCTGCAGCGGCTCAGCTATAGCCAAGATATTGATCAACTGATGCTCAGTTACCGGCAATCGAATGAAACCGTAAACCCAGTGGATACTGACAGCACTTTAAGCAGAATGTTGACCGTCAAATCTTAACGCCTATAGCGCCTATAGTAATTTTTTAGCCAATATGGTAGTATTAAAGCTCAGTTAAGGGGGCGACCTGGTTTCGACGTGGGTAGCAAAACCTTGAGTGCATGCCGAGGACTGTACACCTCGTAAAATCTACAGAAAAAAAGTATTCGCAAATGACGAAAACTACTCAATGGCAATAGCTGCTTAAACACAGCACCATTCTTCTGACCGTGTGTGCTTATGCGTGCGGAGTTTTAACCCTTCGGGGAGCGGACGCTCAGGAGTCATCTACATAAGATCGCACCAAAATCTGTCCGGTGTGGCGGTGCTAAAACCTTACGGAATCGCTGATCATTTTCTTGGCTCGACGGGTAGTGGTTAGCTAAATCAAAAGTGCGAGATAAGCATGTAGAGCTTGTGGCGGAGTGCTTACGGACGGGGGTTCGATTCCCCCCGCCTCCACCAACTTAACGTTTTAAGACATTCAACGAAGTACAAAAACCCGCAAGCCGAAAGGCTTAGCGGGTTTTTTATTGTCTTAAGCAATCCCATAATGTACAGTAACGGCCTTAAAACTCTACCTGATTACCCATAAGCCTCAGCCAATTTCAAAAGACGGTATGGCATAGGGGGGGTGTCCGTACGGCAACATAAGCAAAGCGGGGCAGCATGTCGTGCAATTGAAACCTGCGGTTATGGCGGTAACAAAATTCGGCCAAATAACGGGGAAGATATTTAGGGTTGATTGCATGGCAAGTGCCGTTGATGGCCTTTTTCACATTGCCTATCATGGTGTTGACCCAAGTGAACTCCTCTTTGGTGACGCTTTGCGGTTCACCGCCTGTGACGATGCTGATGTGATTGCACCCTTGCCGCCGCCACAGCCGAAAAACACACCCAAGAGTGCGGGTGCAAGAGGCAACCCGTCCGAAATGACTGTGCAGTTGCGCTGCAAATGTTGCTTTGCCCAGCGGGAGATTTCTGTCAGCCGAAAGCCCGTGACGACATTCATGTTCATGGCAATGGGATGCCCTTCTTTATTCAGGGGAACAGCCGCCATTTATGCCCTCGGGTACAAAAGGGGTTTTGTTGGCAGAACCGCGCCCTCTTTTGTCACCGCGCCGCTCACCACCCCAAATAAACATCGTCCAGATGGATGGCGCCGCTTAAAGGCTTACTGTCATCCCGTTTTTTCACTGGTGCCCTTTAGGGCATCACCTGCATGATTTTTTGTTGCATGCCCCAGGCTGTGTTGTATGACACGCCGATCTGCCGTTTAAGTGCCAAGACAACCTCCACGCTATAAATTTGTTGTTTGTACATTATAGCAGGCAAACAATACTGGCATTGGTGTGGATACATTCAATGAAGCCGCGTTTTAAACCGCCAGCCTTGTTATTATTTTTGAAGATTGTGCAGCAATGATCCTATAATCAACTGCTTTAGTTAAGACTCAAGGCATAGGTATCTACACAAGTGTGTCCAAACCCGTCATTCCGGCATGGATGCGGGAATCCAGGCACAGGGAGAGCATAGCGAGGGTTCTGAATCTATGGTTTGGCACAGAGCATAAATCAATCCTTTTTTCATGTGCCAAGCCAAGAACTGCCGTGTGTTCTTAACGGGTTGCACACTGCATTACGGCCTGGCATCCCATCCCGCGCTGTGCTGGCGAAGGCTGGTCAGGGGTGCGCTACGGGCATTGCAGGCAAATTGAGATTTGCACCACATATTTGGCGGCGGCAGCAGGGTTTGACGTGCTTAAGCATTGCTATCGACCGACAGGAAAGCCTTTGCATGAACAACTTTGGCTGGCGATTGTGGCGGCCAAAACAACAAATTCAACGTAATAGGAGCAATAAAATGAACCAACGCATACTTGCACTGCTGATCGGCAGCACCTTAAGCTTTTCCGCCACGGCGGCGGACAATTCATACACGGTTGACCCTCGGCACACATTCCCAAGTTTTGAGATCAACCACTTAGGATTTTCCATCCAACGTGGCCTGTTTAACAAGACCACTGGCAAAGTGCGGCTTAACCCTGATGCGGAAACGGGTAGCATTCAAATAGCCATCGAAACGGCCTCCATCAACACGGGGCTTGCGGAACTAGAAGAACACCTTCGAGGCAAGGATTTTCTGGACGCTGCGCGCTATCCTGAAATCACCTTTGTATCGGACAAATTAGCGTTTAGCAAAGAGCGGCTGGTCGGTGCGGATGGTACACTGACGTTGCATGGCGTTGCCAAGCCGGTGCATTTGACGGTGGATCATTTTTACTGCGGCCTAAACATCATCGCCCTGAAGAATACTTGTGGTGCCAATGTCACCGCCACCATCAAGCGCTCTGATTTTGACGTGGATAAGTACGCACCGAAACTGGGGGATGATGTCAAGATCGCGATACAGATTGAAGCCATTAAGGATTGAGGATATTTGAACACCGCTGAAAGAGGTTTTGAGGGGTTATCAATTTAGCAGTGTCTATGCCATTATGCACGCGCTGGGCTACCGTTTAACACTCCAAAAGATTTCAACGGCTTCTGGTGAAGCTTAAGTTTCCGGCAAAGTTCTATTTGTAATGTTATTACATAATATGATTCGCATAAAGTTGATTACGAATGAAATTGTTATGAAGCGTCAGGCTTAAAACAGTCCGCCAGAAGTTTTTGTACGGCGCTAATGCCTAGCTGGCGGGTGTATGCGATATTGCGTTCAGGGATGTTTTCAGGATTGGGGTGATTTTTTAGAATCGCTTCAATTGAGGCTTCTCTGAGTATATGCAGCATGGGGTAGGGTGAGCGATTGGTATAGTTAGCCGGATCATTGCGGGGTGCGTTGGCAAAGCTATAGTCAGGATGAAAGCTGGCCAGTTGGTAAATTCCCTCATAGCCTTGTTTGATCAAAAGTTTTTCTGCGATGTCAATTAATGTCAAAAAATCATCAAAGTCTTTAAAGCCCTCTGCTAAAATCACTAAAGTTGTTTCGTAATCTGGGTCAGTGTCCAGGTGCTGGCATGCTTCGATTAAGCTAGTGAGGCATTCTGCCGTGTCAATTGTGTCAGAGACGCAATAACGAATGCTGTTGCGGTCATATTCGCGTTTTGCAAACGGACATATTGTGTGGTCAATGACCACGGTTTTGAGCCAAGTACGGGTTTGCTGGATGACAATTGCTGTTCTCACGTTAAAATATCGCCGATTAATGGGGTTGAGGGGGAGATGAAAGCTTGGGGTGGCAGTGTCGGTATGTTGTTGAAAATTTGGTTGTACCACATAAAAACAGGATGTGACCATGCTATTTTTACATAGAGTTCAATTTATTGTTATAAAATAGCGCTTTTGGATTTACTTTTGAAAGTTCGGTTATAGAAATAGCCGATAAGTGCTTCATTAGTGATAACTGTTTTTTGATATTGTTAGATATAAAGTGGAGTTATTCATGCGTATTATGCTTTTGGGCAGTCCTGGTTCTGGTAAAGGCACGCAAGCACAGTTTATCACTGAAAAATATGCGATTCCCCAGATTTCAACCGGTGATATGTTGCGCTCGGCAGTGAGGGAGGGTACGCCTTTAGGGGGTGCGGCTAAACAAGTGATGGATGCTGGCGGCTTGGTTTCAGACGACATTATTTTGGGTTTAATTAAAGAACGCATTGCCAAAGCGGATTGCGGGCGCGGTTTTTTGCTGGACGGTTTTCCGCGCACGATAGTTCAGGCAGAAGGCTTGGCGGCGATGGGCATAGTTTTGGATTGTGTTATTGAAATTGCAGTGCCGGATGACGCGATTATTAAGCGTATGGCGGGGCGACGCGTGCATTCGGCATCGGGAAGAACTTACCATGTTGAATTTAACCCCCCTAAACAGCCAGGTTTTGACGATGTGACCGGAGAGCCTTTACTCCAGCGTGAGGATGATCAAGAGGAAACCGTGCGTAAACGTTTGCAGGTGTATCATGAGCAAACTAAGCCGCTAATCGGTTTTTATTCAGCGCCGGAACGGGGTGTTAAATTTTATTCAATTGCTGGGGTTGGTGCGGTGCAGGATATTACGGCTAAAGTGTTTGCGATTTTAGGGTGAATTTAAATGAATGATGGTGACGTAATGATGAAGCAGTTTGTAGTATTGATGGGTAAAGCCTAATGACT
>JABFRM010000325.1 GCA_013141155.1 Methylococcaceae bacterium | reverse complement strand
GTCGGGACGATATTGTGCCAGGGGTATCGGGGCTTGCGGAGCAAAATAACTGTCGCGTAGTCTTTTGCCGCTTGCTTGGGCTGGGATGCCCAAAACAAGCTATCGCAAAAGTAGCGACTCTCCTTCGTCTTCAAACCGCACAGGACAAAAAATTAAGCAATTGCTCTATATGTTTCAAAATTTGCAGGCGACATTGAGCCGTTTGCGGAATGCAGACGATTACTGTTGACTCATCAAAAAACACCAGCATGGTTATTGCTGACCCTGTCCTACTGCGTTAACGCAGATTGCCTAATTGCCGTGAAATGACACACTTTGTGTTATATGCCATAACCTCCAGCCACTGTCGAGCGGTTTTTAGCAGCCATTTCTTATGATTTAGCCCTTAATTTATTGCAGTGTTTTACTGCTAACCTTCAGCAATGGCGGGTATTATAGCCAGACAGACTGACTTACGCGGTTGGTTATTATGATATTTGGCATGGTGATTGCTTTATATTCTCTCGAGGGGGCAGGAATACATATCTATAACGCATTCCTAAATCAGGTTTGCTTTAGGCTAATTTAACCTTAAACCTTCATGTACTAATAGGGATCACTGTTCCTATTGTAAATTTATATCTATGAGGAATAACTTTATGAAAGCAATACCTAAATCAATACTCTCTGCTGCCATGTTTGCAACTTGCGCTTTGATGGTAAGTCCCAGTCACGCCTTCAGCATAGGTTCCGAAGGCAAAAGTGGTCATTTATGCCATGCCACTACGGGTAGCCAATCAGGCGATTTTATGCTTACAACTACGGGTATTAAGAATATCAGTACCGGAAACCGCTCAGTTTCTTGCCCAATTACTAAGATAGGATTCCCAGGAGCAATTGGCCCGGATATTAATGTCATGGCCACCAATACAGGCGCAGCCAATCAAATGAAATGTGTTTACACTGCGGCGGGAGTAAGTGCTACCACGCTATTCCAAGCTGGTTTATCAGGCCCTGTCTGGAGTACTACCCCTGTAACCACTGTCACCTCCAGTCCAGGGTTTTATCCTCTTACACTCGATTGTTTACTGCCCTCTGGTTCGACGTTGCACTCCTATATCGTTGAAGGGTCGGCTAAATGATCCGCACTTAACTAACAAAGCAAAAGTTCTCAGGAATATGTGGCTCAGAGTGAGATTAAGCCGTTCGTGGTCAGCTTAATCGAAGGGTTCAGTACGAACGGTTAAGCCTGCGCCGCAATACCTGAAAACTTATGTTTAAATACTTACTGCATGAAAATAAATCATTAACACAAAACTATCAAAAGGTAAAAACATGAACCATAAAACACCCTGTATCAATAAACCAACCAAAATGCTTATTTTTGCATTCAGCGCCATTAGCTCCCTGTCGGCATCTTGGTTAGCCAATGCTGATACCGCCACTGGCATCATGACGGTGGATATGAATGCGACCGCGTTAGCCAATCTGCAAGGTGTTGCAGGTTTGGGACGCTATATGTATCTGGAAGACTTTTTAAATCAGACTTACAATAATATTCCCATTACTGCGACCACTCCTGATCCTACCCCCGGTACGGCAGAAGTGCCAGCGTTGGGATTACAGTTTGTCGTCAATGCACCAACCATTACGTCACCGATACCGCAGCGGCTTAATCAGCCAACAACCCTGAATTACACTGGCGATCCAACCGCCGGCACAGGACAAGTTGGTTTCAGTGGCGCACTCCGGTTACTGAGCGATTTCTCTACCGGCTATCTGCAAATGGTGGAATGGTCAATGTATTACGATGCCGCTCGCGTTAATGTCGGCGGTTTTGGCGAATCCGGCTGGATCATAAAAGCCAATGAACCCGCATTTCCATTCGGTTTAGGTTCCCATACCTTGTTTGCTTTAAAAAACGTTACAACAGCGACTGTTAATGGCGCGCTGAGCCTCAGTGGCGATTTGATATTCGGCATTGAAGACTGGTCAACCTTATTGCTTGGCTTAAATGCTACGGACGCTGGAACTGTAGTTGGGCATGTCAATTTACAACCTGCCCCCCCAGTACCTGCCGCCCCTGGCAATTTGGTTTCCAGTCCTGTTTCCAGCACCCAGATCAACCTTAGCTGGGCGGATAACGCCAGTGATGAAACCGCCCAGTATTTGGAACGTTGCCAAGGTGCAGGTTGCAGCAATTTTGTTCAAATTGCCTCAATTGCAGCGAACGCCACCAGCTATAACGATACCGGCTTAGTAGCCGCATCTGTTTATAGCTACCGTATACGGGCACATAACGCAAATGGTGATTCTGCCTACTCCAATACCAGCACTGCCACCACTCCAACCGCATTGCCTGCGGCACCCAGTAGCCTTTCAAGCAATGCCAAAACTAAAACTATGGTTAATTTAACCTGGATGGACAATTCAACTAACGAATTGAATTTTAAACTTGAGCGTTGTAAAGGTAAAACTTGCACCAATTTTGTTCAGATTGCTACACCCGGTGCAAATGCCACGTCTTATGCCAATACAGGGCTGACTAAAAATACCTGGTACCGTTACCGTATAAGAGCATCTAACACAGCGGGTAACTCAGTTTTTAGCAACATCTATGCCGTTGAAACGTTAAAGTAAGCCTGAGCCGATTTAGTTGCAGTAACGGGATACTCTCTGTTACTGCTTCTACAAGTCCTTAGCGTAAAAGCCCAAAAGCTGTTTTTTCATCATTAAGTCCGTATTTTTGGGTTTCAAACGTCTAAGTTAACAACTATTATCAGCATAAATGTTTTTTAGCCAAACTATGCAAGTGACATCAGCACGCCTGCTTATCCGCTTCGGCGTAACATTGCAATAATCACGCTAAGATCACTTTAATTGTTGTGCGTAGTTTACGCAATTTTAATGAACAAAATTTAATTGCGGATCATAGCGTTATGTGCCTCGATCTCCATCACTTTGAACGTTAATTTTTAATTATAAAATTTTATCAAAAGGTAAAAAAATGAACACTAAAACAAACCGTAACCATAAAAAACCAGTCAACATGCTGATACTTACAGGCAGCATTTTGAGTCTGCTAGCAGCGCCTTGGGTAGCCAATGCTGAAACCGCTAATGGCATTATGACTGTTGATATTAATGCTGCCATGCTCGCCGGTCTTGGTAACACTGTCAGCCCATCGCGTTACTTGTATCTTGAAGACTTTATCAATGAGACTTACAACAATGCCCCTATTACCAGCACTGGTGCCGTTCCTAGCCTTATTCTTACCCCTAATCCTACCGCTTTATACAACGAGGTTCCGGCGCTGGGATTAAAGTTTCCAGTCAACTCAGCTACTATCGCTCCTTCAACAGCAACATCAACTATTCCTCCTTTTAATATTGTACGGATTCTACAAGCGACGACTTTGAATTATACCGGTAGCCCGACTAGCGGCACGGGAAAAGTCGGTTTCAGTGGCGCACTCAGGCTAAAAAGCGATGTGTTTACGGGTTGGCTTAAAATGCCAGAATGGTCGCTGTATTACGATGCGGCTCGCGTTAATATCGGTGGTTTTGGTGAATCGGGTTGGATTATAAAAGCAAATGAAGCTGGCAGCCCTGATGGTTTCGGTCCGCACACCATATTTGCTTTAAAAAATGTCACGACATCTTCAGTAAACGGTGCGTTAAATCTGAGTGGCGACCTGATATTCGGTATAGAAGATTGGGGTTCTTCTTTATTTTTTAACCTTAGCGCCATTGATGCTGCAAAAATAATCGGACATGTCAATCTGGTACCCGTACCTGCTGCACCAAGTGGCCTAAGCGGCACTGTAGCGTCAACCACCCAAATTAACCTCGCTTGGGCGGACAACGCTACCGGAGAAGCCTCCCAATCGATTGAGCGTTGCTCCTATATTATTCCAGCAGCGGCATGTACTACCTTTACGGCACTGACGCCAGCTATTGGGTCAAATGTTGTGGTTAAGAATAATACTGGATTAACTAATGGAACAACATACCGCTATCGGATACGTGCGCAAGGTGCTTCGGGTTATTCAGCTTACTCTAATACAGTCACTATAACCGCAGGGCTACCAGCAGCACCCAGCGGCCTTGCAAGTAGTGCCTCCGCCAGTCCTAGTCCAAGCACTGCTGCAAACGGTCTTGTTAATTTAATTTGGGCAGATAATGCAAATAATGAAACGAAATACAAACTTGAGCGTTGTAAGCTTGTAGGTGCAACTTGCACGTATGCTGTTATTTCAGCGGTTATACCTGCAAATACCACGTCCTTTTCAAATACTGGGCTTTTAGCGGGTACTTATAAATACCGGGTAACTGCCACTAACACTCCTGGTAGCTCTCCTGTCAGTAATATCTATCAGATCACTATTTAGTACTTAAGTTAATCAGATTGAGGTAACGAGGCAATTCCGTTACCTCTTCACTTACCGTTTTCGGCGTCTATAGCGATAGAGCGGTCATCTTATCGGTACATCAACTTGATGATAGATTTTCCATAAACAACTGGTATGCTTTTAAATCCAATTGATGGCCACACTATTAGCACTCAGCGTGGTATTTAAGGTAGATATTAGAATTAACGCCCAACAAAAATCCTGATTAGCCAGATGCTTAAAAATGGGGGATATGACGAGGTCGCCTTTCTTAAATAAAAGGTCATTATATCGCGAAGCCTAGGAATGACGGGCTTTGCATACAAAATTAAGGTCTAACTGAGCGGTTAATTTAGGTGGCTCGCTAAAATACTGCATATCACACATAAAAAATGCGGCATATAACAATGTTTAATTGTTTTACTGCCTTTTAGCTGGACTTTAGCCATAGCCCTTCGTAATATTACTGCCGAAAATTCCGCAGTTAAAATAATTTATTTCCATTTAATTCAATAATATACCGATATATTACCCACGGTCATGTCTGGCGATTATAGAAAAATGGCATGGATATTGCTTTATATTTATCAAGCTTTATTTATAT
>JABFRM010000197.1 GCA_013141155.1 Methylococcaceae bacterium | reverse complement strand
GATTCCTCCCCTATTTAACAACAAAGCCAAAGTACATAGCTTCGATGCTGCGTATGCTTATAATTTATAGTGCTTAATAACTGATGTTATGCAATTTAGCGCTAGGATGCCCACTGCTTCAGTCAAGGCTGTTTTTTGTATACAGCGCACTTTCACTTTTTTGTGAATTTTTAGTTAAATCAACCCAAGGTTTGAAATTATGAAAAAACAAGTATTAGTTACGGTTATAAGCACGGTGCTGTTGGCCGCTTGTGTTACCGATCCTTATAGCGGTCAATCGACTATTAACAATACCGCTAAAGGCGGTGGCATCGGTGCGGTAGTCGGCGCGGGTGCAGGCACTTTATTCGGCGGCAATGATCTTGAAAACGCCGGTTTTGGTGCATTAGCGGGTGCTGCGGTAGGTGCGGCAGTCGGTGCTTATATGGATCATCAAGAACAACAAATGCAGCAATCGTTACAAGGCACGGGTATTGAAGTGCAACGTACCGCAGAAAACACCCTGAATTTGACCATGCCAAGCAATATCACTTTCGGTTATAACTCTGCCGATTTAACTCCGCAAGTGTTGGCTGCACTTGATTCGGTCGCCAATGTCTTGAACCAATATCCAGCCTCTACTATTACTATTGTCGGACATACTGATGATTTAGGTTCAGACACTTATAATCAAAAATTATCCGAACGACGAGCCGCCAGTGTTTCCGGTTATTTATCGCAACACGGCGTAAATGCGTCTAGGCTTTCACAACAAGGCATGGGGGAACGTATGCCGAAAGTACCCAATGTCAATGAAGCCAATCGTTCACAAAATCGCCGTGTAGAATTAGCCATTGTTGCTAATAATAATGCCGGTGCGCAGCCTGGTAATCAGCAGGGCTCACCGCAACCAAGCCGCCCACAACAGCAAGGCTACCCTCAGCAGCACGGTTATCCTCAGCAGCAAGGCTATCCGCAGCAACAGACCTATCCGCAACAACAAGGATACCCGCAACAACAAGGATACCCGCAGCAACAGAACTATCCACAACAACAGATTTATCCGCAACAGGGTTATCCGCAACTGCAAGGTTACCCTCAACAACAAGGATATCAACAGCAACAAGGTTACCCACAATAACTGAGCGATTAAGTAATAGGATGCTTATGTTATTTAGGCAACCGCTAAAAAAACACCAAGAATGCCAATCTGCGTATGAGGTTTAGTTAATGGTCGTACTATGGACAGATGCGTTGATTTATCTGTTGTTGCTCAGCTTAGTGGGCTTAGGCTTATATTTGCGCGGTAAAGCGCATATTAAACGGCCTTTGCAAACCATTAGCAGCAGTAAAGTCGGCATGGTATCGTTGGTGGTGTTGCTGTTTTTTGTAGTGATCGGTTTGCTGGACTCAATCCATTTTGTCCCCGCCAACAGTAAAAACAATGAAATTATCAGCGTTTTGGATGATTGGGCGACACCACTCAGGGAACAGGGCGAAAAAACTTATTCCGCGCCGTTTGCAACTACCTTGTACAGCAAAGAAATGCAGACCTTGCCGGATGGCAACACGCAATTTGGCTATCCGCGCTTGACCTTTGGTGGTAGCCATTTGACTGATCCTGCCACGCAGTTGCTCCCCGACTTGTTGAAAAAAACGGCTTATGGCGGCTTTCAAGGCGCGAGTTTAATGGTTTTTTTCTTTGTATTATTGTTTAGTTTATTCAAAATGCAACGGGAACGCCTTAAGCGCAGTGCCACCGCTAAAACCGTATGGGGGGTGATGTTTGTGATCGTCACCTTAAGCTATGTCTTGATTTATTTGTCTGGGTACTATCATGTGTTGGGTACAGATAAAGTTGGCGAAGATGTGTTTTATCAAGCCATCAAAAGCATCCGTACCGGCTTGGTGCTGGGGACGTTAACGACACTCATCATGCTGCCGATGGCAATTATTTTCGGCATCCTCGCGGGTTTTTTTCGCGGCTGGGTGGATGATGTCATTCAATATATCTACACTACGCTCAACTCCATCCCCAGCGTTTTGCTGATTGCCGCCGCTATCTTGTCGGTGCAAGTGTACATGGCGAAACACGAAGCGGATTACACCAGCATAATAGTCCGTGCGGATATGCGACTGTTGTTTCTCTGCATGATTTTGGGCGTGACCAGTTGGACGGGCCTATGCCGCTTACTACGTGCTGAAACGCTTAAGCTACGTGAAATGGAATATGTACAGGCCGCGCGGGCGTTAGGTGTAAAGCAAAGTATGATCTTGCTACGGCATATCCTGCCCAACGTCATGCACATCGTGTTGATCTCCGTAGTGCTGGATTTCAGTTCCTTAGTGCTGGCAGAAGCGGTGTTGTCCTACATCAATATCGGCGTCGATCCCACCACCTATAGCTGGGGCAATATGATCAACGGTGCGCGCCTGGAAATGGCGCGCGACCCGATTGTGTGGTGGTCATTATCGGCGGCATTTGTGTTTATGTTTGCTCTGGTGTTAGCGGCGAATTTATTTGCGGATGTCGTACAAGATGCGTTTGATCCTAGAAGAGCAGGAGATTAATGCAGCATCAATTACAACTTCACTATAAAAAAATTTAAATTAAAGACATATTATTAGCTGGATTGTAATTATTTTCAACATAACTATTCAAAAGGATGGTCACCAATGAACAATTATATAACTGTTAAGCATTTATTTTTAGGGATGGTATTGGTACTGAATGTTACTGCGGTAAAAGCAAAAGAGCCTACCGATATATGTCCAGATATTGACTCCAGAACATCAATACAAGCAATATTGACTAACTTACTAAAAGACGCTCAGGCGAAAGAGAATGGCGGATTTGGTTTTCACATGTGGGCGGCAGTAGTAAATCGTGCCGGTCAAGTTTGCGCCATCGCACACTCAGGTGAAAACAGCGATTCACAATGGCCTGGCAGTCGGGTTATCGCCGCTCAAAAAGCCAACACCGCCAATGCTTTTAGCTTACCCAGCTTTGCCTTATCAACAGCTAATTTGCATGAAGCCACACAAAATGGCGGTAGCTTATATGGATTACAATTTAGCAATCCGGTTAATGTGGCTGTCGCTTACAACGGCAGTGCCAGCGATTACGGCACCGCGAAAGATGCTATGGTGGGTGAAAAAATCGGGGGCGTTAATGTTTTTGGTGGTGGCCTGGCGTTATATGCCAGCAATGGCGAGATACTGGGTGCCGTAGGCGTAAGCGGTGACTCGTCCTGTGCTGACCATAATATTGCTTGGCGTCTGCGTAATGCTGCACAATTAGATTATGTGCCCGCAGGGCCAAGCCCCACTAAGAATGATCAAATTATCTACACCGGCGAAACGGGCACGACAGGATCTAAAGGATTTGAACACCCTGATTGCGGACATACTGAAAAACTAATAACCAGCAGTTTGCCGACCACTCGAAAATCCAGCGCGGCGCCTGCAAAATAATTTTTTACGGGATTAAGTTAAGTAACGAAACAGTCAGAAACAGGGAGTGTTTCGTTGCTTTTAGCTGCTTCATGTTAAACTGTTACTTTACGTGCTAACTCAACTTTAGCGTACACAAAGGAAATATTATGCGTACTATTCTACTTCTCACCTTTAGCTTGCTGGTCTTTAGTGGCTTTGTGCAAGCGAAAAAGTCGCCCCCAAACAACGCACCCATCGACATTGTTGTTAATCGCAGTAAAACTTGCGGTTGTTGTGGCAAATGGCTGGAGCATCTAAAAAATAATAATTTCAACGTGGTCGACAACATGCTTGACGATGTTCAAAGCATTAAAACACAGCATGGCGTATCGCCTGAAATGGCCTCTTGCCACACCGCTTTAGTGGGTGGCTATGTAGTTGAAGGACATGTACCAGCAAGCGATATAAAAAAATTGTTAGCCTCAAAACCAAAGGTTATTGGTATTTCAGTACCGGGTATGCCGGCTGGAACCCCTGGCATGGAAATGGGCGATAAACAAGATGCTTACCAAGTGCTGAGTTTTGATAAAAACCAGAAAACCCATGTTTTTAGCCAATACGAAGCCAAATAATGATTCTGGCTGGAGATGTCGGCGGCACCAAAACCATACTGGCTTTATATGCGAGACGGCAAGGCGTTATTACTTGTGTTAAAAAACAGCAATATGCAAGCCAACAATACGCTTCTTTTGAGGAGGTACTAACTGCATTTTTAGCTGATACAGCATCCGGCACTATTGAAGCGGCTTGTATCGGCATAGCAGGCCCGATTGTTGAAGGAGATTGTCACGCGACAAACTTACCCTGGCAATTAATAAAAGCCACCATTGCTGAACAGTTACAAACCCAGCGGCTTAGTTTGCTAAATGATTTGGAAGCTACCGCTTGGGGGGTTTTGGGTTTACCACTGAGTGATTTCGTGGAACTCAATACACACGCTGAGCAACGTTCAGGACATGTGGCTATTTTAGCGGCCGGTACGGGTTTAGGTGAAAGCCTATGTTGTTGGGATGGTCAACGTTATCAGGTTATGCCTTCCGAAGGCGGACATGTTGATTTCGCACCGACCAGTGAACAAGAAATCGACTTATTAAGATTTCTAATGCGGCAGTATTCAGGTCATGTCAGTTACGAACGCGTTGTTTCAGGTATGGGCTTGGTGAATATTTATCAATTTTTGAAACACAGCGGTTTTGCTATCGAACATCCTGAAATTGCCGAAAAAATGGCGCAAAACGATCCGGGCGCAGTCATCGGTGCAGCCGGCATTGCTAACACCGATGCCTTATGTGTAGAAACTTTACGCCTATTTTGTCGCCTCTACGGCGCCCAGGCAGGCAATCTTGCACTGACGTGCCTACCTTATGGCGGGGTATTTTTAGCAGGCGGTATTGCAGCGAAAATTTTACCCTTCATAACGCAAGGCGATTTTATACAGGGATTTTTAGATAAAGGCCGTTACCAACCCTTATTAGCAAAGCTTTCAGTAAAAATTTGCACCAATCCTGAAGTCGCACTAATC
>JABFRM010000209.1 GCA_013141155.1 Methylococcaceae bacterium | reverse complement strand
TGATAACCAGCAGCCCGCTGCCCGACTATCCGTAACACTAAATTCTATTTCGCAGGTGCCGGCCATTTTTCCTGCCAACCTGTATTTTCGTTTTGCTCAACCTTCAATCAATCACCCACTGATCACAAACCAACTTTAATTTAATTTTATCATTGATAACGGTAACTTTTCGCGGCATTGCTTTACCTGCAAGCGACTGCCACTCTTTATATTCCACCTGCCAATCTTCCTGCTCGAATCCTTGCAAGGTATATCGAATAGCGCGCGATGGATCGGGCAACCCTATCACCCAATACTTTAAAGCACGAACTGGCACAAAAACCCCTAATTGCTCCACTACAAAAGCATCGGGATCTTGCGATCTCTGCACTTGCCCATCACCGCGATCAATACTTACCCTATCCGCACCAAGCTGAATAACCACCGCCCCCTGTCCCAAAGGTCCTGAAAGCCGGATAGTGTCGCCATGCAAAACGCTCTGCCACTCAATATTTGCCGACCAGGAGTCATCAGGGCTGCTAATGGATATACGCCCATCCAATCCCCAATGCTTTAGCTCACGCAGATGCTGCTTTGAAATCGCCGCATAACCTTCTTGCGGCAGCTCCGGTGTCACCGAACAGGAGGCCAGCACAAACAATACCGCCGCCCAGCTAAAATACCGGACAACGCCTATTTTAATGACCAAAAAACCGCCGATTAAGATCAAGCAGATATTCATCTTCCGGCTCCATACTTAACGCTTTCTCCACCAACAATTTAGCCTCACTTACCAGATTAAGCTTCATTAATGTTTCCGCCAGATGTCCTGCAATCTCTGCTTGCGGCTGCTTAGCATAAGCACGCTGCAAATAATCCCTCGCCTGATCATATTGGCCTTGTTTAAACAATAGCCAGCCATAGCTATCAACAATGACTGCGACGTTCGGTTGCAGCTTCATGGCTTTTTGCAAGTACCGCTCCGCTTCTTTAAAACGCTGTGTTTTATTAGCCAAGGTATACCCTAAGGCATTTAAAGTCGCAACATCATCCGGATGTTTACGCAATATCGCCTGCAAATCCGCCTCCATAGCGACTAAATTACCCAAGTGTTCAGACACCAGCGAACGGGTATACAACAATTCTTTTTGATCAGGCATTTTAACTAAAGCATCTGACAATAGCCTATATGCCTTACCATATTGCTTTTGATCATTGTAAATTTCTGCCCGCATCGCCAGCAATCGCAGCGACTGCTCTGGAAATTTACGTTGCATTTTATCCAAACGAACATGCGCATCTTCAAAATGCTTTTGCTCTACCACCACCGATACCGCAGATAACGCGGCATCCAGTTCAAACGAACCATTAGTGACGCTATCAAACCAAACCAAAGACTGTTCAAACCGTCCTTTTTTTGCCGCCAATTTGCCCAAATAATAACTTGCCTGACTGGCCCATTCCGGCCGCCCCGCCAGTTGATCTAAATACTTTTTAGCTTCGTCATCTTGCTGTAATTGCAAATGTAATAACGCCAGCGAAAACATACTGTCGCCATCATCAGGCTGTTCTTTCAAAATAGCCCTATATTCAACCACGGCATCCTCAAATTTTGACGCTTTGATTAACACTTGCGCCAACATCCGTTTAAATTTCAAATCGCCGGGATATTTTTTTACCGCATCTCGTAACAGTTTTTCTGCACCTTCAAAATCTTCATTCAACACTGCCAACTGCGACTGTGCAATCAACGCCTTATCCCACGCGGGCTGCAACTCTAATGCACGGGTCAATTTTGCTGCCGCCAATTTATTGTCTTTAGCCTGCATTGCCAATAACGACTGCACAAAATAAATAACCGCTTGGTTAGGATGCTTAACCGCTAAATTATCTAATACCGACGACAAAAAAACCGCCCGCTCAGGTTGCCCCAAGGATTTCAATAATTCTAACAAAGTATCATCAAATCCAGCCGGATCCAGCTTTAACAAAGCCTCCAGATGCTCTAGCGCCGGTGCTTTTCGTCCCGCACGCAAGGCAGCTAAAGCGGCTAACATGTGTGCATCAACATTCTTGACATCTTGCCGCAACCATAAATCTACGGCAGTATCGGCTTTTTTGCCATCCTCTAAAAACAACGCAATTTTTGCAGCCCTTTCGGTGATCCGTGGGTCATCAACCCGCTTTGCCGCTTGCATATACCCTTCAAGAGCAACGTCATACTGATTACGCTGCCCTGCCAATTCCGCTGTCAACAGCAAATACATCACTTTCGGGTCAATCGTGGTCACTCGCTGCTTTTTCTGCGCAACAATCGTCGCTTGCTTTTGCTCTACTGCTAATTCCTCTGTCGTTTTTACTGACTCAGACGCATCCTTTACGACTGGCGCAGAAACAGGGGATTCTTGAACCGTTTCACCTGCGCAGCCTGTCACTAATCCCACTATAACAAACGTAATTAATTTTAATATAGTCACTCAAAAATCCTGTTTTAATCACTTAAATATCACTAATAGGGTAACAGAAAAGCCACTATTTCTGCACCCTCATTTATTCTATTTGGATAAAGTCGTTATAATACCTAGAATAAACGCCCCATAATCACTTTATTTAGCCTATGACCTTACTAGCTATTGGCATTAATTACAGCACCGCACCGCTGAGCGTCCGTGAACGCTTGGCGTTTCCGGCTGAAATTATCGAATCGGCGCTACATGATCTCTGGCAATCGCGCGAAGTTTCTGAAGCCGCTATTCTATCAACTTGTAATCGCACTGAACTGTATTGCAAGACCGCCTCACCAGATCCGCAAATTCTGATTAATTGGCTAGCCGCTAACCGCCAGCTAAATCCCACTGAATTTGCAGCGCATCTCTACAGCTATAGCGATAGCGCCCTTATTCGCCACATGAGCCGGGTTGCCTGCGGCCTCGACTCCATGATCTTAGGGGAGCCGCAAATCCTCGGGCAAATGAAAGATGCCTATCAAACCGCTTGCCAGGCTGGCACCCTCAACAAACAACTGGGCCGACTTTTTCAACACACATTTAGCGCCGCCAAAAAAGTGCGTACCGATACCGCCATTGGCTCCAGCCCAGTTTCAGTGGCTTTTGCCGCCGTACAACTGGCACAACAGATTTTCAACAGCCTGAGCGAACAAACCGCGCTCCTGATCGGTGCAGGCGAAACCATTGAACTCACCGCCCGTCATCTGCACCGCCAAGGCATCGGCCGCATTATTATCGCCAACCGTACCTATGCAAAAGCCCACGCCCTGGCCTTACAATTTAATGGCTATGCGATTCCCTTATCCGAACTGCCCGAACATCTCGCCGAAGCGGATATTGTGGTTTCCTCGACCGGTAGCCCGTTACCCATCCTCGGTAAAGGTCGTGTTGAAAGCGCCATTAAAAAACGTAAACATAAACCGATGTTCATGGTTGACCTTGCTGTCCCGCGAGATATTGAAGCCGAAGTCGGCACACTCAGCGATGTTTATCTATATACTGTAGATGATCTGCAAAATACCGTCGATCAAAACCTGCAAGCCAGACGTGTAGCCGCGCTAAAAGCAGAAGAAATCATCGACACACAAGTGGAAACTTTTTTAGCTTGGTTGCGCTCTGAAGGCGCTCAAAACACCATTGCCGACTACCGTATACAAGCCGAAGAATCCCGCGATGAAGTCTTACAAAAAGCCCTGGCCGCATTACAAAACGGTGCCGATCCAGAACAAACCCTGACTAAGTTAGCCCACGCCCTGACCAATAAAATCATCCATACCCCTTGCGTACAACTCAGAGCCGCTGGCAATGATGACCGGCACGACCTTATCGTTGCGGCGCGCGAAATTTTTAATCTAACTAATCCGCAATGAAAGCATCTATAAAACTTAAACTGGAACAACTGGCCGAACGCTTTGACGAAATTGGCGCTTTAATGTCAACACCTGAAATGCAAAATGATCAAAATAAATTTCGCCTTTTAGGTCAGGAATACGCGCAAATTAACCCTCTGGTAGATTGCTATCATCGCTACATCAAAATGCAGGAAGACTTAACCGCTGCCCAAGAGCTGGCAAAAGACAGCGACCCTGAATTGCGCGAACTTGCAAAAGAAGAAATAAAGGATGCCGAAAACGCCTTAGAGACGCTACAACAATCTTTACAAGTTTTACTGTTACCGAAAGACCCCAATGACAACCGCAATATTTTTCTGGAAATTCGTGCGGGCACTGGCGGCGATGAAGCGGCTATTTTTTCTGGGGATTTGTCACGCATGTACCATCGCTATGCTGAAAGACAAGGCTGGCAAATAGAAGCGATTAATGAAAACCACGGCGAACATGGCGGCTATAAAGAAATTATTCTGCGCGTATCCGGCAATGATGTCTATTCGCAATTAAAATTTGAATCCGGCACCCATCGCGTGCAACGCGTACCGGACACCGAATCACAAGGCCGCGTGCATACTTCCGCCTGTACGGTCGCGATTATGCCAGAAGTGGAAATGATGGATGAATTCGACATCAATCCTGCCGATCTCAAAGTCGATACCTTTCGTGCCTCGGGCGCGGGCGGTCAACATATCAACAAAACCGAATCTGCCATTCGTATTACCCACATCCCCACCGGCACAGTGGTTGAATGCCAAGACGAGCGCTCGCAACACAAAAACCGCGCCCGCGCCATGTCGTTACTGCAATCGCGGTTACTGGCAGCCGAGCAAGAAAAACACCACACAGAACAATCTGCCAATCGCAAGCTACAAGTCGGCAGTGGTGATCGCTCCGAGCGCATACGCACTTACAATTACCCGCAAGGCCGCCTGACCGATCACCGTATTAACCTAACACTCTACAAATTAGACGACATCATGCAAGGCGGCCTGGAACACGTCATACAACCCTTGGTCAGCGAATATCAAGCGGAACTGCTAACCCAATTGGTCGATGAGTAAGCGGACATGTCAAGCATCCAATACAATCTCATTCGCGCCATCAAAACCCTGACACCAGTTTCC
>JABFRM010000031.1 GCA_013141155.1 Methylococcaceae bacterium | reverse complement strand
AAAGCGACTCATAAAATCATACCGGTGAAATCGTTGAATTCAGTACTATTTTACAATATTTGTGACCTAAAGGATGATTAAGTCCGACAGGCTCCTAGGGGAGGTTTTTTAAATTGCCCCCCCCCCATAAACTTTAAGCTGCATTGATATGAAATTCTGGTTAAATTTCGCACGGTTACTTATCGACGATGCGTCGAATTTGCTTGGCATGTTTCTCAGGATTTTTTGGCATACTCCAAATGTTCACCCTGTGAAATTCACCACATCTACCGGATTGATCATTGTATGGGCAATACACCTGTCCCCCAGCATGAGGCCCACCTGCAACAATCAGCCATCCTTTACTTCAGCCTAAAAAAATCAGTTGGACGTGAAGAAACCCGTTCGTGCTTCGACTAGGCTCAGCACTAACGGCTCATGTGCCATCGGGTATGAATTTTTCGTTAGTCAAAGTGTTAAAAAATAGATGTTCAGCTACTTAATAGACGGATTATGAGAAGTTATTAATTGACAATCTTTGGCACAGCGCGTTATGGCGGTTAGCGCAAAAATATCGATTCTCCATCCTCTTCAACAACCTCCAAACAAATTCAACTTTCTCCGGCGTAATCGCAAACGCCTTAATAAATTTCAACTTATACCCGCCATCAAATTTATACACTGCCGCTTTCGATAATGGTGGTGCGTAGCATGGGCGGCTTTAAACATAATGGCTGTAACTAACGCAGCAGGTAATCGCTGTAAGCTAAGTTACACACGCTGTAATTCAACTCTCAGTTAATTTACGTCAAAAATATCTCCAAAGGTGTGAAGTAGTTAACAGAAATCAAGCTTGTTTTTCTATACACTTGCGACAGCCTTGATGTTTCGACGTTGATCTTGCCACTCAATAACCTGACATTGCGCTCAACCTGCCTGTGGATCATCCGCGTTTTATTGCTCTGCTAGCAGATTAGCTTTAAGTGCCTGAATGCAGCCGATGGCATTGCTTAATGGAGTAATGAAGATGAACATCAATAACCCGCTTACGCCTGCCCTGTACAAACTCATGCTAGCCTGCCAGATCTTAAAAACCACGGATGCCAAAATCCTTGCCTCCCATTTAAACCGCTCACCCACGACAATCCGAACAGAATTCCAGCGTATTCTCACGCTCATGGATGTGCATTGCCGATATGCGGCCTTGAAAATAGCGGAGGATGAAGGTTGGCTGCATGCCCAGAAAACCGGTGAAGATACCTAAAATGTATGCATTTGCAGTATTGTTAATTTAATGGGTGTGGCGTAACGTATCGATCAAGCGGAGTCTTAAGGGGGCGGCTTTATTAGTCGGTTTTTTAATGCCGCACTGAATTGATGTTGTATTGGATGAGATAAATGCTGGGGCGGTGCCTTTATGAATCCTTTAGAGTTAGTTAAGCTTACCACGTTAATGGATCGCACCAGTGGCAACCCAGGAATGAAAATCGGGTTTATCGACGGACCTGTCGTTACCCAACATCCTGAACTTACCAGCGAAAATATCCGCGATATTATCGGTGGTAACGGTGCGACCTGCACTCAGGCCAATAGCACAGCTTGCCTGCATGGGACGTTTGTAGCCGGAATATTATTCGCAAAGCGCGGCTCCTCTGCGCCAGCCATTTGCCCTAACTGTACGCTGTTAGTACGCCCCCTTTTTGCCGAGGTGACAGTGGGACGCGAACACATGCCGAGCGCGACACCGAAGGAACTTGCTACGGCTATCATCGACTGTATTAACGCTGGTGCACGGGTCATTAACATGAGCCTCGCTTTGACACAACCCTCCACCAAAGAGGAACGGGCACTCGAAGAAGCACTCAATCAAGCTATTAAGCGTGGCGTTCTGGTGGTGGTTGCGGCAGGTAATCAAGGCACGCTCGGCAGTTCTGCCATTACTCGGCATCCTTGGGTTATTCCAGTAGCGGCGTGCGATCTTAACGGTAGACCGCTGAGCGAGTCGAATATGGGCAGTACGATTGGCAGGCGAGGCTTAAGTGCACCTGGCGATGCTATCACCAGTTTGGGTGCTGAAGGAAAAGCACTCACCCTTGGCGGCACGAGTGTTGCCGTACCTTTTGTAACTGGCGCGATTGCGCTGTTGTGGTCTGAGTTTCCCAACGCGAGTGCGGCGCAAATCAAACTTGCCATTACCCAGGCATCTTTACCACGGCGAGCCTCCGTAGTGCCGCCTTTACTGGACGCTGCAACAGCCTACCAAATCCTGTTAACAACGAATGCGAGAAGGTGAACTCATGACCAACACAAGCGAAGGCAATAATGCCCCAGACCAAAGCGAATTTCAAGCCCACCGGATACGCCTGCCGGGATTTATCGCCGACGAAGAAATTGGCTTGGGTGATGTAATTAAGCAGGCCAGCTCCTACTTTGGGATAAAGCCTTGCGGCGGTTGTCGACAACGGGCGGCTGCGCTCAACCATTGGATGGTTTTCACCCGGTGACATGAGAGGTGGAGGGATCGCTTAAATTCGGATTCCCCTATTTATTAATACCGTTATGGCTTATTAGGAAAGGAGAAGAATATGAACGAACAAACTGAAACAATGGAACGGTCGATGGAGCAACCGGTTAAGGTGCATGATGTATTAGCCGTAGCGCCTTATCCAGAGGCGCGTGTTTCTACGAATATCACTCCACAGGCGGGATGCTCAACTTGTAGCGGTTCAGATGGGGCAGCCGACTCGAGTCCCAATGGCGGCGGGACGATGTCCTATGTCTACGCTATCGGCAGAGTTGAAGCGCGTTTCCCGAACCTTGCTGCAGAAAAGGAATTTGCACAGGCGACTGGACGGGCGGACACAGCCGGAAAAACCGATCAACAGACTTTACACGCTGTTCTTTCCAAACGCGAAAACCGTTACCTGGTGCGTCAATTGTGTTGGGTGCTGAGCATCCAGGGGCTGGACACTTATCTGCTGATGCCCCGAGATCCGGCGGACATTGATCTACTGGTGGAGGCCATCCGTCCGGCTCCCAGTCCCAATGACATTGATGTCGTCATCGGTTTGCGCGGCCCTATCGCCCCGCCGCAAATGTGCAACGGACTGATGGTACCCATCGTTGCGTTCGACCAGATTTATTCGTTTGACCGCGATGCGCTGATCAAGGCTATTCCAAAGCCCGAAAAAACCACTGCCGCGCAGTTCGGCCCGGCAGCCGAAGAACTGTTTAACCGGATTATGCAACTGACTGACAACGCTGGGGCAACTGACGAGCATCGCTGTTTGAACTACTTGTCGATGCGCTATCCGGCTATTTATGGCAAGGCCGCTGAAGAATTTGGGCGGGATTGTTCATTGACAGCTGTTGAAGTACGTCCCTCGCCCTTGAGCAGCACGCGCAACATCGTCGATGTCATCTTTTCCTATACCAATCGTAATACTGATTTTACGGAGAAGTTTTTTGTGCGCTGCGATGTGACGGAGGAATTTCCATTTTTGGTCACGAAGATGTCGCCTTACTATGATCGTTAAAACTAACCAATCGAAAGGAGATGTGAAATGAACATCATGAATATGCCTGGATTTACAGCGGAAGCTTCGCTCCACACGGCGAATAGGAACTATCGCGCGATAGCCGCAACTTTCACCGCTCTGAGGGCAGGCGCGTTAACGCTTGCAACAAGAAAGAATGGGAAATTAGAATGGATCGACTGCAATGATTTCCCCGCCAACAATTTCTGCCGCGAATGCGGCAACACAGGACCGGATGCGGCCATTTGCTGTCCGGACGATTATTGTGCCGTCATTGACAAGAATCCCCTCGCAGGTGGACAGGATTGGGGCTTGTACGGGGTGTTGGGGAGAATGATATCTGCGAGACGCTGAGGAATCGCAGAAGCCGCGTGGGTTGCCTGCTGTTTGGCAACCCAATTTTTGGGGGCTTGATGTGTTGGGTTAACGATAAAGCCGTTAACCCAACATACCCGACTTCTCCTATACCAATCGTACTACTGATTTTACGAAGACGTTTTTTGTGCGCTGCGATGTGCCCTAGGGATGTCCATTCTTGGTTGTCGAGTTGGCGCCTATGATCATTAACTAAACCAAAGAGGTAAATAAAATGAAAATTCCAGGATTTTCAGCGGAAGCGTCTTTATACAATGGAAACGTGCGTTACCAGGTTGCTGCTGGAACTACTTTTTACGACGGACTTATCCAGCTTGCTTTGTCGGATGTAACCTACGCGGATCGCTCACGGTCGTGGCTGAGCTTTGGGAATGATGTGTTAAATCGTTGCCGTTGGGGATATCTCAGCTGTGAATGGAAAGAAATATATTATGATCCTTATCAAAGAAAATCATATCGCGTGTGGGTTTGCTTGTCTCATCAGATTTGTTATTGGTAACCTGTCACATGGGGTATCCACTGCGATAACTATATCGCCGATCCACATACCTTATTGCTCAAGGTTTATGCTGCAAACCGCCAAATCTTAGCTGCCGAGGAAACGGTCAGACGATCAGGAAGTAAATATGGTTGTTTTGGTTCCGATAAATAATTTAATAGACATGGTCGATAAAACAGTATTGCCCACCCAAGGCTTTGAAAGAACTGATACATTTTGATTGTGGCCGAAGAATTCCCGACTCTGGTCTCAGAGGTGGCTATTTATAATTGTTAATTTAACCAAAGAGGTAAGTAAAATGAATATTCCAGGTTTTACAGCAGAAGTTGCACTTTACAGCTCCGTAACCCTTTATCGTTCAAGCCGCTTTATTTATAAAGAAACGGGGTTAAATGTGACACCTCAATTAAGAATTGCTTCTGGAGAAAGTTGTCGGTGTTATGGGGACGTTTGTTATTGTGATATGGATGATGGTGGTTTTTATGGCGGTGGCGGTGCAGGTCGTGATTTGGGTGAAGTTCGGTGTAGAGTCAACTGTAACACTAGATTCCGCACAAATCCTGCTCGTTTGAAAGCATGTTTAGCTGGATGCTGATAAGTCAGGTACGCGAAAGGGAAATAG
>JABFRM010000011.1 GCA_013141155.1 Methylococcaceae bacterium | reverse complement strand
GAGGAGCTGTGGATGCAAGCCGAGCAGGCACTGGAAGAGGCTGAATAATATGCGTGCGTTACTGCGATTATTTTTTAATATCTGTTTATTACGGCAAGCGCCGCAAGATATTCCCTATTCCAAAACACTTTTACAGTTACTGGTGTTAATCTATGCCGTAGTGGCTTTTTTAGCATTGGCGCCACATGAGCATTTTTTAAAAACCGCAGTAGAAGTATGGGTCGAAATTATGGTGACCTTTGCTTTTGTCTGGGGATTATTGGCTACTGCCAATAAAACTGCACGCTATACGCAGGTATTGTGTGCATTTTTGGGGACTGATGCACTGATCAGTTTTTTTGCGTTGCCGGCATTAGCCAGTTCTGCAACTGGGTCATTAGATGCTGGCCTGGTATCAGTATTATTTATATTAATGGTTTGGCACTGGGTAGTCTGTGGGCATATCATTCGTCATGCCGTATCACAAGCTTTTCCCTTTGGTTTGGGCGTAGCATTTTTATATAATTTGGGATTTTATCAATTGATGGAATGGTTGTTTCCTGTAGCGGGTGCTTAATCCTGTTCAAGATGATTTTTAATTAGGAGCTTTTATGCAAGGTTATAAACATATTTTATTAGCGGCCGATTTCTCAGAACATAGCATTGAAGTTGCGCAGCGCGCTAAAAATTTAAGCCAACAATTTCAAGCACAGTTGAGCGTGGTACACGTTACCGAAAATTTGCCGATTAGCAGCTCAATGGATGGGCAAGTGATGCCTTTTGATATTGAATTAAACGAGGAATTAATGCAACTCACCAAGCAGCGGTTGGCAAAATTAGGCACCGAGCTAGGGATAGCAGAAGAACATCAATGGCTAGTGATCGGCAGTCCGAAAATAGAGATTGTCACGCTTGCACAAGCACATAATGTCGATTTAATAGTCGTTGGCTCGCATGGTCGGCATGGGTTAGCCTTACTGTTGGGTTCGACAGCGAATGGGGTTTTACATCACGCACAATGTGATGTATTGGCAGTACGTTTAACAGAATAATAATAAATTTAATCGTATTTTGGGGGATAGGCATTCATGATAGGACAGATAGAACGGTACGCAAGCGATACACCCACCATTGGCGTTATCAAAAGCGGCGAGGAATTGTACGATTTTAATGTCAAGGTTTGGCGTTCGCGCTTTGCACCTATGGTGGGCGATAACGTTGAGTTTGAAGTTAAAGACGGTAAAGTCACACGAGCAAAGCCATTTGTAACCTATGCAGAAAACATGCAGCCAGTAAAATCCAGACTCATTGCCGGATTATTAGGTTTGGTACTCGGCGGCATTGGTGCGCATCGCGTGTATCTGGGCTTTTACGGAACGGCAGTGTTGCAAATTGCCTTAACTGTGGTAACTGGTGGCTTTGGGCTATTGTGGGGCTTTATTGAAGGCGCGTTAATCCTAGGCACACAAATTGATAAAGATGCCCAAGGGCGTGCTTTAAAATGATGTTTGGGCAGCCAAGCAATCTCTCCTAAGGATGCGGTCATAAATAACTTCTCTTTTTCCAAGCGGGGGATTAGCTGCCCATATTTACAGCGCTACGGGTAATTGTAAGATAAGCGCGCTGAGTTCATCCAAAAACATCCGAGCCGATTTTAATGCAGCCGCAGATAACGGCAACGGCGCATTACTGGAAAGCACATGCCAGCGCGATAACAGTTTAATTAACTGGTTTTTTTCACTTACGGTAAAGTGCAGGGCGTTGCTAATTTGCTCCACAGCCTCTATAGAGCGGGTCGTCAATGCTTGAGCGCGGCTATTAAATTGCTCAAGCAACGCCGCAATAGCCGCTAAATGTTGTGAAAGCAAAGCGCTCACTTGCTTGGCATTAATGTTATGAACCGCCGATTGCTGGTTATCCGAAATCACTTTCGCAATCAACACCAATTCGCTGCTGGTAAAACGAGTAGCCGTTTCATAAAAAGCCGAGGCTTCCATGTCATAGAGCGTATCCGGCGCATACACGGTTTGTGGCTGGCTAACCGTCACCAGAGGCGCTGAAGCCAGTGTAGTCTTTGGGAGGCATTGCGGATAATAGCGTTTAGCGCTGTCAGCATCGGTAATTTTCTCAGCTATCCATAGCTGCCCTAATGCTGCGGTTTTATGTCCAGCGATACCCACATTAATGATCACCGCCACTTGTTCATTTTTGAATAACGCTAAGCTATAAGCCACTCCCGCCGCCATAGCAGATTTCCCAACACCGGTAATGGTCAGAATCATATTATGGGTCTGATAAATTTCAAAAACAGTCTGCCCAATACTTTTCTTGAACCCAAAATGGGCGACATACGGCTTGGCTTCACAAGCTAATGCAAAAAACAAAAACGTCTTAACAGGTGCATTCAATAAAAGTGACACAGGGCCAATCCTTTCTTTTTAGCGGTCGATAACTAATAATAGAAGGCTAATTGTTTCAAAAAAGGGAACAATTAATTCGCATTAATCAGCATTGTCAATATAAAAATACATAGTATAGTTATACACGAGTTCTTTTAATTCAATAGACATCCAACATAACAACAGCCTAGAATCTAAAACCTGAGTAACTAAATAGACTTCAAGCGTTTACATGCTTTGGGTGTAGTCAAAAGAACTTGTTGTAAATAACAAACTTTAACTAACAAATAGGTACTTAACATGAATGATTTTAAAGCAGACGTCATATTGGGCCTGATATTTATGACCGGCATTTTTGGTTTTATTTCAGGAGAATTTATTATTTCAACCGTTTTATTTGCAAGCGCAGCGATTTACAGCAATGTTAACTTAACTCGCAGGCTAAGCAAATGAGTAGTTATTCATACTTTCCTTTGACTACTTTTTCAAACAATGTTTTTCCATGACATGTTTATTTTAACCCCCATAATTAATAAGTTATGGGGGTTTTTAAAACTACATTAAGCCAAAAGACTCAAAAGTATTTGCAATTTCTCCAATACTTCGCGCCCTAAATCCGTCAAATAGCCCCCATCGTCCTTATCTATTAAGCCTTTTGCATGCAATCGCCTGGCTGCCGCAATTGTTTCACTGGTTGCCGTATGATGAATCTTAATTCCCGTCATTGAAGTCGGCTGATTATAATGGTTCAATACGTGCAATTCTTCTAACTGTAATGTTGTAAACGGCATACTTACACCTCATAAAAATATTTATAGAATTGGTAGTATAACCAACTCGGCTCAACTCTTCATACATAAAAATGCTATATCACTCCGATAGGCTTTCGGAAGTATTGTAATGGCGGTTTACACGGAAAGTTTTATACCCTCAACAAGGTTATTATCTTTAAAATGTATATAACGGGTTATCAGCGATACCATTTAAGTTTTCACATCTGCTATTTATGCACTTTTTTTAAGCAACATAATTGAAGTACCTTTTTGCGTCAAGGCGACTACTACCATGCCCTTTTTTATCTGTCTAAACCTGATCATTAGCTTTATAGTGCAAACCCATTATTGGCTTGAATCGATTTTAATGTCGGTTTGGAGCGAGTACTTGGGCGTGACCTGCATCATTATCAGTATCTTGCTAATGCTTGCGCAAAAACTTACGATTTCAAATCGTTACGACTTATTTTGTAGCGGCGTATTATTGGTTTGGATTAGTACCTGGCCGCCTTTTTTTAATCCAGATTCACCGGTTATTTTCTTTTACCCCTTATTTTTTTGCTTTATGACTGTATTAATAAATTTTCTATTTATTCAACAAGCCTCCAAAATTGATTCGCTAACTTTAAGTTACCTTATAAAATTTAACAATAACCTTTTTTTTCATACTGGTGTGATTATAGCGGCGGTCATATATAGCTTGACTCAAACGGACAATTATCGATTATTCCCTAATATTATGGCTATCATGATTTTAAAATTCGCCTTAGTGAGTATTGTTAATAGCATTCCAGAAAAGGATTTAAGCTTATGAGTCGCGACAATCCTTTATAATACCTCATACTTTTTGAAATCCGCGCTAAGACAATCACAATTCATGCCTACCCATACCGAAACTATATTACCTTTATTTATTGACCTCCCCCTTCATTCGACTTTACTCGAAGCAGCCGCTAAGCAAGGTTACACGACAGCAACAGCGGTGCAATCGCAAACTCTGACACCCATCCTAGAAGGCCACGACGTTTTAGTGAGTGCGGCAACGGGTAGTGGCAAAACCGCAGCTTTCTTATTGCCGACAATGGACCGTTTATTGAATGCAGAGACACACGGCACCCGTATTCTAATTTTGGTTCCAACCCGCGAATTAGCACAGCAAATTACCGATCACTGTCAACAATTAGCTGCTTTCACAACCTTAAAGACTGGTTTAATAACTGGCGGTGCTGACTTTAAGAAACAACAGCAGCATTTACTGAGACAATCCGACATTATTATCGCCACACCAGGACGGTTGCATGAGCATCTTGAAGCAACTCCTGACGTGTTTAAAAACCTAGAAGTTCTCATTTTAGATGAAGCTGATCGTATGTTGGATATGGGCTTTAGTCTTGATGTCTTAAGGATTAGTGATGCGTGTCGAGGGCGGAAGCAAACACTGTTATTTTCAGCGACCTTAGGTCACCCGGCGGTGCTGCGAATTGCAGCAACCATCATGAATGAGCCTGCTACAATCGCACTTAGCACGGTTCAGGATCAACATCAAGACATTCAACAACAGGTTGTAGCCTGTGACGACCATGCACACAAACAAAAGGTTCTAACATGGCTTTTGGAAAACGAGACTTACGACAAGGCCATTATCTTTACCAATACCAAACTACGAGCTGATCATTTACGTGGGCCATTGCGCGGACAAAAATTGCGTGTTGGTGTCTTACATGGTGATCTTGATCAAACTGCGCGCAACCAAGTCATGGGCTTATATCGAGACGGCACTATCAATATTCTTATTACCACCGATGTTGCTGGACGGGGTTTAGACATTAAGGGCATCGAGCTGGTCATCAATTTTGATATGCCTCGTACGGCACATCATTATGTACATCGTATAGGTAGAACGGGGCGTATTGGCGAGCAAGGAATGGCTATTGCTTTGGTAAGCGCGACGGAATGGAATTTAATGACTGGCATTGAGCGCTACTTAAAACAGCGTTTTGTGCGACGCACAATTAAAGCGGTCACCGGAAATTTTACAGGGCCTAAAAAATTAAAGTCATCAGGAAAAGCGGCTAGCGCAAAACAAAAAGCCCCGATACCTAAAAAAACTGACGCCAAAAAACCGAAACAACGGGAGCGTGTTACCAAAAATATTGGCAAACGACGTTTGCCCACTACATCAAACCTGCCTGAAAATGAAGCCTCATGAGTGACGATAGTCTTACAGTAATTTAAACTCACTCGCATGCCATAAGCTTTAAATCACCAAAAGACATAGCATCAATTTTTTGTATTTCCCACCATACCAAACCTGAGTTTTATACAGTAGTGTATTTTATTCAGTATCCATCAGTAGCATTTTGAAAGCTTGTCTAATCATCACCCTTATTTAGATCTGATTAACGATACTCAGCAAAAAAGTGCCTATCACTCAATTTACCACATCAGATTGCAATAACTATTAAGTGGGTAACTTGTAAATGCCTCAAGTTATTTTTAGATATTTTTTTCAAAAAAAAACCCCCCCTACCTTTCGATAGAGGAGGTTTTCAATCAAAAATTACATCTTAAATCTATAATTAGATAAATGATGGAATTAATGGAGCGTCAACTGTTACCATTTGACGAACACCAGCTTCGTTAGCGAAGAATAACAAACCAGCAAAACGACTATCTGGATCGTAAATTAAATCAGCTAAACGATATACTTCCCATGCAGCATCAGACGCAGTAACTGAAATAGTTCTTTTTTCGCCTGGAGCCAATGGACTGTTATCACTAACAGTTAAACCTTCTGCTGCTAACATATCATCTGGATAGTTTGTTTCATCTTCCCAAACTTTTGGGTCTAAGAAACGAACACCAGCAGTGTTGAACTCTGCTAAGCGAACTGGTTCATCACCATTATTGGTAACAACCAATGTCATTTGCATTGCACGACCTGGTACACGATAAGTAGCATCTTCTACTTTAACGTTGATGGTTTGAGCAGGCAATTCCAGTGGAATCATACCGCGCAATAAACCAGCTTGTAATGGCGTTGTTACAGGATATTTAGCATTTGTAGAAGCCATTGACATAGCAACAATTGCAATAGTACCTATAGCGAAAGCCATACCAACAGTTTTATCAGTTGAGCTAATCAAAGAATCACCTTTGCCTGCATCAACTGCAATAAGACGAGGAATGAACATCGGTTTACTACCCCAATAGACCATCCAAGCCAAACCAATGCCAAACCACAATGTGTGCCAGAAGTAGGTGTTTTCCAAATTATAAGTTTCTAAATCCACTGTATCACCGGTTAAGGTAGTTATTGGATCTGTGAAACTTTTCATTGAACCAGTAATGGTTGTCCATTTACCTGGACCAATGATTGGACCACCGCCTTCAACGTTCATCATAGTGTGAACATGCCAGTCACCTGGACGACGAGCTTTTAATAAAACTTTAAATTCATAAGTTTCACCAAGCTCCAAGCTCACTGACCGTGGAACTAATTTACCGCCGATCCAAGAACCTGCACGAATAAATACAGGACCTGGGGTACCAATATTTAAGAAGGCAGACTCTGGCTTATCAACAGTTTCTGGCCAACCAGCAAATACGTGGAATTTACCAGATACAGTCATTGTTTCATTGACTGGAACCGTATCTTTCGACCAGTTTAGATCAAACCAGTGAATAGTACGCATACGCATAAATGCCGCTTGTGACTTTTCACCATGTGCAGATGCAGTTGGCGTATAAAGCATTGCTGCTGTAACAGCCATCAACAATGCGACAAAGGACAATTTCGCAACCTTGTCTTTTACTAATTTCATAATATATATCCTCCTCTATAATAGAGAATCTATAGCTTTGAGAGTATCCAGTGGCATTCCGGCTTATTGCCGTAGCCACCAGTATTTTTTTGTTTAGTTTTTTTAATACAATTTCTTAAACAGCTTTAACAAATGCCATGCTTCCGAACCATTTGCCAAAGAAATGCCATAAGAAGTATATTAAGATACTCACGAAACCAGAAAAGAACGCAGATACTGGAGCAACGTCTTTACCGAAAGTTCTCAGCGTACCTTTTTCTACCATCCGAATGTACTCAGGCGTACCAGTTCTCACATAGTGATAACCTTGTAAGTCAGCTAAAGTCATTACCATACCGTTATATTCAACTGGTACGTGTAACGGAGCAATAACTGGCCAGTTACCTGGATAGAAGATCAAACCAAATGCAAGACCACCAGCTACTGCTGTTAAAGTCATGCTGTTTGAAAGCAACAAAATAACATCAAGCAAAATAGCGCCTGGAACTAATTGCGACGGGAATACAAAGTTTACTGGGAAATAAGTCCAACCCCAGAAGTTAAAGTATCTGTTTACCCACTCACCGAACAACAAACCCAATACAGCAAGAACAGCACCAAATGGTAGTTTATATTTCCACCATAATTGTGACTGCACTGCAGCAGGGAAAGTAATAGCAACGATTGGTGCTACTGTCACCCAAAGACGTCTATCTTTCCAGTCAGTCCAGAAATCCCAGTCACCACCAGTTAACATATAGTGAATGTGGTAACCACCTAGAATAATAAAGAACAAAACGAAAACGATCATATAGTCAAAAGTACGTGAAACTTTAACAGCTTCTGCACGAGACCTAACAGCTGATTGAGATGCGCTCATTAGCTTACCTCCTAAAAATTAAAATTATATTTTTTATGTTATCTTCTCAGACCGCTTAGCCCGCATAACAAGCTAAGCGATCCTTAGGAGATAGTATTTTACTTTTATTGATTGAAACAGAGCAATTAAGCTAAGTCTTTTTTCAATAATTTTGCAATTGCTGTACATTCGATATTAAGAATACCTAATGCACCTAAAGCTGCCCATCCGAAGAATACGAAGCCATAGTGTAGAGGAGCAACGAATAACTCTTCCATGAACCAAAATGTATGACCCCATTCGTTCAAGCCAACATTCGGCAAGATCATGAAAGGACCTACAACTGCAACCATATACTGAAGAGGAATACCTTCGTTATAAGTTGGCAGCCTTGTTTTAGCATAGAACCAAGCAGCACCACCAGTGATGATGTAGATTGGATAGCTCAAATAGAACTCAATAACATGACTTGGTGTAAAGTCAGTGTCACGAACAATAGTTTGATGCCATGTACCATCTTGCTCAGTAAAGTAGCTGGCGCCGAAATAAATAGCCCAACCATACATTACTAACCAAGTCCAATGGGTAAAGTGTCTTCTTAACTCTTCACGTGGAGTAATAGACATTACTTTACGATCACGAGTTTTCCAGATATAACCCCACAATACTGATGCGGTTAACACTTCCATTACGATTTCGATATATAGGAAGTTCATCCAATATGTTTCGAACTCTGGTGCGAATGAGTCAAGACCAGCTGACCAGCCATAAACACCTTCATACCAACGTACCCAAGCATAAAACACTAAGTACACTAATGATCCTAAGATCATATTTTTTACATTTAACAGCGGAGCTTCCGCAGCATCAGCTTTCACTGATTCAGTTGTAGCAGCCATTTCTATCTCCTAATTAAATTTCAAAAAATCTAAACCAAAGTTTAGTTGATTTAGACAAGCTTTAATTTAAAAAATCCTTTTTTTGCATGCAAAAACTATCAACCTCCACACGCATCCAATATCTTTTGGATGCTTTCAGTTTACCACTTCACATACCCATGTCAAGTTAATTTCCTCGTTTAATTTTTTTATTAAACCCCGTCACTACGCACGAAGTGGCTGTAATTACTTTTCACTTTGCACAAAGATTTTCTGTTAAAATCTAAGCCCGATCAACTCGGGACAATACCGCTTTTATTTTCAATTCTACAAAAGGATGTTTTTCGTGAATGCCAAATACAAATACCCTCTTTTACTCGGCGGACTTATCTTACTGGGCTTAGTTCAATACAAGGGCTTTATACCCCTTGCTTATAAAGCGGCTGAGTCTGATCTTTTTCTAATTGATAACGATGACGCAGGCTCGCGCGAAGCAACAAAAAATGCCTATACCGAAATGGCCTTTAAACAATGTAATGATTATATTAAAGAGGAGCTAGGCGATAAGCTAAGCGTATCCTTTAGCCCAGCCCCCATTAATTCATGGGGCTTAGGCAATTATGAATACCTAATCAACGCTGACATTAATATCAACAGCACGCCTCCACGAACAGAACGCTACGCCTGCAGAATTCAATTCGATCCTGGCAAAGACACCTCTGATTTAGGCAATAAAAACAACTGGTCTATGATAGGCATATCGGGAATCGAGGAACTGTAATGCTCTCTTAACCTTCGATAATTAAATCGCATTTGTCAATTAATTGGAAGCTTACAAATGTCATTCTAAAAATAATTTCGACTCGTGTTTCCATTATTTTGACGCTACCATTTTCAGCTTCTTTTTATTAAATGACTGCAAATATCCGCCATGCGTTTTGGGAAACATCCGGCAAACCACCTGAAGTTAATTTATTTGCACATCACTCCCTTAAAGTCTGATTTTGTATCTACTCCACAACAAACCTGAACACACACCAGCACACTCTTTATGAAGATGTAATGCCCCGAATCAAGCCTGCCCCACACCCTTTCATTATTTAAAATAACCTAAAGATATAGTATTGATACACTCAACAAATCGCTCTACAATACATTTTAAACTTTATTTATTATTATAAAACATACGGTGACCCTCTTATGATTACAGCGGCTATAAATATCGGCATTTACACCATAGTCTTCTTTTTGCTTGGCATGTATAAGCCGCAATGGCCTTTATTTTTTATGAAAAACCCCAATCGCATAACTATTATGATCATTACTATCGTGATGATCATGGTCGGTATGACGCTATTTGGCGAAGGGACTAGACGTAAAAAATTATTACCGATAACCAATATTGAGCAATCGACAACCCTTGCTGTTCCAGTGCCGGCAGTAAAATAAAAGCATACAATAAGTCCAACCATTACAACAACAAACGGAATGGAACGTCAAAATCGCTGGATTAAAGAGCCTAACCCAGCAATTGCGGCCTTCAGACTTCGAGGACGTACAATCAACACATATATGACACCACTCACTATAATGGTCAACCCTAAATTAATCACCTTATCCATAGGCGACCCATTACTCCACCACCGCATATCTACATAAAACACTAACCCGCCCGCCATCACAACGTTAGCAACAAAGGTTCGGATGCCAAATAATAACCAACCAGGCTGCGGCTGATAAATATTATTTTTTAGTAATTCATACAGCATTAAACCGGCATTAAAGTATGCCGCCATAGACGTTGCCAATGCAAGTCCAGCGTGGGCTAAAGGCTGCATAAGCGCTAAATTTAAACTAAAATTGACAGCAATCGCATAGAGTCCAAATTTTGCTGGCGTACGCACATCTTTCCGCGCGGTAAACCCAGGCAACAATATTTTAATGAGCATAAAGGCCAATAAACCCAACGCGTAAGCCTTTAGGCTTTGACTGGCGGCATTAACGTCTTTTGCACCAAACTCACCGTATTGAAACAACGCTGAAAACACTGGCTCAGCAAGCAAAACCAAACCTGTGGTAGCAGGCAAGCCAACCAACAATGTCCAACGCAACCCCCAATCCATCACTTTAGAAAAGGCTTGCGTATCTTCTGCCCTATAACTCTTAGATAAACTTGGCAGAATAACCGTTGCAATTGCAACACCTAAGATCCCTAAGGGAAACTCCACTAAGCGTTCGGAATAATATAACCAAGATACACTTCCTGAAGATAGATAAGATGCAAAAGCAGTATCCAGCAATAAATTAATTTGACTGATTGAGGCTGCAAAAATTGCCGGCACCATGAGCTGCAACACTCGCCTAACACTGGGATCTTGAAAGCCTAGCCTTGGCCTGGGAAGCAAACCTATCTTTATCAAAACCGGTAATTGAAACAATAATTGCACGATACCAGCCCCAAAAATCCCCCAAGCTAACGCCACAATCGGCTCAGACAACAAAGGTGCTAGCCAAATAGCGGCTGCAATCATACTGATATTCAAAAATACCGGCGTTAAAGCAGGTATCGCAAACTTACCCTGGCTATTTAAAATTGCACCCGCCAACGCCACGCCCGTAATAAAAAACAAATAGGGAAAAGCAATCCTTAACATTTGCGCCGCCAAATTAAACTGCCCACCTGACCTATCCAAACCGGGTGCAAAAAGCATGATTAAGACTGGCGCTGCAAGCACCCCCATAAGAGTCATACCCAGTAAAATTAGGCTTAAAGTACCAGCAGCCCTATCAATAAATTGCTTTAGCGCGGCCACACTACCTTGTTCTTTATAATCGGATAATATGGGAACAAATGCTTGCGCAAACGCGCCTTCAGCAAACAATCGCCTTAAAAAATTGGGAATTTTAAATGCAATATAAAAAGCATCTGAATCAGCATCCACACCAAAAATTCGAGCAATTAACATATCTCGCACAAATCCAAGCAGGCGTGAAACCATCGACATACCGCTAACGATAAGCGTCGATTTAAAAAGCTGTTGACTCACTGTGTAAATTTCCTTATCTATGTTCTTGACAAAAATAACAATAAAAAAGATAATAGCCAGTTATTACTAACACTATTGCAAAGATTGATAACATGGCTAATACAGCACAAGCAAAAAAACGAGCACGCCAAGCAGAAAAAAGCCGTGTTCGCAATGCAGGACAACGCAGTAACCTACGCACTTTTGTTAAAAAAGTTCTAGCTGCAGTTAAAACTGGCAACAAAGAACAAGCACAAGCCGCATTTAAAATTGCCGAACCCATCTTAGATTCAGCAGTCAATAAAGGCCTTATCCATAAAAATAAGGCTGCCCGCGGAAAAAGCAGATTAAACGCTAAGATTGTTGCTCTCGCAGCTTAATCAATAGAACGCACTTTAAAAGCTTTTAAAAGGCTGTATTGAAAAAATACGGCCTTTTTTTGTTTTAGCCTTACTAATTATTTAAATCAACACCATATTGTCGCGATGAATCAGCTCATCATCGTCCGCGTAACCCAACACACCCTCAAACTCAGCACTAGATTTCCCTAACAACAACTGCGTTTCCTTGTTATTATAATTAATGAGACCCCGGGCAATTTCTACACCACACTCATCCAAGCATGAAACTAATTCGCCACGATCAAAAATCCCATCAACTGATTTTACGCCGACCGCCAATAAACTTTTGCCCGCGCGCTTAAGCACGCCCACAGCTCCTGCATCCAAAACCAATCGGCCTTTAAGCTGTAGCTGGCCTGCCAACCAACGTTTTCTGGCCACCAATGGATCAATATCGGGCAACAAGTAAGTCCCCAATGATGCACCGGCAACCAACAAACCCAAAATATTATCGACTGCTCCTGCGGCAATTACTGTCGCCGCACCTGAACGCGCAGCTAACCTCGCCGCACGCACCTTAGTATACATGCCTCCACGCCCTAAACCACTGCGACTATCGCCCGCCACTTGATCCAACAAATGATCATTAACACTGACTTCAGACAGTAAGGTTGCATCAGGATTCAAACTGGGATCGCCAGTAAATAATCCCGCCTGGTCAGTTAATAAAATAAGCAATTCAGCCTCAACCAAATTCGCCACCAATGCCGCCAGCGTATCATTGTCCCCTAGGCGAATCTCTTCGGTCGCCACGGCGTCATTCTCATTAATCACCGGCACAACACCCAATTTTAAAAGCGTTAGCAAGGTACTGCGGGCATTTAAATAACGCTGACGATCCGATAAATCATCATGCGTCAATAATACTTGCGCGGCAAGCAAACCATGCGCCTGAAAACTTTTTTCAAACACCCGCACCAATCCCATTTGCCCGATTGATGCCGCAGCTTGTAATTCATGCAAGGCTTTAGGCCGAGATTTCCAGCCCAAACGCGCCATGCCTTCAGCGACCGAACCCGATGACACCAAAATGACCTCCATGCCTTGCTGGCGCAGTGCAGCCATTTGTGCCACCCAGGCAGCAATTGCTGGCTTATTAAGCCCCTGCCCACCAGCCGTTAATAACGAACTGCCAATTTTTACAACTACTCTACGGGTATTGATAAAATTAGATCTACTCACTGGTTTTCTGCCTTGATTGCTCTAAAAAATTCATAATGGCGAATATCAAGGCTTGTGTGCCTTCACCAGTCATGGCGGACAGCTTAAAAAGCGGCCCCTTCCAGCCTAACTCATCAACAATGGCTTGACAATGCACATCAATCTCGTCTTCGTATAGTCGATCAATTTTATTTAAGACCAGCCAACGTGGCTTATTCGCCAACTCTTCATCCCATTGCTCAATCTCGTGAATAATTTTACGTGCTGAGATAACTGGCGATTCACTGCTTTCAAAAGGCTCAACATCAATGAGATGCAACAATAACCCCGTACGCGATAGATGCTTTAAAAATTGCAACCCCAAACCTGCCCCCTCGGCGGCACCTTCTATAACACCGGGAATATCGGCTATAACAAAACTACGCAGATCGTCTACACGCACCACCCCTAAATTAGGGTGCAATGTGGTGAAAGGATAGTCAGCCACTTTCGGACGCGCCGCTGAAACCGCACGAATCAAACTAGATTTACCGGCATTGGGCATTCCCAGCAAACCCACATCAGCAATTAAGGTTAATTCCAATCGTAACATACGATGCTCACCTGGAGAACCGGTCGTCGCTTTCATCGGCGTACGATTAATACTGCTTTTAAAGCGCGTATTACCCATACCATGAAACCCACCCCGTGCGACCAATAAGGTGTCGCCAGGCATAGTTAAATCGCCGATTATTTCATCAGTATCAAGATCACACACCAAGGTACCGGTGGGCACTTGCACATAACAATCTTCACCTTGCCGCCCCTTACTCTTGGCGCGCATCCCATTTCGCCCGCGTTCAGCTCGATGCGTAGAATGATAACGGAAATCAACCAGGGTATTAACATTGTCAGATGCTATCAAATAGACGCTGCCGCCATCCCCACCATCGCCACCATCGGGCCCGCCTTTTGGAATATACTTCTCACGCCGAAAAGTAACGATCCCATTACCGCCGTCGCCAGCTTCTACCCTGATTTCAGCTTCATCAACAAATCTCATATACAGTTACTCAAAACACCTACACTAACAGATAAAAAAAAACCCCGACAGTGTGCCGAGGTTTTTTATTCAAGCGATCGACCGCCAAGTGGCGGTCAAAAAATCTTACGCCGCAACTATGGTAACAAATTGGCGATTATTAGCGCCTTTCGTTACAAAGTTCACTTTACCATCTATTGTTGCGAATAAGGTGTGATCCTTACCACAGCCAACATTATCACCTGCATGAAACTTTGTTCCACGCTGACGTACGATAATATTTCCCGCCCTGACGATTTCACCGCCAAATTTTTTCACACCCAACCGTTTCGCATTAGAATCACGACCGTTGCGGGTACTACCACCAGCTTTCTTATGAGCCATTGCTAATTCCTCTCTCTATTATGCAGAAATGCCAGTGATCTGGATCTCTGTGTAGTATTGACGATGACCCATTTGTTTCATGTGGTGCTTACGTCGTCTAAATTTTAGAATTTTGACTTTCTTGTGCCTTCCCTGAGACAAAACCGTCGCCGTAACCTTGGCACCACTAATAAATGGCAAGCCGATATTGGAAGTTTCGCCAGACTGAATCATCAGTACTTTATCGAACTCTACGCTATCGCCGGCTCCAAGCTCAAGTTTTTCTATTTTTAAGGTAGTACCTTCTTCGACTCGGTACTGTTTACCACCTGTTTGAATTACCGCATACATCAGCGTAAGCTCCATCAAGCATTAATATCTGTTAAGTGAACAAGCTATTGTATTTTTAAAACATCCGATCGTCAATCAAAATATTCAACAAACCATTTAAACATTCACACTGCGACAAAAAACACGGAAAAGCTACTGACATTGATTGCTCATACTTCTCTTTTGTAGTTATGCCATTAGAGCTTTAGGTTATTATCTGCACAGTACGCAATCTGAGGCTTCCCATCCAATACAAAATCATAACGCGCTGTACGTCTTCCCACCAAAATACCAGCCCCCGAAGCTGTGCTTTTATCAAATATGGCCATAGACGAGGGATTTAGGGACGCAACTAAGGCGGCTAAGGCTTTGTGCGTTGAATCCTTATTAGGAATCACTGCTGAACACGTTTTATAACCTTGCGCAGGATCACCATACTGAACTAACACCAGTGAGTAGGGGGTAAGAAACGAATTAACCCCTACTGGCTTATCGCAGTACGCAACCTGTGGCTTGTCATTCAACGTATATTTATAGCTTGCAGCTGCTGGCCCATCAAAAATATTGGCATCAATATTCGCCGCCACGTCGGAGTTGGTATATTCCGAAGGTTTAATTAAAGCGGATAAGGCGTTAATTTCGGCATCTTTATTTGGAATAATTGTTGTGCAAGTGAGGTTCGAGGATAATAGTGCGATGGCGAGTATAAAGTCCACAAGGGTTTCCTATTGGTTAATATTAAAGGGTTTTCAGGCTTTAAGCGTAGTTCACTATTGCTACTTGTACAATACACATTGCATAGGATGATCAATTAAATATAAAAATCCAAAACAAACTCGCGAAATTTTCATTACATTCACTTATAATTCAATATTACCTGAAACACACGGCTCATAATCTATAATGACAGCACTTTTACACCCTTCCATTGTCAGCCCAATCGTTGATTTTAATACCATTAAAAATCTAACGACCACCGAGGCTAATGCTGTCGATCAATTAATTCTTAACGAACTTAGCTCAGATGTCATTTTAATTAACCAAATTGGCCATTACATTATCAGCAATGGCGGCAAACGCCTACGTCCTATGCTGTTATTACTGGCAGCGAAAGCATTAGGGGGCGTTAATGACAACCATTTAATTCTGGCAGCGGTCATTGAATTCATTCATACAGCAACGCTATTGCATGATGATGTAGTGGATGAATCTTTGCTTAGGCGCGGCAATGAGTCTGCTAACGCGGTATGGGGTAATGCCGCCAGCGTACTGGTAGGTGATTATCTGTATTCCAGCGCGTTTGAGATGATGGTGCGTACGAATAATATGCGTGTAATGGAGATATTATCCAAAACAACCACCGCTATCGCCGAAGGAGAAGTATTGCAATTGTTAAATTGCAACAACCCAGAAACCTCGGAAGCACAATATCTGGAAGTAATCAGCCGCAAAACCGCCATTTTATTTAGCGCCGCCACTCGTTTAGCCGCAGTATTATCCGGAACCAATTCGATGACGGAAAACTGTTTAGCAGATTACGGGCAACATCTTGGCATTGCCTTCCAATTAATTGATGACGCCTTAGATTATAAGGCGACCCAAGAAGAACTAGGCAAAAACCTCGGCGACGACCTTGCCGAAGGAAAACCCACGCTACCCTTAATCTATGCGATTCAACAAAGCTCTCAAGCCAATGCCGAGATCGTCATTAATGCCATAAAAAATGGCTGTCGAGAAGACTTTAATGCGGTATATCAAATTGTCAAAAATACCCACGCTATCACCTACACCGAACAACGCGCCGAAGAAGAAGCCCAAAAAGCAATTGCAGCACTCGATAGCCTACCTAACTCAGAATATAAGCAAGCCCTTATTTTTTTAGCACAATTTGCAGTGCAACGCAATCATTGACACTATGCGAACATCGGCAATATTGGTTCCAACTTATTTAGATGCTTCCGTAATGATCACATCGATACCGCTTTTTCTAAGCCGTGACTTAACCTTTTCAACACTGGCTAATTGTGCGTAGGGGCCTAACTTTACCCGACTCCATACAACATCGCCCACCTTGGCTTTTTCAATTTTTGAAGTGATATTCATTAACGCCAATTCCGCCCTTAAATGATCGGCATCTTTAAAATCCCGAAAGGCACCTGCCTGTAGGGTGTACTGCGTTTTTTTCACCTTGCCAACCAACTCTTCCCGTATCCGAGTTTTAATCTCATGCTCAGGCACAACAATTTCAGCATCCGGTAAAATGGTATAAAAATCAAATTTTGGTTCTACAGGGACAGGTTTTTCTACTTTTTCTGTTTTCTTAGCGGATGAAGTTTCTATTTTTAAAGCCGTTTTTTCAGAGGACTCGACAGAGACTGTTTTATCCGTTTGAGCCGTTGATTTTAAATACACCAAAAAAGCAACAAAAATAAGCACTAAACTGCCAATCAATATCCACCGTGCGGGCTTTTCCGTCGTATTATTCGTGAGGCGCTTTTTAGTGCGACCTTCACCTCTATCTTTATAATCTTTAGCCATTACATTGTTTCCGGTGATTTAATTTTTAATAATGTTAAACCGTTACGCAAAACCTGCTGGACCGCGCAGATAAGATTTAAACGGGCATTACGCAAATCAGCCGACTCAACCAAGAATTGATGGGCGTTGTAATACGAATGAAAATTATTCGCCAGCTCGCGTAAATAGTGTATCAACTGATGCGGCTCATACTGCAAAGCCGCGCGCTCTAAAACCTCAGGATAACGAGTAAGCGCAGTTAACAACTCCCTTTCATTGAGTTCAGTCAATAACTGCAAATTCTCCGTACCCTGCTCAATATCATGCTGTATATTTTTTTCCGCTAATTGCCGCAACACACTGCATATTCTGGCATAGGCATATTGCACGTAGAACACTGGGTTTTCATTGGTTTTTGAAGTTGCCAATTGTAAATCGAAATCCATATGCTGATCTGATCGACGCATCGTGTAAAAAAAACGCGCCGCATCATTGCCCACTTCAGCACGCAACTCCCTCAATGTGACAAAATCGCCCGAGCGAGTAGACATCTGCACGCGTTCCTCGCCACGATATAACACTGCAAACTGTACCAGCAATACCGTAAGCTTATCAGTATTCGCGCCTAAGGCTTGCATAGCCGCACGTACCCTGGGTATATAGCCATGGTGATCCGCACCCCAGATATCAATGATCTGATCAAAACCTCGATCAAGCTTTTGCATGTGGTACGCAATGTCTGACGCAAAATAGGTACTCTGCCCATTATCACGCACCACCACACGATCTTTTTCATCACCTAGACGACTAGAAGCAAACCAAGTGGCGCCTTCTTGTTTATATAAAAATCCAGCAGTATCTAAACGCTGTAAAGCTTGCTGAACGGAGCCATCATCCATCAGTTGCCGTTCAGAAAACCACTGCTGATAATCAACGCCAAATTCATGCAAATCCTGCTTGATATCCTCCAAAATGCCGTTTAAACCCATTTCAAAAACGGCTTGATACTGCGCCACACCTAACAATGATTTGGCACGCTCGATTAACGCATCAATATGGATGTCTTTATCTCCGCCCTGCGGCTCATCCGCAGGGATTGCCTGCATAATACTGTTGATGGAACGCTGATACAGGGTACCGCTCAACTCATACAAAGCGTGCGCAATCTCTCGCACATACTCGCCGCGATAGGCATTGCTTGGGAAAACAACCGCTTCTCCACACGCTTCCAAATAACGCAACCAAACGCTTGTGGCCAATATATCCATTTGCCGCCCCGCATCATTGACATAGTATTCACGCTCAACACTAAAGCCCACAGCAGCCAATAAATCCGCAACCGCCGAACCGTAAGCCGCGCCGCGACCATGCCCAACATGCAAAGGGCCAGTGGGGTTGGCTGAAACAAACTCAACTTGAACTTTTTTATCCGCACCTATTTGACTACAACCAAAAGCGTCTGCTTCAGTCAATATTTGCTGTAACACCCGAAATTGAGTACGCGAATCGACAAAAAAATTAATAAATCCGGGGCCTGCAATTTCAGCTTTAAGCAACAATACGTCACTGGGGATAGCCGCTAATATTTTTTCAGCGAGCAAGCGAGGGCTTGTATTTGCTGATTTAGCCAAGACCATCGCCACATTACAGGCGAAATCACCATGCAGAGGATCGCGAGTGCGCTCAATAACAATGCTAGGGGATACCCCACGCGCTAAATCACCTTCAATTTTTAACGTGTCAATTGCTTGCAAAATAAGGGCTTCTATTTTTTGTTTCATTACGGCATTAACTGAAATTTAAGATCAAAATTAATGCGGTATTATCCATTAATACCCATTGATTATCCACCTGCATCTTCTAATACCCATTGATTATCCACCTGCATCTTCAAGCACCAATCCCCCTTATAAAAATCTGCACAATAAACTTACACGATTATTTTGAAATGTTGCCAAATTTTGCATTTCTCCCAGGGTGTAAAAACGCACGCCGAAGCAATTTCTGACTGACCACAACGCTTTCGGCAAAAAAACTAAAAACCTGTTAAAATCGGGTTTATTTTTAACTCGACATTGTCATCCAGAATACGCTGATTTGGGGTGCAATTACATACCGCGCTGTGAATTGGGCGCATCATCTACACGGGATTCAGACATGGCAACAAGCGACTTATCAGAAGACTCAAAGTCTAAAGGGATTATCTGGGGCTTTGGACTGTTTATCGCCATTGTTTTGCTGGTTTTAGTCATTCTAGGCGGCTGGTGGGGAAGCGAACCCAACACTTTTAATGTCGAAGAAGAGGCGCTGACTCGCGCCAAATTGACCGATGTCAAAGAAATGCACATAGGCTTTGTATACACCAATACTTTGGCACACATGGCTGAAGTTCTAATGCACAAACCGGGTGGTTACATTACCAATGATGTCGCGCCGCCAGGACTGTTTCTCGATAATATTCAAAGCTGGGAATATGGCGCATTGGTTATGTTGCGTGATGCCACCACTGCATTAAGAAATCATTTCGCCCGCAACCAGTCGCAATCTACAGAAGACCCAGATTTAACCAAAGCTGAACCTTATTTTTATTACGAACGTAATTCTTGGGCATTGCCATCTACGGAATCAGAATATCAAAAAGGCATCGAAGCGCTGCATCAATACATGGAGCATCTAAGCAAACCGGACGTGAACAATAAATTAGCGCAATTCTACCCCAGGGCAGACAACCTTTGGCAATATGTCGAGGTGGTCATTAAACGGCTGGGCGGGCTTAGTTCCCGCTTAACTGCCAGTACTGGTGGCGCACTTCACCCCTCTTTGCTCAAAAAGACCGATAAACAAGACGATTTTGACATACAAATCGCCTCTTCCTGGTTACAAATCGATGATATTTTTTATGAAGCCCGTGGTGCTAGCTGGGCGCTCTTACATATTTTACAGGCTATTAAGCACGACTTTTCTGCCATCTTAATGGATAAAAGGGCGATGAACACTGTCGACATTATGATTCATGAGTTGCAAAACTCGCTACAACCTATCACCAGCCCTATGGTATTGAATGGTAGCGGTTTCGGTTTATTTGCAAACTACTCGCTTTCCATGGCCAATTCAATTGCCCGCGCCAATGCCGCCGCATTAGATTTACGCGACGTAATGAACAGAGGTTAAAACAGCATGCAAGAATATTTAAATTCCGATAAATCACAAATTATCATCTGGAAACGTTTGTTGTACATGCTTATCTACGGCATTCTAGCCGGACTGGTGCGCATGCTAATTTGGGTGGTGATTTTAATCCAATTAGGCACGGTTATTTTCACAGGCGAAGTCAATCAGCACCTGCTCAATTTTGGCCAGCGCCTATCCGCCTTCCTCTATCACATGCTGTTATTCTTGACTTTTAACACTGACGACTTGGCGTTTCCATTTGCAAGCTGGGGCTTAACCAAAGAACCTGAGTTACTGAAACCCCGCTCAAAAGTTTAAATCTTAAGCAACAACAAATTTTTCACCCAGTACATTTGCCTTCACCCGTCCGTCTTTCCAGCTTTGGCGAGGTGGTTCAAGCTTGTTTCCTCCCTATTGCTAACGCGCGTCATGAATCCGATTAAATTTTCAAGCACCACCATTAATGAACCTTTACTGCAAAGTCTTGCAGCGCTCGGTTATACCGAAATGACCCCTATCCAGGCCAAAAGCATACCGCTCATACTGACTGGCAATGATATTATTGCAAAAGCCAAAACTGGGAGCGGCAAAACTGTAGCATTCGGCATTGGCGTATTATCTAAACTAGACATTAGTCTTTATGAAACTCAGGCATTAATATTATGCCCAACACGTGAATTAGCAGATCAAGTCAGCAAAGCAATCCGCCGTCTAGCCAGTTTTATGCCGAATATTAAATTGTTAACACTGTGTGGCGGCGTTCCCTTAAGACATCAACTGGCTTCTTTAGAGCAACATGCACCGCATATAGTGGTAGGTACGCCGGGACGCGTTAAGGATCACTTAAAGCGCAATAGTTTAAACCTAAAGACCTTACGCATTCTGGTACTGGACGAAGCTGACCGGATGCTGGATATGGGTTTTGAAGATGAAATTTCATTTGTGGCATCCCGCACTGCCAACAAAAAACAAACCTTGCTATTTTCTGCAACCTACCCAGACTCGATTCAAACAATGAGTCAACAGTTTCAAGAAAACCCTATCGAAATCAGTATTGATGAAACGCATGACCACGGACAAATTGAACAATTTTTTTATAGCGCAGAAGAGCATCAAAAACCACAAGCACTGGTTGCAATATTAGCAAAATACCAGCCAGAATCTACCGTAATTTTTTGTAACACCAAGTATACCTGTCAAACAGTAGCCGAGCACTTAACAGAGCAAGGCTATGGCGTATTAACGCTGAACGGTGATCTTGAGCAACGCGAACGGGATCAGGTGTTATTACGCTTTGCCAATAAAAGTTGTGCTATCTTGGTTGCAACAGACTTAGCCGCCCGCGGGCTGGACATTAAAGATTTAGCCGCGGTTATGATTTACGAATTATCCCATGACCCTGAGGTACATATCCATCGTATTGGACGAACTGGCCGCGCTGGTCAAACAGGTCAAGCATTCAGCCTTTGTGCCAGCAATGAAATAGAACGCGCCAAAGCTATCGCCGCATATCAAAAAACACCCTTGGTATGGGACAAATTTAACGCAGCCAAAATACCAAAAAATACGACACTCAGACCAGCAATGGTCACTTTAGTTATTGATGGCGGTCGCAAAGAAAAAATTCGTGCTACCGATATTTTAGGCGCATTAACCGGAGAGGCTGGTTTATTAGGTAGCGATGTGGGGAAAATTGATATATTTGATGTGCGTACTTACGTTGCGATTAAACGCGCCAGCGCCACTATCGCCTTATCAAGTCTACAACAGGGCAAAATTAAAGGCCGAAAATTAAGAGTTAAAGCGTTAAACTAAGCCGCCCCTTCCCCTTCAGTCGTTAAATTGAGAACTGACAAGCTGTTATTATAAATGAAGGGAATGTAGAGGCTAAAAGCTGTTTTTTAAGCACACACAGCAACGAATATGCTTGAATTTATGAAAATTACTTCAAATCAGCTATCCCAAAAACCATATCTATTATTGAGTATAATCTCATTAACAACGTCCTTAGGATTCGCAGCCATCGAGCCGCCACAAGCGACGTTGCCCAATGAACAGTCTACCATAGAAAACAACAAAAATTTAATCAGGTTAAGTCTAGCCAAGCAAGCCTTGGCTGGGTTAAAAACACGACCGCTAGTGGGCAGTCGCTACCAAACTGAGTTACAAGCATCGGCTAATGTCATTGACATTCAACCTTTGCTGAATTTGCGTGAACAATATTTCGCGGCCCAAATTGAAGCCCAAAGTGCCAGCACAGCGATAACTTTATCCCAAAAAGCTATAACCCGCACGCAAGAACTTTACCGCAACGGTGTCAATTCACATCGCCAACTGCAAGAGCAACAAATGACCCACAATGCGCTTCAAGCGCGCCTGGCCATTAACCAATACCGCCTACAAAGTATTAACAATATACTAACGGTCAACTGGGGAGATCGCTTAAGCGAGTGGGCAAAAGCCAATAATAATGTAGAATTTCAAAACTTCATTAACGGTCAACAAGCGTTGTTGCTAGTAAGTTTACCCGCAGGGAATACTTTACCCAAAGGATCAATCCACATTACGGTCGATCCGAACAGTGAGCGCCAGAACCCGCAAACGGCAGACTTCGTTGCCAGCGCTCCACAAGGTAGTGAATCAAGTCAAGGCGAAACGTATTTTTTTAAAGCCCCGCGCGCCAAACTCAGAACTGGCATGCGTTTAAGCGCCTGGATAGCGAAACAGAATAAAACGTTAACGGGCTTTAATATTCCTACTGCGGCACTGGTTTGGCATGCAGGCCTTGCGACGATTTATGTAAAAACTGCGCCCGAATATTTTCAGCGATTTTCGCTTATCAATTATTATCCAATCGACAGCGGTTATTTTGTGGCAGAACCATTACCTATCAATACCGAAGTAGTCGTTAGTGGTGTACAAATATTATTGTCACATGAGTTTCGGACACTGATTCCAGCCGAAGATAATGACGGTGATGATTAAACTAACAAAATTTAATTTTGATCATGTATTATTAAACAACATTTTCGTTTAAATCCTGCTTTCAGAAACAACCGCCCAACCTTTTTCGGTATTCTTCCAATATTGTTCGACCCGTGTAACTTTATCTTCCAATTGCTCTAAAAAAGTCGCAATGATCATTTCATTTTCAGGGCCATTAATCAAACTTAAATTATTCAATTGATCGTTGAACACTTCTTTTTTAACCGCCGCAATTGCGGCAGGAATAATTTTAGGATCATGATTCTCAACGCTTTTATTAATATCTTTGTTTAAGACTTTAAATTCTTTAATAAATGCGGCATTATTGAAAGCAACCCTATTGCTTGACCATTTAACGGGATTGCCAATGATAATCGGGGTATTCTGTGAAATATATTGCTCAATTACTTTTAAATCGTCATTGGCTAGCGAAATACAGCCTTCAGTGGCATTAGGAACTCTGCTGTAAGAAGCTTTAGCTGTACCATGCAACCAAATACCATGGCCAGTTTTGCCTTTAATTTTATCCCAGGCGTTGGGATAATTTAACGGATAAGCCGCATCACCATATTTATCAGGAAGCAATTCACCATCGATACGTTTATCAATAAAATAAGTACCTAAAGGTGTCTTACCATCGTTCTTCTTTTGTTTACCAGCACCTGCACGTCCGATGGACATATAAAAACTATTAACTAAAGTTAATTTATTATCATAAACATATAGACGTGACCGCGATATATCGGCAACCAAGACATGCGCATACTGCTGCCCCAAATAAACGACTTCAGAAGGATATAGATTTTGCTTAACAACATCATCATCTTTTAAACGCGCTTCCAACTCGCCATAAACAGCAGAAGAAATAAAATTATTTTTAAAGTTTTTATTGAAATGAAAGCCACTACGATAGCTTAATAAATCAGCTTTAACATACTGTGCTAATTTAAAATTAGGGTATTTTTTTGCCAACTCATCAATTTGATTAATTCCTTGGTCTACATTTTGCGCGACGACAGCAGAAATTCCTTTTTTTAAGGGGTCTTCAACTAACGTATTAGCAACAACCACCGCACCATTAGCAACCACCAGTAAAACAAAAAAACTAATTTTAAACACGCTCATATCAACATCTCACTATTTTCAAATAACTTATAAA
>JABFRM010000254.1 GCA_013141155.1 Methylococcaceae bacterium | reverse complement strand
TTGCAGGGCCGTGATCATGGTGATCATCGTGGGCGTGATCGTCATGTTCGTGATCATGGTCAGTAACGACTGAAGACATACCTATTACCTCTTAAAATATAAATGAAAGACCCGATAAACCAGATTATTAATGTTTTTTAGTTTTAGCTGCCAACAAGGATTCTATTTCAGCCGGCTGAACCAAATCACCCATTTTGTTACCCAAGGCGTTGCGGGTATATGTAACAACCGCCGCAAAATCTATCGGATTTAATTTTGCACCAAAAGGCGGCATCGCGCCCTTTCCAGCGTTAATCAATTCTATTTGTTTATTGATATCACCTTTGACTAAAGCACTGCCTTTAATCGCAGGAAACATACCTTCCAAACCTGCCCCATCTTCTTGATGGCAACCCGCACAGTTAGCGGCATAAACCGGCTCACCTTTGACAACCAATTCATCCAAAGATAATTTCACACGGGTATCGACTTTTTCTTGCTTAGGCGCATTCGCTTCACAGGCAGAAGCACCTGAGCTGACCCCTTCAGGCAATAAGTCTTGAATGGCTTTTGGCTGAATCTGATCACCCACTGCATTACCCAAACCGTTACGTGTAAAGGTGATCACTTGCGCCAGTTCAACGGCATTGAGCATCTTGCCAAACGCAGGCATAGCGCCTTTGCCGTTTAATATCAGATTAGATTGTGCATTAATATCACCGACAACAACGGGGCTTTTAGTTAAAGCAGGAAATGCCCCCGGCACACCTTCGCCATTTGGCATGTGGCAAGTCGCACAATTTTTCTCATAAACAGCAGCGCCTTTCGCAACTAAATCATCACGCTTTTGATCACTTAAATCGACATCTGGTTCAGTTTGGGCTTTTTTAAGCCACGCATCATAATCTGCTTGCTCTTTAGCAATCACCACAATCGGCATAAAGCCATGATCTTTTCCGCACAGCTCTGCGCATTGACCACGATAAGTACCCGGTTTATCCACGGATACCCAAGCTTCATTAATAAAACCGGGAATCGCGTCTTTTTTCCAACCAAAATCAGGCACCCAAAAAGCGTGATTCACATCTCCGGCAGTAATTAAAAAACGAATTTTGGTTTTTATCGGCACAACCAGCGGCTTATCGACGCTTAACAAATAATTTGGCACCGAACGCGGATCAATACCCGAACCCACTTGCCGTGCTTTTTCGCTAGCGGGATCTAAACTGCTGAAAAAATGCACGCACTTGTCAATATACTCATATTCCCATTTCCATTGCCAACCCGTAACTTTGATCGACAATTCATGACCTTTAACATCATCCATTTTTCGCATCAAATCGGTCGCAGGAATCGCCATTGCCACCAAAATAATCGTAGGGATTACTGTCCAAACAATTTCGACCGTGGTATTTTCATGAAATGTTGCAGCTACATGCCCTTTCGATTTACGATGAAAAAAAATAGAAAAGAACATCACGCCAAAAACCAGTGCCCCAACGGCAACACAGATCCATAAAATCAGCATGTGCAGTTCATAAACATCGTTACTGATCTGTGTGACCCCGCGCATTAAATTCAGGGTGTAATCCGCTTGTGCCGTGTTTAGGCTCAACGCCGTTAACAGTAGACAGGCAAATAATTGCGTGGTTTTCTTCACGGAGCAATCTCCTTAGATGGTAGTTGGAAACTCTTGTATGCGTTTGTGTGATGGTAACCTAAAAACAATCTGCAAGCTGTTCCATTCACTTAATAATAATCACAATTTAACTAGGCGATTTTAACTCAAACGGGCGTGTTACGCTAGATTGTTTTGATTTTATACGTGCTTTTTTATCAAAAAAAAACCTGTGGAAGGTCATTTCACAGGTTTTTGTGTGTCATTTAAAGCAATAACGACTATATTTTTCAGCTATTTAAAGCACCCGCATAAGGCATATCAAAAGTTGGGATATGGCTATTCAACCAACCTTTGACCATTTGCCCCACTTCATCGGTAACTTCTGCTTCGCCTGCATGGAATTTTGTTTGTAAACCAGCACAAATGCCCACTAATTTATCGTGTTCAACTTTATGTGCCGCATAATTAGCATAATTCTTAGCCTGCATTTCTTTCGCTGAAAATCATGGAAACGGAGCGATAGCGAAGTGATGATTTTTAGTCCCCGATAGCTGCACAGGGCCGGGTGTTGAGCCGGAGCAACGCGTAGGTGAAATACAGAGGCTTACCGATAGGCAGCGTCAACTATTGGCACGATGTCCCGATCCCCTTGCTGGGTCGGGACGATATTGTGCCAGGGGTATCGGGGCTTGCGGAGCAAAATAACTGTCGCGTAGTCTTTTGCCGCTTGCTTGGGCTGGGATGCCCAAAACAAGCTATCGCAAAAGTAGCGACTCTCCTTTTCTTCATGGGCAAAATGCCCAACAACATAAGCAATTAAATCATCCAGCGCTTTACCTATATTAGAACGCGCCGAACCGCCAATCGCTAAATCATAAAGTTTATTCAGTTTATCAAATAAAATTTTATGCTCATCATCTGCAAAACCCACATTCGCCGCAAATTGACTCGCTGTCCACGTAATTAATGCCATCGTCTTATTCCTCATGAATTGTTATTTTATTAAGCTGCGCGATCATTAAAACAAAACCTTGAAAAAATAAGTTGCGCTAGATCAACTAATGTCTTTATTCAAACCTGCCGTCAATAAATCAATGTCAATAACGTTCAAATAAGGCATCACACCTAACAAGGACGCATCCAAAACCGTCTTCAAATAATCAATATTGGCGGGCTTCGCTTGCATTGCAGGGTCATTGCACACCGCAACCCAACCGGCACAATCCACACCTGACTGTCGAATCGCCTGCAAACTTAAACACGCTTGATTGATACAACCCAAACGGATTGCCACCACCAAAACAACTGGTAGATTCAGTGCCTTGGCTAAAGTTGCATTATCCAGTTGCAAACTCAGCGGCGAATACCAGCCCCCTGCACCTTCAACAACCACCTTATCAGCCATGCCTTGCAATGTCGTCAATTGCTGCTGAACCACCGTTAAATCAACCGGATTATCCACGCCTGCAATATGCGGCGATACCGGCAATGCGTACGCATAAGGATTAACTTGCTGATAGTCAAGAGCAACACTGCTGTATGCTTGCAATAACAACGCATCGCTGTTTTTAAGCTGCCCATTGATCAGCTCACAGCCCGCTGCCACGGGTTTCATACCGATCACAGATTCGCCACGCAAGCTAAAATACCGCATCAGCGCCAGTGTCACCCAAGTTTTGCCCACACCAGTATCAATCCCCGTAATAAAGTATCCGCGCGGCATTATAGTTTCGCCTCAGCGACCACCCAAATGATTTCAAAACTGGCGGCAATGCGACCTGCCGCATTGATCTTAGGGTATGCCTCGAACATTTGCTGCATCTGCGCTTTGGTTGTCAATTGCGGCTTACGTCCGGTGCTGACGCTTTGAGCACCCAAGCCTTTTAACTCTCGAAGCAACACTGCGACCGACGCATATTGGGAACGAAACACCTGACGTGAAATCTGCACATTTTGCCATTCATCCTGCGGCAACAAGGCATGCAATTGCTGCGGCGTATGAAAATCATTGATATGCCGGTACTGATCAACCGTTGCCCACGCCTGCTTAAGTTCCGTCAAGGTTTCAGTTCCAAACGTCGCAAAAACTAACGTACCGCCCGGCTTTAATACGCGCCTAAAATTCTGCAACACTGTGGGTAAATGTTGACACCACTGTAAGGCCAAACTGGAAAAAATACTGTCCAGACTCGCCGCCTGAAAAGGGAGCATGTCTGCATCACCGCACACATAACTGACAACGCCCTGCAACCGTTGTTGGGTTTTTTGCAACATAGGCTGGGCAATATCAAAAGCAATAAGCTGTTGATAACCGCCCAAGACTTGCAGTTGCTGGGTCAAATAACCCGTACCACAGCCAATATCCAGCACCTTGCCCTGCAAGGTGGTCAACGCCGATTTTTGCAATAAGCTATCGGCAACCATGCGCTGAAGATGGGCAAAATCATCATAATGCTCTGCCGCATTGGCAAACGCCTGACGGATTTTCAACTTATCCCGATTAATCACAGCACTCATGCAGCGTTTAAAAAATCAATAACCGCCCTCACCGTCACCTCGGGATGGGACAAAAACGGCAAATGCCCCCCTTGTTCAATAATTTGCACCTGCACCTGTGCTGACAACTGTTGCAAATGCGGTGCAACCGCAACCGGCACTAAGGTGTCGCGTGTACCCAGTATCGCCAAAACCGGACAGTGCAAACCCACCAACACCGGCCTTAAATCCTGGTTTTTCAAGATGCCCAAACCTGCTTGTAAAACCGCTGGGGCAGGTGCGGGGCATTCCGCAACGCTGGCCTTGATGGTCGGCAGCAACGCATTCGCCTGCGCCAAACCAAAAACTTGTATCGCCATAAAGCGCATCACCGTCAACTGTGGGTTAATCGCCAAATTGTCTGCAAACGATTCCAACAAAGCGCTATCCATACCTGCCCAGCCAAGCTTATTCACAAAACACGGCGTGCCCGCCAGCAAAACTAAACCACGGACTTTTTCAGGATATTGTCGCGCAATCTCCAGCGCCAACAACGCCCCAAATGACCAGCCCAACCAGTAACAAGGCGCTTCATCGAGCGCCTCAACTATTTCCGCCGCAATCACCGCCAACTCAAACGGCTGATTGAGCGGACTGCACCCATGCCCAGGCAAATCCACACACACCACCCGCGCCTGTTGCGCCAACTGTTTGGCAAACGCACGCCAAATCCCCGTGTGCATCGCCCAACCATGCAGTAAGACGATAGTTTTGCCTTGTCCGTAGATTTCAATGTGTAGGTTTTTATTCATCGCACTTGCCCCAAAGCATCCAACAATTGCACCACCTGCGCCGGCTCATGTGCCGCCGAAAAAGTTACCCGCAAACGGGCGCTGCCTTGCGGCACAGTCGGCGGACGGATGGCACTGACTAAAAAACCTAGTTGGAATAATTGC
>JABFRM010000299.1 GCA_013141155.1 Methylococcaceae bacterium | reverse complement strand
TCTTCGGGAAAAAATGTTTGCCTCCCTCGCGCGCTATCGCGCACTTCGGATTGGCACATTTCCCTTCGCCTATCGCGGACTAAAAATCATCACTTCGCTAGCGCTCCGTTTCCATGATTTTCAGCGGCAGTAAATTATCTGATTCTCGAAATACACTTGTTTTATTATCGCAGGCTTGCGATATTTCTGCACCTTGCAGTATTGAGCCAACGCTTGAATTTGTTATTGCAAGGCGACCAAAGAAAAATCAACCACCTTATTCTCTTAATCTTGATGGGCGTAGTAGTCGATTTCTTGAATTAGAGCTGAATGGCAACTGGCATAAAGCTGAAGCATCTAAAATACTTCATATTCCCAAGAAAACTCTTTTTGAAGAAGGCAATAAACTTCAACCTTCACAGCTAAATGATCGAGATATAGAAGTATTAGCGAGATGGCGTGCCAATCGGTACATGAGAATAGCCTTACCAGATACATTCAATGATAAAATTAAGCCATTAGTTGATAAAGGCTTATTTGACTACGGATTGGATGATGCTGGGGGGTTATATCTTCAAATTGATCCATTTACAGAATCAGACAAATATATTGTCCGGCTATTTGCGTTACATAGACAAGGATCGTCAATTGATTCTTTTGATGCATTATTCAATAAAATGGAAGCAATTCTTGAGGCTATTAATGGAATAGATGGATTGAATTGCCCTTTTCTCGACGAGGAAAAAGAGCCAACTTTTGAAGAAGTGTTTCCAGCAATGAGACGGGGTGAGGTTAGCATCGCTTTACGCGATCATTTTGTAAGATGGAATTTCGATTATATATCTTTAAAGTTGGATGATTCAAAAGGAATTGACGAGGACTAGCCGGACAGCCTTAATAGGCCGGCATGCTTATGCCTACCATATCACGCGGTGACTGCTTTCAAACCGCCCTACTCACACCCCAATAAAACCATCACTTTGGATAAAATAACCAACCCCATACACCAGAACAAACCCCGCCTAGCCTGTAGCATCACTGGCTCTGGTCACTATATCGAAGAATGCTTGAAGTTTCTCATGACGCTGGATTTGCGTTGATGTCTATATTAGCCAGGCGGGTGAAGAGGCGCTAAAAATGTACGGCATCAAACTTGACGATGTGCGCGCAAAAATGCTGACTTATCGGGATAAAGCCGCCGTGGGTTTGTTTTATAAAAATTACCATCACTCCTTCGTCACCAATCTGTACTCGCAAGCGCATCAATCGCCGATAAGCTTATGTGCCGTATGTTGTAGATGCCATTATGGTGCAATACACCTATCGGCTATTGCACCCTACGAATTAAGTTTTATAATTGCATCACTCCAAACTGAGGTATAAGTAATCTGGCAACTGCCTGATCTAACAACGGGCAAGCCAACTGCTCATCTTTCGATTCATTAAGCACGAATAAGTTGTAGATTGTTTAACTGACTGCTTTTGGATTATCGGCGTGATGAGCAGGAAAGCATTACGCACTTTAGCGCTGTGAACGGAATTACACATAACCATGCTATCACTCCTAATCCGCTTCTCTATCCGCTATTACGGCATCATCCTGGTCTTAGCCGTATTGATTTTAATTTATGGCGGTTACCGGTTTACGACTGCCGGGTTGGATATTTTTCCTAACTTCTCGCCGAAACAGGTGATTATCCAAACTGAATCACCGGGGTTTTCAGCGGAACAGGTGGAGTTACTGGTTACCCAGCCGATTGAAAAAGCGCTCAGCGGTTTAATCGGTTTGGTTACGCTACGCTCAGAATCGATTCAGGGCTTATCGGTTATTACCGTGGTATTTACCGAACAATCTGATCTTTACCGTAATCGGCAGCAAGTCAGTGAGCGCTTAAATAGTATCAGTAACCGCTTACCCTTAGGCATTAGTCCACCCGTGGTGGTACCGTTGTCCTCGGCCTCCGCGACCGTTTTAACTTTGGGTTTACAATCCGATAAAAAGAATTTAATTGACTTACGCAGCCTAGTGGATTGGACGATTGTGCCACGGTTACTGGCAGTGCCGGGCGTGGCAGATGTCAATGTATTCGGTGGGGCGGTTAAACAATTACAAATTCAAGTAAATCCTGCCAATTTACTACGTTTTAAAATCACCTTGGATGATGTAATCCAGGCGGCGGAACAAGCGGGCAAAATCCAGGGCGGTGGTTTTATTGAAAACCATAATCAGCGCTTTACCCTGCAAGTCAGTGGGCAACCCAAAAGTACCGAAGAATTTAAGCAAATCGTGGTGCAACGCCAAAAGGGTGACAATATCACTTTGGGCGATGTCGCGGATATTCAGTTTGCTGCCGAAGCGCCGATTAGCGCAGCGCAAATCATGGGTAAGCCGGGGATTGTATTGATGGTGATTGGTCAATACGGTGCCAATACGCTGGTCGTCTCCAGAGCGGTTGAACAGGTGTTGGCTGAATTTGACACGACGTTTAAGCAACAGGCTATTAATCTAAATACCCGGCTTTTTCGTCCGGCGGATTATATAGAAACATCCGTGGCGAATTTATCCGGGCATTTATTGATCGGTGCAGGCTTTGTGTTAATCGTACTGTATCTGTTTTTGTTTAGCCTGCGCAGCACTTTGATTGCGGCAGTGGCGATTCCCGTTTCGTTAACCCTGGCAGTCTGCATCCTTCTGGAAGCAGGGGTGAATTTAAACATTATGGTACTGGGCGGCCTTGCCATTGCGCTGGGTGAAGTGGTGGATGATGCGATTATTGATACCGAAAATATCTTCCGCCGTTTGCGCGAAAACCGTTTATTGGTTAACCCGTTACCAACTGCCGAAGTGGTTTATCAAGCGTCAATCGAAGTGCGCAGCTCGGTAGTGTATGCCAGTTTTATTGTCGCGCTGGTGTTTGTGCCATTATTAACCTTAAATGGCATCGCCGGGCGCTTATTTGCACCGTTGGGCTATGCTTATATAGTTGCTATTTTGATGTCGTTACTGGTCGCGCTAAGCCTGACCCCAGCATTGTGTTATTGGCTACTGTCGAATACCAGCACTGAAACGCCAGAGCCGCCATTAACACGTTATCTTAAACCCCGTTATAGTCGTCTCTTAGCTTGGGTTGCCAAACATTTTAAAGTGTGGCTTATGGGCAGCAGCCTCCTTTGTTTATTTGGCATTGCGAGTTTTAGCCAGTTCGACAACCAATTTTTACCGGAATTGCGTGAAGGCCATTACATGGCGCATAGCACCAGCATTCCTGGGACTTCTTTAGCGGAATCCATCCGCACCGGGTCGCAACTGACCCAGCAATTTATGGCGATTGCCGGTGTGGCTTCGGTGTCGCAATGGGCAGGCCGCGCAGAACGGGGGGCAGATACTTATGGCAGCCATTACAGCGAATATGAGATTCGTTTAAAACCGCTTTCTGGCACTGAGCAGCAGCAAATACTTGAACAATTACGGGGCATCTTGCGAAATTTTCCCGGTATTAATTTTGAGGTGAACACGTTTTTAACCGAGCGTATTAATGAAACGCTTTCCGGCTATACCGCCCCGATTGTGGTAAACATTTACGGCAATGATTTGACGGCGCTAGATGCCAAGGCGCAAGCGGTTGCCAATCTGATGCAAGCAATGCCCGGTGCCACCGACGTACAACTTCGCTCACCGCTGGGCACGCCATTGTTGGACATAAAAATAGACTTGGCGAAACTTAATCATTACGGCTTAAGGCCGGCACAAGTGCTTGATTTACTGCAAACGGCATACGCCAGCCGGGTAGTAGGTAAAAATTACGAAGGCAATAAGCTCTACACCATCGCCGTTACTTTACCACCCGCTTTGCGCACCCAACTTGAAACGATCGGGCAACTGCCGCTGCGTACCCCGGACGGCCATTACATCACGCTGGCGCAGGTAGCAAGCGTGCATCAAAGTGAAGGCCGTTACAATATCTTACATGAAGGCGCACAACGTCGGCAGACGGTTACCTGCAACATTACCCACAATGATCTGAACGGTTTTTTAAAACAGCTTAAAGCTAAGATTGCCGAAAACATTCACTTAAGTGCAGACATGGTGATCACCTATTCAGGGGCGGCTATCGAGCAGGCAACGGCTAAACGGGATTTACTGTTACATGCGTTATTCGCAGGCGCGGGCGCGTTGATTTTGATTTTTATCGCGATTGGCAACTCCCGTAATCTCATAGTAACCCTGTGCAATCTGCCCTTCGCCTTGCTTGGTGGGGTGCTAATGGTGATGTTCACCCAGGCCAGTTTATCCGTCGGGTCGGTGGTGGGTTTTATTACCCTGTTTGGCATTACCGTGCGCAACAGCATTATGTTGTTATCGCATTATCAGCACTTAGTGGCTGTCGAAGGCAAAAGCTGGACTTTAAGTACCGCCATACAAGGTGCGCAGGAACGCTTACCCTCTATTTTGATGACTGCCCTGGTCACTGCGCTGGCGATGTTACCGGTGGCATTTAACAGCGATAATCCCGGGCGTGAAATTATGGGGCCGATGGCGGCAATTATTATTGGCGGGCTGATTTCATCAACCTGCTTAAATTTATTGTTACTGCCGGTATTGCTGGCACGCTTTGGGAAATTTGAGAAATCTAACTAAGCCAAACAGTTCAGAGGAAGGTTGCTTGAAAGTATAAATACGACTCAAATTACTTTAAACCGCTGGAATTGTGCTAAAACGATAAAGAAGGACGGCTTGCTGTCACAAGGCCGTCCCGGTAATAGATTTACTGATAGCCGTCTTCAAGCGTATTTAAAAACGCCACAATGGCATCGACTTCCGCATCGGTTAAGCCTAAGCGTCCTAACTCAGCATGGTTGACGTTATCCGATACTTCAGGAATTGGCCAACAATAGTTTTGATTAGCTTGTGTTTCATTCGTCAAAACGTCAGCGCAAGCAGGTTTAACGTCGCGGGTATTATAAAAATCGACCACCGCATGTAAGCTGGAAAAATAACCATTGTGGAAATAAGGTGCAGTGCGGGCAAGATTACGCAAAGTTGGCACCCTAAACTTGCCATTTTGGTTGGATGCGCCGACTACTGCGCCTAAGCCGTTGTCAACGAAATTCCAGCCATCTGGATTGAATTTAGGATCATTTCGGTAAAACGGGTTGGCGGGATTTCTCGGTATACCCAAGTTTTCATAAGTAAAGTCGGTAAACAAAGGCGGTGTTCCATCCGCTGCGGGTCGGCTACTATGACAAGCTGCACAGTTGCCTTTGCCAGGATCTTCAAAAACTTGCAAGCCTTGCAATTCCAGAGGACTCAGTTCAACGTTTCCGGCAAGATAAGCGTCATACTTGGATGAAAACGAGCCAAATACCTGGGTACGTTCGTATGCCGCAATGGCATCGGCCACTAGATTAAAGACATTATTGTCGCTTGAAAGCGCCTTCAAACCATAGACCGAAAAAAATAAAGGCGCATAGTTAGCCTTTTTTATTTTTTTGATTACCGATTTTACGTTTGGATTTGCCATTTCAATCGCCCCCAAGAAAGGTGCTTTAGCTTGCACATCCAAGGTTGCCGCTCGACCATCCAAAAACTGTCCGCCCACATAGCTGCCTAAATTTGCATCGTAGTGGAAAGGAGGGCTGAATTGTGCATACATAACCGTGGGTGCATTGCGCTTACCGAAACGTCCTGCAACGACTCCTTCTGAGGTGGGTATCTCTTGATTCGGTTCGGTAAAGGCAAAGTTAGGCGTGTGACAACTGCTACAGGATTGTCCGGCTGGTGAAGAAAGATTGGTGTCAAAAAATATTAATTTCCCGAGATATTCTTTAAGGGTTTCACTGCGGGCAACTTTATTCGTGTTGCTTGGTTTAGTATTTTTGTCACTTTCATCACTTTTTGCTGATTCACAATATGAAAAAATTAAAATAGAAAATAGCGCAAGAGTCCTAAATGTTTTATTGTGCATGGTTCTCTCCAAAATCAAGCGGTAAGATGCAATCCCTAAAAATACACAATTTGGCGATAGGCCATGTATCACGGCTTTTAAGAGAGAGCGGTTTGCTATCGTAGATAAATTTGCACTAAATTATGTTAAACGATTCAAAGCATTCATTTCGTAGCCCTGAACCTGAACGTTACTTAGTGCAGGCACATCTTATCCTACGCGTCTAGCTTTACATATCCGTCAAAAGTAGGGAATTTAGGATTACCCTGCCTGAGTATTGGTTATGTCAGTTTTATTCTGGAGTACTTAATACTGCGCGCTTACTTTTTTCTGGGTAACGGCAAAATAGACAGCCACGGTATTTCTGCGGCTAAAATACGACAGGAAGAGACCAAAAGGGTATTGCAAAAAACGCCAACATGGGTGCCAACAAATATAACGTCATTTTAATTTACTGAGGTTACGCAGATTGGAAGTCGGGTTTTAACCCGACTATTATCCTGACCATGCGGTGCGTAAAGATGAAGACGTGCAAAGAATGGCGCGATATTGTGGCGAATCCACTGCGGGCAGACGTGCTTAAACGGGTTGGCGATTATTTCTCCTGATTAGTAAGATGCTTCAGCTAACGTCAAAAAAAACCGTCATTCCGGCAGGGAAGCCGGAATCCAGAGCCAAGGACGGTACAATCCAGATACATTGCGCTCGATTTAAGCCCTATACCAAGTCATACATTCACATCCGTGTGACTAGATACTGGCACCCCTGCCAGTATGACGGTGTTGGCTGAAGCATCTTACTAATTGTTTAGTCCCGCGTAACATCAGTTAATTTAGAAAAAAGTAGCGTTAGATACCACTGAAGCGGACATTAAACTAGCAGAAATTCAGCATATTTGATGCTTATGGCGTTACAGTAGCAACGCGTATCTCACCTACACCCATGCTGTTAAGACTGCTGTGCGGCTATTTAGTCGCAAGCATTATGGTAGAAATTCTTTTGGATGGAATCATTAATCGTTGTCCGAAAACAGCACGTTGCTTATTTTTAAACTTATTAAGCTTCCGTAGCTCATCCACGGTGACATTAAACGCCCCCGCCACTGTTTGCAAGGTTTCCCCTCTATCAACATAATGTGTGGTTAAATACGGTTCTTTAGCTGATCTTGGCTGATGATCGGTTTTTTTTGTAACGACTTCAGGTTTTGGCAAGGTTAGGGAAGATGTCTTTGCATCAACATTTAAGGATAGCAAGGGAAGGCTAAAGACTGACGATTCTGGGATCACGGGGGTATTTAACACCGATGCAACCGATGTAGAGGCTTGCAGATGGGCATGCTCTCCGGTTTCAATAGCGGCTAGCATGGTTAAGTGTTGATGTAGCTGATTAGCATTAGCGATGGGCATCAGAAAACTCAACGGTCTATCAGACGGCAGAAATGATCCTAAATAGCCTGGGTTAAGTAAGCTAAATTGCGCATAATTGATATTGGCAAGCTCAGCGATAGTTTTAATATTTTTATCTGCGAGGTGTTTAACATCCAATTTATGGTCAAGCGTCACCGTAACGAAATAGGGTTCATTTTTAACTGGCGCCAATTTGATATTGTAGTTAGCCGGATTTGCAAATAATGTTGTCAAGGCCAGCAAGCGTGGCACATATTCTTGGGTTTCTTCGGGCAATTGCAACGACCAATAATCCGTTGCTAGCCCAGCAGCGACATTACGATTGATGGCCTCTTCCACTCGCCCAATGCCGCAATTATAAGCCGCCAAAGCCAACAGCCAATCTCCCTTGAAACGTTGATTTAAAAAACTGAGATAACTGGTTGCTGCTTGGGTGGACGCGGCGATATCCAGACGATCATCATACTGTGCATCTTGCTTCAAATGATAATCTGCACCAGTGCTGGGAATAAATTGCCATAATCCAGCAGCACTCATTGGCGATTTTGCAGTGGCTTGATAAGCGCTTTCCACAATAGGTAACAAGGCCAAATCCAAGGGCAGATGTTCTGTATTTAAACGTTCTACAATATGATACAAATAGGGTTTGGCGCGCTCGGCAACTTCATACAAGTAATCACGCCGCTGTGCATACCAGTTAACGAATTTATTAACACGCTCATTGTTCAAGGTCAGCTTGGCACTTCTTTGTTGTTCCAGCTCACGTTGCTTAAAAGCGAGCGCTTGCATTTGTGCGTCAAAAGCTGCTGACGAGGGGGCATTAACGTCTGCGTTGTCACCGAGCGTCTTTTGTTTATCGGCTAACACCTGCATCTGCGCTTGAATATCTTGCGCCGATAATTGCTCAGCAACAGGTGATGCGGGCATTAAATGTGCGGCTAATTTTTGAAATTTATTGTCCGAGCAAGGTGTTTTTTTCAATCGACTCCTACCGAAGCGCTCTTGGTATCCAACAGGCCTCCCGTCTAAAGCCGTATGCTTTTGGAGTTCAGGATGGAAGTTAAATTGCGTTCTTATTCGAGTTTTTATCATTTGGCTGGCGCCAAATTCAGCCAGATTGTTTTTGACAGGGTTACAGTCGCCTGAAGCATTTTCAGTCATTTTACCCAAGATTTTACGACCCAGCGCCGTATAATTATTTTTAGGTAATCTTGCCGTGGTTGGCGTAAGCCAGTGGGAACTTTTATCGTCTGCTGTTCGAGGCTCACCGACCGATGCTGACGCAGCTTCAGCCGCGGATTCTGGAGAAATAGTGGCACTCAGCTTATTGGCTTCGTGCGGCGGCTCAATAGCAAGCGCCTCGGTCTGGTCATCAGATTTTTTAGGGAGAGGGCTGACCGTATGTGAGCCTATTTGGGCGCTAAGCAATGCCAGCTCAACCTCTGGGCGCGGCAGTCTTAAGCTTGCGCCAATCCGCTTCCAGACATCACCAACGTCTTTTAGCTTAAGCGCAGCAAGGCGATGTTTACTGTGGCCATGCAGAAGTCGTCCACTGGCATGGCTCTGTTTATTAGCCGCTAACGCACTAACCGAATGGGTTAAACACGTTGCACTAATGGCAATAGTTGAAATCAATAGCAATAATCGCATTAAAACCTTCTGCATACTTAATTAATTTTTCAGATGGCGGCTAGCCTGCCGATAGCTAACCGTTGGTTATAGTTGAAACGCATATAACCTATCTTTACGCTACTCAGATGGTTGACGGTAGCATTAACAAATACTTTTGGCAAGTACGCACTTACTAAATTGAATAATCGCAACATTACCCTAACCTTAAAAATTAAGTATATTGCGTATTTACAGGCATTCAGGATTGCTATTAATACTGTTGAACAATAGCTTAGTTCTACGTTACTTAGGGGGATATTTTATAACCCCCCTAAACTTTCTTTTCTAAAGAGAGCGATTTAGTGCTGACGATTAACTTAACAAACTGATGTTACGCAGATTGGAAGTCGGGCTTTAACCCGACATAGTATCCTGACCATGCGGTGCGTAAAGATGAAGACGTGCAAAGACTGGCGCGATATTGTGGCAAATCAGCTGCCGGCAAGCATGCTTAAAATGGTTGGCGATTATTTCTTATGGGGTGCCGTTTGGCTGGGCGAGTTATTGTCGGGCTAAAATCCGACTTCCGACCAATCCGCGTAACATCAGCTAACAAAGTAGAATTAGAGAACAATCACCTTCCGCGGTGGTGATGCCCTTCTGAAGACTGATTTCCCCAATGTTGCGAGCCATGATGTCCACCATGATGATCGCCACCGTGATTTGAATAATGACCAGATCCATAGCCGGAATTTCCCCTGTAATAACCTGATGGCCCTTCGCTATAGCCGCCCTGAAAATTGCCTGGATGTGGAAAAAAAGGCCGGGGAACGCAGGCATTCAATAGTAAAACTATACCAACGAGCAAGGCTTGCTTAATTAAGGCCGTCATGACTTTATCCTCACGTTGCAAAAAAACAGGATTGCAGTTTAACTGGACAACACTTAACGCTCCATGAACAAAACAGCATAATTTTTAATCGTGATTAGGCAAAAATCTAGTCATAATGGCATCGGCACTTTCAATCACAAAAAAAACTTAAGGATAACCATGAAGCAAGCGTTAGTTGATGCACAAATTACCCCCGAAGGTCGGCTGGATATTCTCTCTAAACTGGAAGTCAATAATTTGCTGGATACCAGCCAGGGCGGTTTATACCAAACTTTCCGTAATTGCTCACTGGCGGTTTTAAATTGCGGCAGCGACATGGATGACGGTAAAGAACTACTGGAACGTTATCCAGATTTTGATATTAAAGTGATTCAGGAACAACGCGGCATCAAGCTGGAAGTCAAAAAAGCCCCTGCCCATGCCTTTGTTGATGGCTACATGATTAAAGGCATTAATGAACATCTGTTTGCGGTGTTGCGTGACATTATTTATGTGAATAATGAAATTTACGATAACGCCAAATTTGTCCTAAGCACCTCCGAAGGCATCACCAATGCCGTGTTCCATATCCTGCGCAATGCCAACATCCTGCGCCCACGGCATAATCCTAACTTAGTAGTTTGCTGGGGCGGACATTCTATTAGCCGCAATGAATATAAATACACCAAACAAGTCGGACACGAATTGGGATTACGTGGTCTGGATATTTGCACCGGCTGCGGCCCCGGCGCGATGAAAGGGCCGATGAAAGGCGCGACCATAGGCCATGCCAAACAACGTATCAAAAACGGTCAATACATAGGCATCACTGAACCCGGCATTATCGCCGCAGAATCGCCCAATCCGATCGTTAATGATTTGGTGATTTTACCGGATATTGAAAAACGTCTGGAAGCCTTCGTCAGAAGGGGGCATGGCATTGTGGTGTTCCCAGGGGGAGCCGGTACCGCAGAAGAAATCCTCTATCTTTTAGGCATATTGTTACACCCGGACAATAAAGATATGCCATTCCCCTTGATATTTTCAGGGCCTGAAAGCGCGAAGGATTATTTTAAAGAAATTGATCGCTTTATCGGCGGCACCTTAGGTGAGGATGCCCAGCGGCGCTACCAGATTATTGTTAATGATCCTGCACGGGTGGCGCGTGAAATATTGGCGGGCATTCAAGAAGTCCGCGCATTCCGTAAAGCAAAAGGCGATGCTTATTATTTCAACTGGTTGCTGAAAATAGACAAGGTCTTTCAAGAACCCTTCGTACCCTCGCATAGCAACATGCGCAATCTCGCCTTACATAAAAATCAGGAAACGCATTTGCTGGCCGCAAACCTGCGTCGTGCCTTTTCGGGTATTGTGGCGGGCAATGTTAAAGATGATGGCATTCGTGCCATTGAACAATTTGGGCATTTTGAAATTTACGGCGATAAGGACATCATGGCACTCATGGATTCGCTGCTGACTTCTTTTGTAACACAGCACCGCATGAAGCTACCCGGTAAAGTTTATATCCCTTGTTATCGAATTATGCCAGCAGCTTGATACTTTAGGATGGCCGAAAGTAGGGGCGGCAGATTATTTACGAACGAGGCGCTTCCTGCAAGCTTAGCTGGTGTTTTCGTACTCCTGCCACACCCGCGACCCTATTAAACACAAATAATGTTAAGCTACGCAAAATTTTAAATGAGGCGAAAACTCACGATGGCTCACTCTGTTCATATTTTCAAAAATCGCCCACCATTTGGCGTTATCGGTACACTAATAATAACAATTAGTTTATTAAGTGGCTGTGCTTCTGAACCGCCGCAGCTAGGTTTAGGTGTGCCAAAACCGCAAGCTCGTCATCATAATAATCTGCATAAACGTGCTTACAACCGTCCTTATCGAGTCAAAGGCAAGACTTACTACCCCATGCTTTCCGCAGAAGGATATAGCGAAACAGGTACGGCATCTTGGTACGGTTCAGAATCAGGATCGCAAACTGCGATGGGTACGCACTTTTCCCCAGATGGATTCTCTGCTGCCCATAAAACCTTGCCGCTACCCAGCAAAGTACGTGTCACTAATCTTCATAACAGACGTGCAGTTGTCTTGGTAGTGACCGACCGAGGCCCTTTTAAAAAAGGCCGGATTATTGACCTGTCACACGCTGCTGCAAGAAGAATAGGGATGCGCGGGGTAGCTAAAGTTAAAGTCGAATATCTGGGCAGTGCCGATTGACCTTTGCTATCGCACCCAAAAATCCCGCAGACAAACTCTCGAACAAACCCGTATTAATCAGTTTTTTTCTTTGCACGCGGATGGGCTTGATCATACACGCGTGCCAGATGTTGAAAATCCAAGTGTGTGTAAATCTGGGTGGTGCTGATGTTGCTGTGTCCCAGTAATTCTTGTACAGCCCGTAGATCCTGACTGGATTCCAGAAGGTGACTGGCAAAAGAGTGCCTAAGCATGTGCGGATGCACATGTTCGGTAATCCCCTTTTTTATGCACCATTGCGCCAAGCGCAGTTGGACGCTACGCTGCGTGAGGCGTTTACCCTGTTTTGAGGTAAATACGGCCAATTCATCGCTAGTCGCAACGGTACGATGCCTAAGCCAATGTTGCAGAGCGTTAACAGCTTTGCTGCCGATCGGTAAAAAACGGGATTTATTGCCTTTGCCGTGACGCACGATTAAGGATTGGTCGTGTAAGTCAACATCATTCACGTTCAAGGCGGTTAATTCGCTCAGTCGCAAACCTGATGAGTAACATAATTCAAAGATAGCCAGATCCCGAATCTCTAGCAATGAGTCAGTGCCAGCCTCAAGTAAACCGGTGACTTGGTCAACGTCCAGGGTTTTTGGTAATTTTCGGCCTTGTTTAGGGGCTCTGACTTGTTGCGCTGGATTGGCGGTAACGCCGTGCCTTTTGAGTAAAAACTTATAAAAACTGCGGATGGCGGACAATTCGCGTTGTAAACTTTTGCTGCCCATGCCTTGCCGATGCCTGCTGGCAATGTGCGCGCGGATGTGTATGACGGTAACGGCATTCCAGTGTTCAATCTGCTGGGTTTGGCAATAAATCACTAACAATTGCAGATCGTGTTGGTAACTTGCAGAGGTATGGCTGGACAAGCGGCGTTCGGTGTTGAGGTGTTCGTAAAAATCCGCCAACGCTTGCAGTGCTTGCGCATCCATTTTGCTGTGTTTAGAGCGAAACGGGAGTCGTCACAGGATCTACATCAACAGGATGTGGCACAGGATTTAATGAAATCAGCCGCGTCACGGCAATTTCACTGATTTGGGTTAGAAATATACTGCCCATGTCGGCATGAAAACCCATCGCATCGGTATGTCCAATCGCTAAAATTGCTTTAATCTGCGGATAAACCATCGGTATAATCGCACACGACTTAACCACGGAAGCTCGCTCCCCAAATAGAAATTCTGCTTGGCTGTCAGTCGGTGCGCCACAAAAAGGTTGCGCAGTAGTGAGTTCTTTTTGAAAATAGTGCAAACGTTTATCACCAGGCGCAATAAATAACCCCGCCAGCGCCGAAGGCGTGCTTGGTTCTTGAATCAAACGTATGGCAATTAAATCGGTGAGAAAAAATTCAGTGAGCGCCTGTTTAAGATTAATGACTACTTGCTCTAGGCTAGTGGCTTGTAATAAAGTTAAAGTCAATTTATGCAACCGATTGAACGAGTTATCATTTTCCCTAGCGATATTAATTAACTCAGTTAGCTGATTTTCCAACGCATGGTGCTTACTTCTAAAGAGTTCCAGTTGTTTGGAAATAAGTGAAATCGCATCGCCACTTGGATGGGGAATACGCATGACCTCCAACAGCGCTAGCTGTTCCTGAAAAAACTCAGGGTTTTGCTGTAAATAATTAACTACGTCGTTTTCAGTTACTGTGGTTTGTTTTGCTTCGGTCATAACACTATTTGCCCATCGAATACGGAAACCGCAGGACCGGTCATAAATACCGGTTGCAGGCGACCTTGCCATTGAATTTTTAGATTGCCGCCGGGTAATTCTACGGTGACATTAGCGTCCAATAATTTTTGCTCTATGCCTACCACCACCGCCGCACAGGCGCCACTACCGCAGGCTTTGGTTTCACCTGCACCGCGCTCAAACACGCGCAGCTTGATATGTTGGCGATCAATAATCTGCATAAAACCGATATTCGCCCGTTCCGGAAAAAAACAATGGCCCTCCAGGGCTGCACCTAACTCGTTAACTGGCGCAGCGCTGAGATTGCTAACCTGCATCACGGCATGCGGGTTACCCATAGACACCGCACCAAAAGCACACTGACTGCCATTAACGTCCAGACTATACAATTTTGATTCCGCACAGGCCTGCAAAGGAATATCAGTAGGCGCATGTAATGGCACGCCCATGTTCACGGTAATTAAACCGTCATCATCAAAACTCAGCAATAATTGCCGTGCTTGAGTATCAACCAAAATGTCTTGTTTTTGGCTGAGGTTTTTATCGCGCACAAAACGTGCAAAACACCGTGCGCCATTACCACATTGTGCTACTTCACTGCCATCGGCATTATAAATACGATATTTAAAATCGGCATTACTATTGGCATCCGGTTTTTCAACCAACAACAGTTGGTCGCAACCAATCCCCAGATGGCGATCTGCGATAAAACAGATTTGTGCAACGGTTAATGCAATGTTTTGGTTAAGCGCATCAATCACCACAAAATCATTGCCCAAGCCGTGCATTTTGGTAAAGTTAAGCGTCGTCATACGGGCAATACCTGTTCTCCTTGCCACAATTGCGCTATTGATTCGCGTTCACGGATAATATGCGTTGCTGCGCCATCAACCATAATTTCTACGGCTCTCGGCCTAGAATTGTAATTGGAACTCATGCTAAAACCGTAAGCCCCTGCCGAGCGAATCGCCAAAAAATCCCCTTGCTGTAATTGCAAGTTGCGTTGTTTACCTAAAAAATCACCGGTTTCACAAACGGGTCCCACTATATCCCAAGATTTTAGCACTGCCGAACTTTGTTGCTTAAGCGGAATAATGTCCTGCCAGGCACCATATAACGCCGGACGCAATAAATCGTTCATCGCCGCATCGACAATCGCAAAATTTTTATCCGGCGTTTGTTTTAAATAATCCACTTGCGTGACTAAAATCCCCGCATTACCGACAATCGCCCGCCCTGGTTCCAATAAAATTTCTATTGTGGGATCATTCAGCCTTGCAAGCAGGGCAGCTATATAGTCAACCGGTTCTGGTGGCGTTTCGTCGTTATAGCGAATCCCTAAGCCACCGCCTAAATCCAGGTGGTGTAAGGTAATGCCTTGCGCTTTCAGCAAATCGACAATGCTTAACACCCGCTCTAAAGCGTCCAAAAATGGCCTAGTTTCAGTCAATTGTGAACCGATATGACAATCAATGCCGACAATTTTAATATTAGGCAATGTTGCGGCGCGCTGGTATTCGCTGAGTGCAGACTTAAAATCAATACCGAATTTATTTTCTTTTAAACCCGTTGAAATATAAGGATGAGTTTTGGCATCCACATCGGGATTGACGCGAAAAGAAATCGGTGCAATAACGTTTAGCTCACCGGCCAATTGATTGATCCTATCCAATTCGCCACTGACTTCAACATTAAAACAACGAATGCCAATTTTAAGTGCCGCAACAATCTCATCGGCGCGTTTACCGACGCCGGAAAACACGATTTTTTTAGGGTCGCCACCTGCCGCTAAAACACGTTCCAACTCTCCCAATGAAACAATATCGAAACCTGAGCCTAATCGCGCCAGTACATTTAAAATTGCCAGATTAGAATTGGCTTTAACGGCGTAACAAATGAGATGCGGCTGTGAACCAAAGGCATCATCAAACGCATGCCAATGTCTTTGTAATGTCGCTTTAGAGTAGATATAACAAGGTGTACCGTATTGCTGGGCAATAGTTTGTACAGCACAGTCTTCAGCATAAAGCTGAGATTCGCGATAATTAAAATGATCCATTAAAGTTGTTTATTTTTTTTAGCAGCTTGTACATCGTCAGGCAAGTAGAGTGGTCCAATTTGTCCACAACCCGCGAGTAATGTCGTTAAGAGTAGTATGAGGAGGTAACGCTTGCTGTTCATTTGAATTTTAAAAATTAAGGCTGGGCTGTTGAGTGGCATGAATACTAAAAAACAGTTTACATGATAATTCCAATGGCAATAAAAGGCATTACGCTGAGACGGAATATGATCTTTTCAGCAGCACGCTAACTGTAAGCAGCTTTGAACCTCTAAACGCCAGTACCGTCATTAAATATTTGCTGCACCTGTTTTGCTATTGATGTGAAATCTTAAATTTGCTGCGGAAAGTAAACATCCACAATCAAAATTGGGATCATTAATAACGACATGACCGCTACATAAAAAAATCCCTGATTAATAATGTCCGCTAGCCAATAAGCGCCTAAGCACCCCCAAAACCAGCGCATAGGTCGAGGTAATTTAACAATTTCCATGATGATATCCGCTCTGAAATAGTGAAATGAAACGATACGTCATTAAGAATCGTGAAGAAATACAGCTATCCGCTTACATTCTAGCTGCGGCTGTATATAGCCCTTCACGATAAGAACCGCTATCTATCCATTCTTTGATGCGATTAGAATCACCAATCGGCGTATGCCGTCCCAACGCATCTAATAACACAATAATCGTTGGGCGGTCATTTAGCCTAGTTTGCATCACCAGGCATTTACCCGATTCGTTAATATATCCGGTTTTTGACACATCAATTCGCCATGCGTCATCTCTAACCAATGCATTGGTATTTCTAAACGTAACCCAGCGATTGCCAACCATTTGTTCATAAGATGCCGTCGTTGTCATCGCGCTAATGAGCGGATATTTTGCCGCTGTTGCCACCATTTTTGACAAATCACGCGGACTAGAAACATTGGAAGAGTTAAGGCCTGTTGCATCGAGAAAACGCGTATACCTTAATCCCAAAGAACGCGCCTTTAAATTCATGGCACTAATAAAAGCAAATCGACCACCTGGAAAACTTCTAGCCAAAGCAGAAGCGGCACGATTTTCTGATGCCATCAATGCTAAACGTAACATTTCTTCAACCGTAAGCACCGTACCGACCGGTAAACGTGAAGAACTTCTCCGCAACATGTCAACATCCTCTTCCGTAATAACCAGAGGCCTGTCCAAAAAAGGCTTCGAATCCAGTATTACCATCGCTGTCATCAACTTGGTAATGGATGCAATGGGTAATTGTAAGTGCGAATTTTTCTCAAACAACACCGCACCAGTCGCCTGATCCATAACAATTGCAGCGGACGATTTTAAAAATAAGCTGTTTTCCGCAGCCCAAGCTGTTGAACTAAATACAACTTGAAAAAATGCGTAAACAATAAACACTAAAATAGAAGGTAATGATTTCATAAAACCAGTTAAACGTTAGAAAGGGAAAAAAGTACATCTTAAACAAAAAGATTATCTAAAAGCGGTTGCAGTTTGTGTTGTTGCGGTTCTCGCTGTAACCGATAGGCAGTAATGATGCTTTGAATTTCAAAAAAAGCCAGTTGAAAATCATCATTCACAATTAAATAATCAAATTCTCGGTAATGGCGCATTTCAGTAATGGCATCGCGCATCCGCCGATCAATAACCGCCGCACTGTCTTGCCCGCGGTCAAATAGGCGTTTTTGCAAAATCTCAATAGAGGGCGGAAAAATAAAAATCGCAACGCTATCAGGCAATAAAGTTTTTATTTGTGCCGCACCTTGCCAGTCGATTTCCAGGATCACATCCTGACCGGTATTTAATAAATCTTCCACATGCTGCCGCGCGGTGCCATAACAATTATCATAGACTTTTGCATACTCCAGAAAAGCCCCCTGCCCAAGCATGGCGGAAAACATCTCATTTGATACAAAAAAATAATCTTGCCCGTTCACTTCACCCGGACGCATAGGACGTGTCGTGTGTGAAATAGAAACGCTCAACGCCCTCATGTTCGCTACCAGATACTTAACCAAACTGGTTTTACCGGCACCGGAAGGGGCTGAAATAATGAACAGTCGTCCTTGCATCACGGAGGTTGGCGTAGTCATTTTATAATGCTTTTGCAGGATACAATGCCGCTTAAAAAATCAAATTTAAATATACGCATAAGAATAGCCCACATCATACAGTATACAAGCCCTTAAGACAAAATAGCCATGCAAAAATTAACCGTTTACGCCTCATTATTAATCCTATTCCTCAAGCCCGTTGGGGCGGCGTACCCCGATAAAACGCTGACGCCAATACTGATTTTCAAGACTGGAAATCTGCACCTTTCCTGCACGGCTGCTGGGCGCATGTATAAATTTCCTATCTTGAATATAAAGCCCAACATGCGACGCTTTATTGCGAACGGTATTGAACAGCACCAAATCTCCGGCATGTAAATCGCTTTTTGAAACCTGCGGCAACGCTACAGCCATCTCACTCACGGTTCGAGGTATTCTAATGCCTTGCTGTGCATAAACATGTTGCACAAAACCGCTACAATCAAAACCTTCTTCAGGAGAAGCCTTACCCCATCGATACGGCGCACCTTGCAAACTCAACGCATACGTGACAACAGGCGGGTAACGCTTTACCTCAGGAACCGGTGGGGTACTCGCGCACCCCACTAACAGCATAATTATAATCGGCAGAGCGGCGCAAAACTTAAGCACACGCCGTTGCTTATAAGTGAAAATATTCAAATGAATGCTACACGCAGTTGTTAATAAATGTATAAAATCCCCGCGATGCTTACTATAGCAGGCAATAGTTTCAAACAAAAGGGGGACTATAAACGCTAAAAAAACAATTAAGCAACTCGAAATTCTGTTACTCAATTAACGCGGTTACAAAGCAAATAACGCCCGCATTTTTTGTCCGGGGCTTTCCGCACGCATAAACACTTCACCCACCAAAAATGCGTAAATGTCATTATCCAGCATGAGCTGGACGTTTTCTGGGGTATGGATACCGCTTTCCGTAATAATTAAACGATCCACAGGAATCTGCGCTTTTAAATCCAGCGTGGTTTGCAGCGAAGTTTCAAAGGTACGCAAATTGCGGTTATTGATGCCGATTAATTTAGTTTCCAGCATTAAGGCGCGTTGTAGTTCTTGGGCATCATGCACTTCCACCAAAACATCCATGCCCAACTTGGTGGCGACATCCGATAATTCCCGCATTTGACCGTCTTCCAAAGCCGCAACAATCAACAAAATACAATCCGCACCCAACGCCCGGGCTTCATAAATTTGATATGCGTCGATCATAAAATCTTTTCTGAGCACCGGCAACGGGCAGCGTTCCCTGACCATTTGCAGGTAAACCCCAGAGCCTTGGAAATATTCCTTGTCGGTCAGCACTGACAAGCAGGTTGCGCCATTCATGGCGTAATCTTGGGCAATCATGACCGGATTAAAATCTTCACGAATCACGCCTTGGCTGGGTGAAGCTTTTTTGATTTCGGCAATAATTGCCGGTTTTTTGCGCAACACTTCACGTTGCAGGGCATTATAAAAACCGCGTGGCTTTTCAATACCTGCAGCGATTTCTTCGAGATCGGCAATCGACATCGCCAATTTGCGTCGGGCGACTTCTTCGACTTTGATCTCAAGGATTTTTTTTAAAATATCAGGGGTATCGGTCATAGGTTTGATGGGGTTAGTGTGCATTTGAGTAAGCGATTAAAGCATCCAGCTTTGCGCGCGCAGTGCCATTGGCGATCACTTCTCGCGCGGTTTCGATGCCTTGTGCTAATGAATCGGTGATATTGGCTGCATAAATGGCCGCACCCGCATTAAGTAATACAATGTCGGTGGCTGCGCCTGACTGGCTATCCAGTACCGATTTTACCATCACTAAGCTGGAAGCGGCATCCTTAACCGCTAATTCAGCCAGACTGGCGCGTTTTAAACCAAATTGTTCCGGCGTAAGCGTGTAGGACGTGACTTCGCCTGCTTTTAGTTCCGCAACAGTGGTCGCTGCGGCAATGCTGATTTCATCCAGCCCATCTTCGGCACTCACTACCAATACATGATTACTGCCCAATTTTTTTAGCACTTGCGCCAATGGTTCCACCCACTGCCGGGCAAACACGCCGATCAGTTGGTTCGGTGCGCCTGCGGGATTGGACAATGGGCCAAGCAAGTTAAATATAGTTCTAACCCCCAGCTCTTTACGCACATGGCTGGTGTGCTGCATAGCGGCATGATGTTTTGGCGCGAATAAAAAACCTACGCCGATTTTCTGCACACACTGCGCGACTTGTTCGGTGGTTAAGTGCAAATTGACCCCTGCCGCCTCCAAGACATCGGCACTGCCGCAACTGCTGGAAACCGAACGATTGCCATGTTTGGCGACTTGCCCACCCGCAGCCGCCACCACAAATGCACAAGTGGTCGAAATATTAAAGGTGTTCGCGCCATCGCCGCCCGTGCCGCAGGTATCAATCACATGCTCGCCGGTAATGGTGATTTTACTGGCCAGTTCACGCATCACTTCCGCCGCAGCGGCGATTTCGTCGATACTTTCACCTTTACAACGCAACGCGATCAAGAACGCGCCCATTTGGGCATCGCTTGCCTTGCCGCTCATGATAATGTGCATGACGTCGCGCATGTCGCTGGCGGTAAGGCCTTGTTGGTTTAAGAGGGTTTGCAGGGCTTGGGATAGATTCATACGACTGTTTTGGGCTAAAAAGTGTTTATGCTGCGTGATAATGACGGCAAAGGTTGCGTAAAATCTATTATGTACTTAACATGTTATAACTTTTATTATAACTGAAACTCAAGGTGTCAACATGTACACGCTTAAACTAACGCAAATTGGCAACTCTGTCGGTTTAATTTTACCTAAAGAAGTCTTGTCGCGCTTGAAATTAGAAAAAGGCGATACCGTATTTTTGACCGATGCCCCCGGCGCTGCAACCATCACCCCGCACGATCCTAATTTTGCTGAACAAATGACCTTAGCCCGTAAAATCATGAAAGATCGCCGTGAAGTGTTGCGTGAGCTGGCGAAATAAATGAAAAATTGGCTATGGCTGGATAATGCCGTGTTGTTGGCGGTACATGATGAGCAATTGACAGAACATGGCGGTATCTCTGGTATTCGTGACGAAGGGCTGTTTTTGTCCGCAATGGCGCGGGCGCAAAACTTAGCCCATTATGACCAAGCGGATTTCGCAACATTAGCCGCCGCTTATGGCGTAGGGCTTGCTAAAAACCATCCGTTTTTAGATGGCAATAAACGCACGGCATTCGTGGCAGTTGAGCTATTTTTGATGCTTAATGGCTATGCGCTAAACGCTAGTGATGCCGATTGTATTTTAACGATGCTAGCTGTTGCAAATGGTGACAGGAATGAAGCCAGTTTTGCAGATTGGATTAGGAATAACAGTTCAAAACAATGACCAGGTGCTTACGCTGCGACTTCAAGTGCCTTATAACTTTAAAATAGTTGCTTACGGCATTTCTACTGTGGGCAACAGTCCAGCCTTATTTGCCCGTTTATGCAAGCGTTGATCGAAGCTGATAAAAGCTTGGCATTGATGTGACCTGCCTAAATGCAGCGCATCTGCAAAATCTAAACCTTGATGAAAAGCGGCTAGCACAGCTAAAACAATATGCCTGTCTTCAATAATGACATGTGCCAATCCGCACAAAGCTTTAAAGACTAATTCAATGTCTTTGCGTGGTAAGGCATAAAAGCCGCGCATGACCCATTCAAATTCTAAAATTACTGAGACAGGCACAAAAACCGCCTGAGACATGGCTTGTATAGCCGCAGGTTTTTGTAAAGCGGCTTCAACATCGTCTGGGTCATCAATAAAAAAATGCGCCAAAACGTTGGCATCGACTGCTTTCATTTATTTTCGCAAGCCGTTAGGGTTACGGCATCAAAGTCAGCTAGACGGCGAGGCTTTCCAGATAATGGCGCAGTCACCATTCCAGCACAGGAAACGACTGTGGCGGGTGTAATGGGATGGGTAGGTACAAGCCTAACTTCCCCTTGTTCTTCGATAATATCCAATTGCGAACCTGCCATCAAACCTAAACGCCGTCTGATGGCAGCAGGTAAAACAACTTGTCCTTTTGAAGACATGGTTACGGTGGTCATGATGCGCGTCCAGTGGTGTGATGGGATCAATCATACCAAATTGACTTACCTTGTAAGAAGCCATGAAGTCCTAACCAAAATTAATCTTAGCCTCCAAATCATTGCGCGAGTCGGCATTCTTCAAGGTTTCTTCCATGCTAATCCGGCCTGCTTTATACAAGTCATACAAAGCATCATCGAAAATTTTCATGCCTTTGCTGCCACTGGAAGTCATGGCGCTTTTTACTTCATTCAATTCCCCTTTGGAAATCAAACTGGCGATATGCGGGGTATTCAGCATGATCTCGATAGCAGCAACGCGTTTGCTTTGCAAATCGGGGATTAAGCGTTGCGAAATCACTCCACGTAAGTTAATTGCCAAATCCATAAACAATTGTTTATGCTGGACATGCGGAAACATATTGATAATACGCTCCATCGCTTGGTTGGCGTTGTTGGCGTGCAGCGTAGAAATACATAAATGCCCGGTATTCGCCAGCTCCAAAGCGGCTTCCATGGTTTCCCGATCCCGAATTTCGCCGATTAAAATCACATCCGGCGCTTCGCGTAAACTGGCTTTTAGGGCGCGTGCGTAGGAGGCGGTATCTACGCCGACTTCGCGCTGGTTCATAATGGATTTTAAATTAGGGTGCGAAAACTCCACCGGATCTTCAATGGTCAAAATATGTCCGGCGGAGCTGGCATTGCGATGGTTGATCATCGCCGCCAAAGTGGTGGACTTACCGGAACCGGTGCCGCCGACCATCAATAACAAGCCGCGTTTCGCCATGATCATCTCCAACAGTGTTTCTGGCAACCCCAACTCTTCCGCTGTGGGAATCACAGAGGGAATCAAACGCATCACCAAACCCACAGTTTTACGCTGGTAAAACACATTCGCTCGAAACCGCGCACTGCCATCCGGCATGGCGATGGCAAAATCCAAATCTTTCGTCGCCTCAAATTCGTCAATTTGCGCCTTAGTCATGATGCTATAAGCGCCTTCTTTACTCAATTCTGGGGTTAGCATAAATTTATCTAGCATCACCGCATTGCCAAATATTTTGGCTTTCACTGGGGCATCGGCGGTTAAAAATAAATCGGATGCACCCAGTTTTAGCATGGCGCTTAAATACGGCAATATCGAAAATTCACCCTCCGGGGCTTTGCCCAAAATCTCGATGGCAGCCGTGTCTGTTTCTACAGCCAAGGCTTGTGTGCTAGGCGTAATCACGATGCCGATGCCGTTACTTTCTACATCTATTGCGACAGCAAACACCTTTTTATCCAGCGTGGTGTACTGCACTGAGATTTTTTTATCCAACAATAATTGTTGCTTTTGTTCATTGTTCAGGAAAAAAAAGCCAATTTCTTTGGTGGCGGCGGCGTTTAATTCCGTTTTGCCGAGCGGTTTGTGTTCGCCTGCAATGCAAATTGACGGCAGAGCGCCCACTTTTAACGCTAAACTGCTGGCGTTTTTTTCGAGCATTAAGTTTAAATACGGTGTCAGATCCATAGTATTAAGGGTTCAAAGTGTGGTGAGAAAACGCAGATTTATCTCGTTCCTTAGCGCTGAGCTTATGGTTATTCACAAGTCGCAAAGAAACGCGTCATTCCGGCATGGATGCCGGAATGACGGACTTCAGCGCATCGCTCGGAAACGAGAAAACGAGGTAATTAATAAACTTCCGTTTCTTCGTCTGATTCCAATTCCAAATCCATACCCTTGGGTCCTGCATTACCGTTATCTGCCAATTTAATTTGCAAGCGTAATTCGTTAGAAGAATCCGCGTTCCGAATCGCCTCGTCATAACTGATTTTGCCTGCCGCATACAGATCAAATAACGCTTGGTCAAAAGTTTGCATCCCTAATTCACGGGATTTTTTCATGATCGGTTTGATGCCACCAAAATCACCTTTGGCAATTAAATCTTGGATGAGCGGCGTATTTAATAAAATTTCAATCGCCGCGCAACGCCCGCCATCCAAGGTTTTTACCAATCGTTGCGACACAATAGCACGTAAGTTAACGGAAATATCCTGCATGAGTTTCATTTGTGTTTCGGTCGAAAAGAAACCCAGAATGCGGTCAATCGCTTGATTGGCATTATTAGCATGTAAAGTCGCCATCGCCAAATGCCCGGTTTGGGCAAACTCCAGCCCGAAATTCATAATTTCGCTACTGCGAATCTCGCCGAGCAAAATCACGTCCGGCGCTTGCCGCAAGGTGTTATGTAAGGCAGCTTCCCAGCTTTTGGTGTCCACGCCGACTTCACGCTGCATGATCACGCAGTTTTTATGCGCATGCACGTATTCAATTGGGTCTTCAATGGTGATAATATGACCGTAACTGTGTTCATTACGGTGATCAATCAGCGCCGCCATCGACGTTGATTTACCCGAACCGGTGCCACCTACCATCACGATCAAACCGTTTTTCGCCATGATCACATCTTTTAAAATTTGGGGTAATCCTAGTTTATCGAAATTAGGGATTTCCGCCGCAATCACTCGCACCACCAAGCCTTGCGAGCCTTGTTGCGTATAGGCATTCACCCGAAAACGCCCTAATCCCGCAGGCGCGATGGCAAAATTACATTCTTGCGTGGCTTCAAATTCTTTTAATTGCCGGTCATTCATGATGCACTGGGTAATAGCGCGGGCATCATTCGCCGATAATGGCTGTTTGGTGACTAGCGTCATTTTGCCTTTGATTTTAATTGCGGGCGGCGAGCCAGTAGTGATAAACAAATCTGAACCGTCTTGTTGTAACATCAATTTTAGTAATTTTGTCATGAATGACATTGCTTCATCTCTTTCCATTTTTGTTCCTATATATTGCCTGGGGGTTCGCGTGTGGGGGATAGAGACGTAATATAT
>JABFRM010000305.1 GCA_013141155.1 Methylococcaceae bacterium | reverse complement strand
TGGCCCGATTTGGATATTGATTTACATGTTGATTCAGTCCGTCATCCAGAGCAGTTTCCTCTAGTTTCGCGGATTGCATCCTAACATTACGCTCAAGCGGGACGCGCCTTTTCGTGGCGGTTTTGAAGGTTTGTTATTATTATCGGCTCCGGTGGCTTCGCCAATCTTCCGTGGAAGGCGCGCCCCTTAGCTTTACGTTAGGCGGCTTGGAGATGTATGACTCCCTTTATACTCTATTTAACGTTCATTCTGATTGCGGTAATTATTCGAGTAGCCGTTCAATATCGAACAACTGATGATTCTGGGCTACGTATAGTACAGATGCGCTCATTTGATGTGGCATTTTACGCAAGCATATTTCTTATTTTGGGATTCGTGATTACATTTGGCTCTACAATCCTAGACGTTTTTAGACTGTTTGACACAAATCCATTAGGTGGGAGTAGTGGGAAAGTATTGGGCGTTGTTTTATCCCTGAGCGGAATTGTTATCATTGGAGTTGCTCAGCTCCAAATGGGTAAATCTTGGCGCGTTGGTGTAGACCCTCATGAAAAAACAGCTTTAGTTACGCATGGGCTGTTTCACTATATTAGAAACCCAATATATTCCGGTGTTATCGTGTTCGTTTCTGGGCTTCTGACATTACTGCCTAATCCCCTCATGTTTATTGGGAGTGTAATTGGCTTCATAGGCATTCAATTGCAAGTTCGATTTGTTGAAGAGCCTCAACTGATTAAGTATCACGGCAGCGACTACCTGAACTATGCAAAGCAAGTTGGTCGCTTTGTTCCATTAATTGGCAAAATATCAGGGTAAGGCTTATATAATCAGCCTAACATTACGCTCAAGCGGGACGCGCCTTTTCGGGGCAGTTTTGAAGGCTTGTTGTTTTTTCGGCTTCAGTGGCTTCGTTAATTGTCCGTGACAGGCGCGCCCCTTAGCTTTACGTTAGGTGTTGAAGGAGGACACGTTATGCTTACCCAAGAAAAACAATACGAGCAACACTTGGAGCAATATAAGATGCTCAGAGAAGAAATTTTTTTCCACCTCCGCGAAACACGGAAACTCGAGATATATGCGGTAGCAGGAGTTGCTGCTTTGTATGCGTGGCTAAGCACTCATAATGTTGCACTGAGTGCTATCTGGTTTGTTGGGACAATTATTCCGATCTTCGGCGGCATAAGGTCATTGGTATCTCTGCACAGAATTAAGGAAATAGCAGCGTACTTGCGTGAACTTGAAAATGCTTTTTTCACTTCCAACGGGCTTCCGAAAGGTTGGGAAATATACTTTAAAGGACAATCACGAGGAACAATGACAAATATTGCCAAAGGATTTTGGGTGTCTTTACTCATTATTACTATCTTTGCTCCGTTCTTTTTAGGTAAATAGATGAACAGTAAGCCCGTAATAGCACCTAACATTACGCTCAAGCGGGACGCGCCTTATCGTGGCGGTTTTGAAGGTTTGTGTTTTTTCAGCGTCGACGGTTTCGCCAATCTTCCGCAAAAGGCGCACCCCTTAGCTTTACGTTAGGCAATTAATGAGGAATTCATGTCACAAGTAAAAATTTATGGAATAGCTGACAAGCTGAATCACATAAAGCAAAAATTATCTGAGGTAATTCATTCATGCGTCATGGATGCTTTAGGTATGCCCGCCGACAAAAGAGCACACAGGTTTTTTCCATTGGAAAAAGAGAATATGTTCATGCCTGGAGGGAGAACTGATGCCTATACAATTATTGAAATATCAATGATTAGTGGGCGTACAGTAGAAACCCGTAAAAAATTAATTCGATTATTATTTGATCGTATCAAAGATCAAGTTGGTATCGAACATATGGATTTAGAAATTTGCATTTATGAAAGTCCAGCATGTAATTGGGGCTTTCGTGGTATGCACGGCGACGAAGTCAAACTTAATTATGAAATTAATGTTTAAGCTTGGTAGCCTAACATTACGCTCAAGCGGGACGCGCCTTTTCGCGGCGGTTTTGGAGTTTTGTTTTTTTCCGGCTTCGGTGGCTTCGCTGATCTTCCTTGACAGGCGCGCCCCTTAGCTTTACGTTAGGCATAAAAGAGAGCAGTCGTGGAATTATCAAAAGTAGTACCCTGGGGAAGATCATTAAACGAATACAGGGAAATGTTTTCACTATCTGAACGCGATCTTGAAAAAAAATTACTGGGTTGTGGGGATGGTCCTGCTTGTTTCAATGCGGAGTTATCCAAAAATGGCGGTAACGTCATATCCGTTGACCCCATATACGAGTTCAGCGTCGCTGAAATACGATCAAGAGTTGATGAGGTGTATCCTCAAATAATGGATCAGGTGACCAAAAACAAGGATGATTATATTTGGAAAAATATAATCAATATTGATGAGCTTGGAAGAGTCAGGATGGATGCAATGAAGACATTCCTTAACGACTACGAAGAAGGTAGAAAATCAGGGCGATATATTGCCGCCTCGCTCCCAATACTGCCATTTGCAGATAATGCGTTTGATTTAGCTTTGTGTTCACATTATCTATTTTTATATAGCGAACATGTAAACCAAGAACAACATTTATTGTCCATGAAGGAATTATGGCGTGTAGCTAGAGAAGTTCGCGTATATCCGTTGCTTTCCATTAGTAACAACAATAAATCACCACATCTCGAAACCGTGATAGCTGCTCTTACTGATATTGGTGTTAGTGTTTCATTAATTCCCGTCGATTATGAGTTTCAAAAAGGTGCTACTGAAATGTTGGTGGTAAAATATGCCTAACATTACGCTCAAGCGGGACGCGCCTTTTCGTGGCGGTTTTGAAGGTTTGTGTTTTTTCAGCTTCGGTGGCTCCGCCAGTCTTCCGTGACAGGCGCGCCCCTTAGCTTTACGTTAGGTCGCTGCAATCTGAGCAGTGAGTGTTATTAACTCTCAAAAACAAATTTCACTTGGAGGAAGATAAATATGAAAAAGCAGTTGAGTTTCTTAATTTTTATAGCCCTTGCGTTACTTGCTTTCCAGATCGTACATGGAGCAGCGGCGAACAGTTTTACCGGAATATGGGAAACCGTATCTTCGACTGGCAACCGCTTTACGATGCAGCTTAAAGAAAGCAACAATACCGTGAGAGGCACTTATTCGCCAGAAAATGGGACGATTGACGGTATAGTGAAAGGTAACGCCCTAAATTTTAATTGGTCGCAAGCTGGTGGTTATACTGGTACAGGAACGTTTACACGTTCCAGCGATGGTAATTCTTTTTCCGGTGTCTGGTTTAACATTTCGGGGGGGAGTGGCCAAACTCAAGGTACTTGGACTGGACGACGCAAGTAGTAATAACAGTCGTATGTGGACGGTTCGTTATATAGTCAGCCGCGAGTTTAGTGTTTGGTTGGTGTTCGGCGCATGATTTAGTTTTTTTGTGGTTGTCTGTGTGGTGTCCCCGTGCCTTTCTGCCTAACATTACGCTCAAGCGGGACGCGCCTTTTCGCGGCGGTTTTGAAGGTTTGTATTTTTTCCAGCTTCGGTGGCTTCGCCAATCTTCCGTGACAGGCGCGCCCCTTAGCTTTACGTTATGCCCCACGATCAAGCTTTCGTATTGATTTTTAACAAAAATTTGCCAAATTCCGCAAAAAATGTTATTAGTGTAGCGAAGCAACCTGAGGTGCATAACTCACAGACGTTGATGCACCTCAGGTTGCTTCGCTACACAAACCGGAGTTTTGCAAAATTTGGCTGCTTTTTCGTTTATCAGGATACGCAGAGTCGCGTGGTATAACGTGTCGTTGAAGCACCACCTCGCCAAAGTTCAGAGATTTTTTTTACCTGTTAGGCTCACCTAAAACCTGTCGCTTTTTTAAGGTTCAGTGAACGGTGGAGCTTAACTCCATGTTAGGCCTTGTCACAAGAATCTTCCAATTATGACTACGAACACTGAAACTGAACCAAAACAATTCACTGCATTCATTTCCATGCCGTTCGATGCATTTTTCGATGATCTTTACCATCAAGGGATCAAAGCTGTTAACGACCACCTTAAAGCTTACCGGCTCAAGATCATTCGACTAGATGAAAGCGCTTACCGAAAACAACGTATCCAAGAGAATGTATTGGCGCATATTGATACATCTGATCTACTTATTGCGGACATCTCTCGCTACCCGAAATCGCCTTCCCCAAACGTTAGTGTGATGCATGAAATTGGCTACGCGGCGGGTCGGAGGTTACCAGTAGTATTAATTGGAAGTCCAGAAACACTGAAGGCTTTACCGTCCAATTTACAAGGTGACATTGTTACGGTATACGATCACGAAACAGATCATGATTACTCACGATTCGCTGTAAAGCTCGCACACCAACTCGAAGCGACGATTTCTGAAAAAGTTCTTCCACGCGTTCGAGGCGAATACCAATTAGAAGGATTCTCTGGGCGAAATGGTGTGCATTTGGACTATCTTATTAGTTTAGCGCGTCAGCGTGTTTTCATCCTCACCACAAATCTCAGCTACACAGCATCGTACCTTTGCGAAGCAATCAAAGAAGCAGTAGAACGTAACAAAGGTAATCCGGACTTCAGAGTCGAAATATTGACGATGGATCCAGAATCAAACGTCGCCAACGAACGCGCTGTCCAACTTGGACGCACTGCTCGTGTTTATCGCGATGAGCTAAGAGAAAGCCTTGAGCATTTACAACGCGCGTTTACAGGATTGAAGAACGTCGAGATCATGACCTACACAAGCCTCCCAACTCAAATGACTTTTATTGTCGATAATCATGTTGTGGTCGCAGTCGTGTCTATGACGGAGTTGAGCCGTGAGGGTACTCACTTTCTTCTCAGTGATTCGCCGCGAGGAGCAGAACCGTTTATTGGGCATTTCCGTGCAGTAAAGACCCATCGCAGAACCCATTGGCACTAGCGGTGAACTTGTTTGGCAGCCTAACATTACGCTCAAGCGGGACGCGCCTTTTCGTGGCGGCTTTGAAGGTTTTTTATTTTTCCGGCTTCGGTGGCTTCGCCAGCCTTCCGTGAAAGGCGCGCCCCTTAGCTT
>JABFRM010000301.1 GCA_013141155.1 Methylococcaceae bacterium | reverse complement strand
CCTTTTCTAGCAGATTTGCCTGGTGTTGGGTTCTTATTTACCAATAAGGCTAAAACCGACCAGAAAAGGGAGTTGCTAATTTTTGTAACACCAAAAGTTGTTAATACGGCGGTTGCCGCGAAATAGCGTGTTTGATTAGGGTACTTAGGCTTGATAAGTGGTAGTATTTAGAGGTGAAATAATACCAAACGGAGATTATTATGAGCAATCCTAAAGCGGAAGTAGCCTCTATGCTGGCGGTTCTTTCCGATGATGTAAGCTTTGAAGATATACAGTATCATCTATACGTTCTCGAAAAAGTTAAGCGTGGCTTGGACCGAGTCGAAGCTGAGGGCGCCATTGCGCATGAAGAAGCTAAAAAACGTTTGCATAAATGGCTTCCCGGTTAGAGTGGTCTCCAGAAGCTCTTGAAGACATTGATTCTATCGCATCTTATATAGAGCGAGATTCACCTTGGTTCGCACAAATCGTTGTGTCAAAAATTGTAGGTGCTGTGGAGAGCATACCGTTGAATCCTGAAATGGGTCGGGTAGTTCCAGAAATTGCCCGTAAAAATATTCGGGAACGGTTAGTTTATAGCTACCGAGTGATTTATCGCATTGAGCCGGAGCATGTGTTGATAGCAGCAGTCATTCATGGCAGCCGCCTGTTACAGCCTTTCATTTCACGTATTGATATGGATGCTTGATACCTCATCTTATCCTGCTTGTCGATGGAGCCTCAAGGATAGGGGTTCCCAAGCAGGAACTTGGGAACCAGCGTAAATGTGGCTATGATGAAGTTTGAATGGGATGCCATAAAAGCTATTTCCAATCAACGCGGTAAAGTGCATTCGTAGGGCGCGATAGCCGTATTGCGCCGTATGGTTGGCTGTGTAGGTATACGCTTGACATCTCTGTTTTCGTACATACAATGTAACCATGATGAAGTTTGTGTGGGATGCAATAATGGCTATTTCCAATCAGAAAAAACACGGTATTATTGCCGGACGGGGTTTGCAACCCTGTGCTTAACGTTTGGTGGTTTTAAATATGGTGGGTGGTGGTCTGCCGTGAAACGTTTGTGACTGAAGTCTGGTATCTACATGCTTATTTTTGACGGGTCTATATTGAATGAATTACAATGTCGTTCATTTTTAATTTTATAGCGACCTCCTATGGCAGCAAATGCTTTAGTTCAAACACGTATTGACAGTGCCATAAAAGAAGAAGCCGCCGCAGTGTTGGCGACGATGGGGCTTACCGTGTCGGATGCGGTGCGGTTGTTGCTGACACGCGTTGCACACGATCATGCGTTACCGTTTAATCCGCTAATACCCAGCGCGGAAACTGTCGAAGCCATGCAAGAAGCGCGGCGAGGAAATTTGACATCGGTTGCAAGCGTTGAGCAATTCAGGGATTCTATGAATGCGGAAGATTGAATGGACTACAGCGTTTAAACGGCATGGTACTTTTGAAACCGCGTTTGTTGAAGCGCTTTGGAAACTCGCTAACAATGAATTGTTAGCGGAACGTTTTTGTGATCACGCACTCAGCGGTGATTGGAAAGATTTTCGGGATTGTCATATCAAGCCAGATTTGGTTCTCATCTACCGTAAGCCAGATACCGATATTTTGCAATTGGTGCGGCTTGGTTCGCATTCTGAACTTGGATTGTAGCCGTGTAGGTAGAGTATAGCGAAACTCATCACGCATGCGATGTGTATGATGCGTTGCCGTTATCACCCTCCTTATTTATCGCGTTAAAATATTGGCGCTTTCAATTTCCTGTCGTGTTAGGTTTTCTAACGCGATTCTATTCAGCCCGTCAATTAATAATGTTAAAATGATTCTATGTTTTAGCTCAAGCACTTAATGATTCTTTTGATCGTTGAAGGGGTTTCAACAGTGAACGATGTGTTGTTATTAGATAACGAATCTTTAGAGACATAATGAAACAATCAGAAAATATCTATTTAATAGGCTTGATGGGAGCTGGCAAGACGACCATTGGTAGGCAATTGGCGCGGGCATTGCAATTGCCTTTTTATGATAGCGATAAAGCCATTGAAGAATCTACTGGTGTCGATATACCCACTATTTTTGAATTTGAAGGCGAGGAAGGGTTCAGAAATAGAGAACGAAAAATGATTGAGCAACTGACTGAGTTGCGGGGTATTGTGTTAGCAACCGGCGGTGGCGCAGTGTTGCGGGAAGAAAATCGGCAACGTCTGCAATCCAATGGATTTGTGGTGTATTTGTATTGCTCGGTGGATAAAATAGTGGAGCGAACCAAGCGTGATGCACATCGGCCTTTATTGCAAACCGATAATCCCCGTGGGCGAGTGGAGCAGTTGTTTGCTGAACGGGAGGCGCTTTATAAAGATTGCGCGGATTTTGAAGTAAATACCGGTGATTTGCAGAGTAAATCAGTTGTTAAAGCGATCCTTAAGGCCTATGAGTCGATTAATGATTAACCGCCTATGAAAACAGTACAGGTTGATTTGGCAGCGCGCAGTTATCCTATTTTTATTGGCGATAATCTGTATAACAACATTGCTTTGTGGGGACATTTTATAAAGTCCAAGCAAGTATTGATCGTGACCAATGATACGGTCGCCCCATTGTATTTGGCACAGTTAGAAAGTTGCTTAAGTGCTTATAATGTCGCCAATGTGATTTTACCGGATGGTGAACAATTTAAGACCCTAGAGTCGGTCAATAGCATTTTTGAAAAACTGCTGATTTTACAATTTGGCCGCAATGCCACCATTATTGCCTTGGGGGGCGGGGTTATTGGTGATATGGCTGGTTTTGCCGCAGCCTGTTATCAGCGCGGCATCGCGTTTATCCAAATTCCCACCACTTTGTTAGCGCAGGTGGATTCTTCAGTCGGCGGTAAAACTGGCGTTAATCATGTATTAGGCAAAAATATGATTGGCGCTTTTTATCAGCCACAGTGTGTTATAGCTGACACTGAAGTATTGCGAACGTTAGATGATCGGCAATTGTCAGCAGGTTTGGCGGAAGTCATTAAATATGGATTGATTCGTGACTTGGCGTTTTTTGAATGGCTGGAAGCGAATATGGCGGCTTTGTTAGCACGCGATAAAAGCGCCTTGGCTTTTGCGATTGAACGATCCTGCCTTAATAAAGCGCAAGTGGTGACGGAAGATGAGTTTGAATCCGGCGTGAGGGCAACTTTAAATTTAGGTCATACCTTTGGTCATGCGATTGAAACCGGCACAGGTTACGGTACTTATTTACACGGGGAAGCAGTCGCCATCGGTACTTGTCTGGCGGCGGATGCGTCCCGTGTTAAAGGATGGTTAACAGATGCGGAAGTTACGCGTATAGAGCGTATTTTTAAAGCGGCACAGTTGCCGATCACCCCGCCGCCAGAAATGCAGGTGTCGCGGTTTTTGGATTTAATGGCGGTAGATAAAAAAAATGTTGATGGTGATATTCGACTGATTTTGCTTAAAAAAATTGGTGAAGCGGCATTACCTATGACGGCTGATAGAACTTCTTTAGCGCAAACCCTTGAAAATTATGGCCGCATCCGAACAATTTAGTGATCAAATAAAAAACATCCGCCAAGCTGAATCTGGCGCTGTTATTGCGGGTTTAATTACGCAGGAACGCGCACAAAAAATGGATTTATTAATCCATTTAATTACAAATTTAAAACAATCGTTGATTGTTTGCGGCCCTAAAGGCATTGGCAAGACGACTTTATTGGCGCTATTTCACGAGCATTATGCCAATCAGTGGCCGATGGTCTTTTTATCCTCCACGGCGCAATTAAGTTTTGAACAAATTCAAGCGCATTTGTTTAAGCGTTTGATGCAACCAGGTTCGGCAAATATTCCGCAAAGTTTGAATATTTTATTGCGTGGTTTGGAAAAGTTTCATCAGCCAGTGGTGCTGGTGTGTGATGACGCTGGGCTGATGATGCCAGGTTTAATGACGACGTTAATGCAATATGCCACAGCATTTCCTTGTTTGCGAATTGTTTTTGCTCTAACGGATGATGAATTGGCGGATAAGCGTCGAGGAGATCCGGTTATTGATGAATGCTACTTTATTGAAATTCCAGCGCTTTCAGAAACACAAGGGGGTGAATGCTGGCAACAGTTGGCAGGTCAGCAGGAAGCTTTAGAAGATGTTGATTTAGGTTATGACTTCGATAAGGTGCATGCGTTTAGTTTTGCAATAAAGGCACCGAAGTCTACGAAAATTAAAGACTTTTATTTTAAGTTCACTGAGGCGCTGCCTGATTTAAGTAAGATGGTCGCCGTTAAAGGGTTTAGTTGGTTTTATGTGTTTTTGATGGCGGGGGTATTAGCGCTAAGTGCTGGTCTTGGATTGTTTAAAAATACCGATTCGTCAGTAACTGCTGATTTACCAGTGCAGGTATCGGCGCCATTGGCTATTCCTGGGCAGACTGCGCCAGAGCCGGTCGCTGTGGTATCTAAGCCTAAACTCAACGTGGCGGCGGTCGAAGCTGTCGTTGCCGCTGGTAATAAACCGTTGCTGCCTGAAATGAGCCGCGAGCCGAATTTTTATAAAGGTCATGGACGTTCGTTAGAGGGCGATGCCTTGACTGAGTTTGAGCTGAATAATACACCAATTGCTATTCAGTCCGTTGGATCTGAGCAATTAAAAATTGAAATTATTCCCCCAGAACCGGTTAAAACTGGGCTATTGAGCGATCTAAAAGCGCCGTTGTCTGTTACGACAGAGGCTACCGCAGTGGCGCAATCTGGGGGTGTTTTAAATACAATGCCTGAAGCTAAGCAAGCGTTGAGCAATAAATTAAAAATAGTCGCCGAACCTGTGCATGCGATTTTGGAACGCGTTGCAAACACACCCAAACAATTGAGCAATAAAATAGGGGTTGCTGCAAAACCAGTGCCGGAAAAAATTACACTATCCCAACCGTTGCAAGTAGTGGTTGGGGACGATAAAAAACAATAGGCGCTATTGATTAAAGCGCAGCAGGTAAAAAACTTAAAATTAAAAACGCTCGAAAAAATTAAGCTAAACTCAAATAATGCGGTTGCCACTCAGCGTGAAGCTTTAAAGCCGATAACTGAAGCACCT
>JABFRM010000144.1 GCA_013141155.1 Methylococcaceae bacterium | reverse complement strand
TATCGGGATGATTTACAAGCTTTAACGCATCTGATTAAACAGCGTTATCCTCAGCAACCGATTTATTTACTCGGTGAAAGTATGGGGGGGGCGGTGGTTATTACCGCAATGAGTCAGAATGCGCAACTACCTGTTGAGGGTGTTGTACTGGTGGCTCCTGCCTTATGGGCAAGATCCACCATGCCTTGGTACCAAACCAGTTTGCTGTGGACGTTGGCACACACTGTGCCTTGGATGACCTTAACGGGGCAAAGTGTTGGCGCAAAGCCCTCTGATAATATTGAAATGTTACGTGCTTTAGGCCGCGACCCGTTAGTGATTAAAGCGACGCGCGTCGAAAGTATTTTTGGACTCACGAATTTAATGGATGAAGCCTTCGATAGTGCCACGTTGTTACAAGGTAATACCTTACTGTTATATGGTGAAAAAGATGAAATTATCCCTAAAAAACCCACCATGACCTTTTTACAACACTGGCTAAGCTCGGATGGCAATAATAAAACCGTAGCGTTTTATGAACAGGGTTACCACATGTTATTACGTGATTTGCAAGCCGAAAAGCCTTGGCAGGATATTGTTGCTTGGATTGCGGCGCGTGCTGTGAAATTGCCTTCCGGCGCCGATGAGCGGGCGCAACAGGCATTGGCTGCACACGCTGCTATGGCGAAAGGTGGCTAAGACTCATTTTATCGTTCATATTGAATCTGAACTTCTGGCAAGATGCTTTTCCGCCAACGCCGCAACCACTGCGCGATATTCAAGCAACTTGGGGCGATACAAAAACAAGCCTAATGCGGAAAGGCTCATAAAAATAATTAAGGTATTAAAACCATCTCCCAAGCAAAACAGCAGTAAGCCATATAAAGCAATGCTTTCACAGAGCAGCATAGAAACCAGTACGGTTAGACAATATCGACTTTTAGCAGGCGTTGCGGTCGGCATGGTTTGATTAAGCCGCAGTTGAATATGCCGGATTAAATTGGTCAGGGGGAGCGTAAGAATAGCCACCCAGTACAAAACCGTACGCAGATTAATGCGTTGCACTTCTGTATAGCTAAAATCTGTCGATAATTTTGCGCCATAAATATAGGCAAAAGCCAAGTATCCCAGCAATAATAAGGCCATGCCCCAGGTGATCATCCACGGCAATCTTAGATCATCGCTTAAGCGTTTAAGGGGAGTGGAATTATTCGGCATTAAAGCTCCTGATCATGCGGTGATATGAAACTATCTATTGAATGTCAAACTAACAGACGGGTGCTAATCGGTATATCGCCTGATTGTTATCGCTAAAATCCCCTTGGTCAACAAACCAACAGCCTGAACCGTGATGACTTATTGAATAGGATTACCAACTTTGGTAGTAATACCACCATTGTTGATTAATCTGTTTGTAAGAGTCTTCGCCCAGTACCGGTGGTGAATGTTTGGGTGAATGGGCGAAACCTGCCTTATCAAAAATACCATGCGATGAGGTGATAAATCTGACCGTGCCGTCCGGCAATAAATCAGTGACGGTTACCGTGTATAACCCTATTTGGCGAGGAGGATGATCGAACTCAAACGCGAGATCAACTTTTCCTGCACGGACATTCCCAACGTAACTACATAGTGCCTGCTCGCTGAGCTTAAACCGAATCAAAGAGAAAACATCCAGATAACCCAGCAGCAGTGGCAAAACGATTGCCGAGGGAATTAATAGCCAATACAACAAAGGTCGTTTGAGCGTATTGAGGTCACTTTTTCTGAAGCGTTTTCGCCACAGCCGAATTACCCAGATCATCACCCAAGCTAGAGAAATATATACGGACACAACAATGAGCGGGATATTTGAACCCGCATCACTAAAGCCAATGGCACATAGAATAAACCAAATTAAGGACATCAAAATAACAAGTCGAGAAAGCGTATAAGAATTGCTTCCCACGAATAACTTGATTATCCAGCAAAATCCCAGAACCAACGCAATAGAAATAGTCACTATTAAGCGAAGACCTATTGGCTTAAGATTAAGCATAAACCACGTAACATAAAGAATTAAGCAGAAAAGCTTCATCGAAAACTTAAATCGCGAGAAAAAAGCCATGTGGGCAGGTTCATTAAATGTCACGATTGTAAATGGTGGGCATAAAAGTCTGTCCACCCTACGAAGTCTAAGCCACATCCCCCGTCTTTTGTTTCTCTAACAAATAATCCAACCACAAATCAGACAATGTGTTCAGGCGTATGTTTTCGATGCCACTAATATTATTTATCTATTCATTTTTAAAGATGCGGGCTTTTCGATCACTTGATGCTTCGACTGGCGGATCACCCTGTTCGGGCATCCGCCTTACCATGTTGTGGTGCGACACTCTCTAACTCCATAATAAAATTAATTGCCCAACTGGTGATAACCTGTTTCTTCGTGCAAGGTAATATCCAGCCCTTGCATTTCATCATCAGGATTAACGCGAATGCCGATGGTTTTTTGCAACGTTTTTAAAATAATCCAACTAAACCCCGCACTCCAAAGTATCGTCACCAATACCGCCAAGGCTTGCACACTTAACTGACTGAGTATAGTAACCCCTTCCGGCAAGCCCATTCCGCCCAAACTGGAGGCGGCAAATACACCTGTCAACAATGATCCAACGATACCACCAACACCATGTACCGGAAAAACGTCCAGTGAGTCATCAATTTTTAAGGTGCGTTTAACAAATTGCGTGGCATAAAAGCAAACAACGCCAGCAGTAATGCCAATAAATAACGCGCCAGCAGGCCCGACGAAGCCGGAGGCAGGGGTAATGGTGCCTAATCCTGCCACCATGCCCGTCACAATGCCTAACACACTCGGTTTGCCGAAACGTCGCCACTCAATACACATCCAGGTTAAAGATCCTGCTGATGCACCAATATGGGTCACCAAAATAGCCATACCCGCTGCACCATCCGAGGTTAAAGCACTGCCGCCATTAAATCCAAACCATCCGACCCATAACATGCCTGCGCCTGTCACCACCATGGTCATGTTATGCGGCGGCATAGCGGTGTTCGGAAAACCTTTACGCTTACCTAATACCAACGCAGAAACCAATGCCGCAACGCCAGCATTGATGTGAATTACAATGCCGCCAGCAAAATCCATTACCCCCAACTTAGCCAGCCAGCCACCCCCCCAAATCCAATGGCAAATTGGCATGTACACTAAAATCAACCAGAGTCCGCTAAACCAGAGCATCGCGGAAAATTTCATTCTTTCTGCAAAAGCGCCCACAATCAAGGCAGGCGTAATAATGGCAAAAGTCATTTGAAACATAAAAAACACGCTTTCAGGAAGAGTTCCACTGAGCGATTCTTTTCTTAAGTCCGGCATAAACAGTTTAGATGCACCACCCAAAAAGGGTTGCATAGCACCGCCATCGGCAAAAATAAAACTATACACACCCGCCAACCAGAGTATCGACACCAAGCAAGTGATAGCGAAACACTGCATTAACACCGACAGTACATTTTTACTTCTGACTAAGCCGGCATAAAATAACGATAGTCCCGGCAAGGTCATAAATAAAACTAACGCGGTTGCCGTCAGTACCCAAGCGGTATTCGCTTGATTAAGTTCATCGGCAAAAGTTAGCCCCGGAAACAGCAACAGACCGACTAAAAGTAATTTATTTTTCTGATGATCAAACATTTTTTTATAATTTATGATGGATTAGATGGCGTCCGCACCCATTTCGCCGGTTCTTATGCGAATAACCTGCTCTAAGGTAGTTACAAAAATCTTGCCGTCACCAATTTTACCGGTGTTGGCGGCTTTAACAATTGCATCGAGTGCTTGCTCAAGCACTGCATCGGTAACAGCAATTTCAAGTTTCACTTTTGGCAAGAAGTCAACCACATACTCAGCACCGCGATACAGTTCAGTATGGCCTTTTTGACGACCAAAGCCTTTTACTTCGGTAGCGGTTACCCCGCTGACACCCATTTCAGACAATGCTTCACGTACATCGTCAAGTTTAAAAGGCTTAATAATAGCGGTTATTAGTTTCATTGAGGACTCCAAAATATTGATAAGATGATATTGCACGGTGATTAATCACTTAATCATAAAGAATTATCTCTCAACATACAATGACGCAGAGCAAGTCCCTTAAACAATATGCACAAGACGTGCCATTTCGTTCAATCAGCATACATGCGAAGCTATGGTGCATTATTAATTATAAATGCACATTATTGGTGCAAATTTATGCAAAAATTAATTTATTTGCACCGTTTTGGTTCGATTTGCTAACAATCTATTGCCCGCCGCACCTAAATCACCCGCATGCAAAACAACCCTTAAAAAACCAAACCTGCAACACGGGCAGTAAGCAAGGTGTTCGGTATAAACACATAGCTTAACGATTGCCACTTAACGCTATCCATTCCTGCCTTATTTTATTGCCTGTCCACCCAACACATGCTATCGTTACGCCTGTTTAGCGCATAATCAAAATAATTTTAAACAACCTTAGGAGAAGACCTAAATGTCTGTAGCAAACGTTCTGAAAATGATTAAAGAAAAAGAAGTGAAATTCGTCGATTTTCGCTTTTGCGACACCCGCGGCAAAGAGCAACATGTCACTTTTCCTGCCCACTCCATTAGCGAAAGCACTTTTGAAGAGGGCAACATGTTCGACGGCTCATCTATCGCTGGCTGGAAACATATCAACGAATCTGACATGATTTTAATGCCCGATCCAAGCACTGCGGTTATGGATCCTTTTTTTGATGACAATACCTTAATTTTACGTTGCGACATCATTGAACCTAAAAATATGCAAGGTTATGAACGAGATCCTCGCTCACTTGCAAAACGCGCAGAAGCTTATTTAAAATCAACCGGTATTGCTGACACGGCTTTCTTCGGCCCTGAAAATGAATTTTTCATCTTTGATGATATTCGCTGGGGTACTGATATGAGCGGCTCTTTCTTCAAAATTGATTCTGAAGAAGCGGGCTGGAACTCTGAAAAAGTTTATCCTGATGGCAACATCGGCCATCGCCCAGGCGTTAAAGGGGGTTATTTCCCTGTGCCGCCAGTAGATTCTTTCCAAGACATGCGTTCTTCTATGT
>JABFRM010000030.1 GCA_013141155.1 Methylococcaceae bacterium | reverse complement strand
TCAGACTCTGATAGCGATTCAGATTCGGACAGCGATTCCGATTCGGAGAGTGATTCGGATTCTGACAGTGACTCAGATTCGGATTCTGATAGTGACTCGGATTCAGACAGCGATTCGGATTCGGACAGTGATTCAGACTCTGATAGCGATTCGGATTCAGACAGTGATTCGGATTCTGACAGTGACTCAGATTCGGATAGCGATTCGGATTCTGATAGTGACTCGGATTCGGACAGCGATTCCGACTCGGACAGCGATTCAGATTCTGACAGCGACTCAGATTCAGACAGTGATTCCGATTCGGATAGCGACTCAGACTCTGATAGCGATTCAGATTCAGACAGTGATTCCGATTCGGATAGCGATTCAGACGACGATTCAGAACCGCCATGTCTGCCATCGACTGCTGACGTTGATTCAAGCAGTGATCGTGGCGATAAGGCCAATGATTCTGATAAAGGCACATCAGTACGAAGTGATATAGCCTCTGATGATACTAAACAACCAGATTTGTCTAAATCACATGAGGAAAGTAAACACCAGGATTCACCTAAAGCTGAATCAGTTGTGGATACGGATAAACCTCTGAAAACGTCTGCTGATACCGTTAAAGGCAATACCGATAGCGCGCATTCCGATGTTAATCAACAAGCAGTAAAGGGCGTTGATCAATCTGAACATACCGTTAAAGTAGAGGAAGGTAAACACCAAGAGCCATCTAAAGCTGAAACTATTGTGGTCGAAGAAAAACCATTACATACGCAACCAGTTGAACATGATAAAGATGGTGCAGATATTAGGCATTCTAGCAGCATCGATCAGCAAGCCGCGAAGGCTGATGATCATCATCTGGAAATCACGGTTAAAACGGAAGCAGGTAAGCATCTGGATTCCTCTGAGACCAAGGCTGTCGTGATTGAAGATAAGCCGCTGCATACGCAAGTAGTTGACCATGCTAAAGATAATGTCGACGGCACACATTCCAGCAGCGTTGATCAGCAAGCAGTAAAAGCAGGTGATCAATCTGAGAGTGCTGTTAAAGCAAATGATGAGCATGCAATAGCGCCACTACAAACCGATCAACATCAGGGTTATCAAAATCTGAGTGGATTAATTGACCATGCTGAATTAGAGGGGACGGCTACTAAAACAGCTTCGCATCAAACAGATGCTAAAGCCGTCGATAAGCCATTACAGACGGCGACCCCCGAAGCACACGGTGCGGATAGTAAAGGCGATAGTCATGGCATTAAGGAGGGTAGTACGCACACTGGCAGCGATGATAAGTCGGGTAATCTGTCTAATTTGATTAATGAGCAGGAATTGCCGGGGCATGTAACATCTGTTGCTGAAGCAAAAACTGAGCCGAAATCTGAATATAGCGCGGATAAAGGCGAGTCGCAATCGGTTCATTATAACGATCTATTAAGTACCAATTCTGAAGATCATTTGTTCCACACAACAGCACCGGATGCAGCTAAGGTAGCGGATGCAACATCATCAACTGCCACGCCGCTTGTAATTGAATCGGTTGAGCCGCTGGATGATCTTAGCCATGACGCAGATCAGCTACAGTAAGTGTGGGTCTGAAGTTTTGCGAGGGATGCGATAGTGGTAGTTCAGCTATCGCATGCTTTGCTGTAGCAATAAGATAATCATTCAGAAAAGGCTTTTAACATGTCGCGTGGTGTTTATTGATAACGCATCACGATTACATTCAACCCAGTGTAGAGGGCTTCGCCACGAAGGGCAGATGTAGTGTTATAAAACCACCCCGTCCTTCATATTGATGCTTGTGCTAAAACTTTTTAACGGGGATATTATTTGATTCATCAACCACTGAGCGGTCTTGGGGTACGGCATCGCTACTCCAATCAAGCAACCCAGTAATTTTCTCCCAAATCGTCTGTTCTAATTTACGCGGCATAACGTTAATGCTGGACTCGGTAACTGGCTTAGCGACTGGCTTGCTGCTTGGCGTGTAATCACCTTCAATTTTCACTAAATTATCATCGTTAAAAAATAGCGCTACGCGTTTTTGTATCTTCGGATCACCCGCTTCTCGGGTAGAATAAACGTAATCCCAACGCTGCTTGTGAAAATAGTCGCTGATCATGGGAGATCCCATGACGTAAAGCACTTGTCGTTTGGTCATATTCGGTTGCAATTGATTGATCATGTCTTGATCAATGATATTACCTTGTTTAATGTCAATGGTATAAACCCACGGCAAATATTCCAGAGCGGTACTACAAGCGGTGAGCGATAAACTGGCCAATAAGGTCAGTGGAAGCAGTGATTTTTTCATAGGACTGCGCAAAAGGTTAAAAAAGTAAAATGATACAGGATGTTAATCGTTTAGCCTATAAAACTGTCATGTGTTGTAGTAGAAAAAAAGGCTACAATAGCCATTAATATATAGAATATCCCAAGCTGGAGATTTTTTTGGAAAGCCAAGATTTAAGGAATGCCGGTTTAAAAGTGACGTTGCCCAGGGTGAAGATTCTGGAAATTTTAGAAAAGCAGACGAGTGAGCGCCATTTAAGCGCTGAGCAAGTCTATAAAATTCTATTGAGTGAAAATGAAGATATAGGCTTGGCGACAGTTTACCGAGTCTTGACGCAATTTGAAGCGGCTGGTTTAGTCGCCAGACATCATTTTGAAGGCGGCAACTCTGTTTTTGAACTCGATCACGGCGCACACCATGATCATATCGTTTGCATGAAGTGCGGTAAAGTCGATGAATTTACCGATGACATGATTGAATCCAGACAAAAAGAAATTGCTCAGCGCTTAGGCTATGAATTAACCGATCATAGTTTGTATCTCTACGGCTATTGTGCTGCTTGTAAAAAATCCTGATTATTGCCCCCTATCATGTTTAAACCCCTTATTTTATATATTGGTCTGCGGTATACGCGGGCTAAACAACGTACGCAATTTATTTCATTTATCACCTTAACTTCTGTTTTGGGTATCGCCCTGGGCGTAACTGCACTGATTGCAGTGCTATCGGTGATGAATGGTTTTGAGGCGGAATTGCGTGAACGCATTCTCGGCATGACCTCGCACATCACTATTAGTGGCGATAATGAATCCTTAGAAAATTGGCCCGCATTGGATGCGCAACTAAAGGGTGCGCCGCATGTTTTGGGGGCTGCACCGTTTGTGAATGGTCAAGTCATGCTCAGCGCTGACCGACGGGTGAGTGGCTCGTTACTGCGCGGCGTGTTACCGCAAGCGGAACCGCAAGTGTCGGAAGTTGGCGATAAGATGATCGCTGGCAGCTTGAGCGCCTTGCAAGCTGGCGAATACAACATTATTTTAGGCGCTGAATTAGCCACCTATTTAGGGGTTATTACCGGTGATAAAGTAACCGTCATCAGTCCGCAGATTAATTCCACCCCAGCCGGTATATTGCCGCGCATGCGTCGCTTTACGGTCGCAGGCATCTTTCAGGTGGGCATGTATGAATATGACCGCAATATGGCCTTAATTCATATCGAAGATGCGTCCAAGCTGTTTCGTATGGACAATGCGGTTTCGGGGCTGCGTTTAAAACTGGATGAATTATTCAATGCGCCCCAAATTTCGCGCGGCTTAGCCGACCAATTTGGCGGTCAATATCGGGTCAGCGACTGGACGCAAGCGCACAGCAATTTCTTTCGCGCCGTCAAAACCGAAAAGAAAGTAATGTTTATTATCTTGCTGCTGATTGTCGCGGTTGCGGCGTTTAATATTGTATCCACGCTGGTGATGGTGGTGACCGATAAGCGCGGCGATATTGCGATTTTAAAAACCCAAGGCTTATCTTCCCGCTCGGTTATGGGTATTTTTATTGTGCTGGGTTCCATTATCGGTGTTATTGGTACCTTACTAGGCACTCTCGGCGGCGTGCTGTTGGCGCTGAATATTGAAACCATCGTCCCCGCTATCGAAAAATTCTTTCATGTGCAATTTATGGCGGCAGATGTGTATTACATCAGCGAAGTCCCCTCCAAACTGGTGTGGGCGGATGTCTGGATGATTGGCGGCATGTCTTTTGCGTTATCTTTATTAGCCACCCTTTACCCTGCTTGGCAGGCATCAAAAGTCAATCCTGCGGAAGTTTTACGCTATGAATAACGAAATCATCCTGCAATGCCAACAATTGACTAAACGCTACAAGCAAGGCGAGCTGGATGTCGAAGTGTTAAAAGGCATTAATTTAAAAATAGCCGCCGGAAAACGCGTCGCCATTATGGGCAGTTCTGGTTCCGGCAAGAGTACCTTGTTGCATTTATTAGGCGGGCTTGAAAAGCCGACCAGTGGCGAAGTGATTTTAGATGGCGTGAATTTAAATACCGTCAGTGCGTCAAAACTCAGTCAGCTTAGAAATCGCTCACTGGGATTTATTTACCAATTCCATCATTTACTGGGTGAGTTTACGCTATTAGAAAATGTAGCTATGCCGTTATTGATTGGCGGAGAATCGGTTAAACAAGCCAAACAGCGTGCCGAAGCGTTATTAAAACGCGTGGGGTTGGGGCATCGCATTATCCACAAGCCCGGTGAATTATCTGGCGGCGAACGCCAACGGGCGGCGGTAGCGCGGGCGTTAATCAATCAACCCAAATGCGTGTTAGCGGATGAACCTACCGGTAATTTGGATAGCAAAACCGCAGAACAGGTATATCAATTAATGCTGGAACTCAATCAGGAACTGAATGTCAGCTTTTTGATCGTCACCCATGACCCAGCGCTTGCTGAACGCATGGATCATGTGTTACACATGGCAGATGGCTTGGTGCTTGATTAGTGTGATTTTAAGTTACTTAAATTCAACGGTTCAGTGCAACAAACACACACCGGAACAGTTCAAACCTATTGTGTTATTTAATACATCGAATTTGCAAATTCCAACTCAAAAACAGCATTACCCAACTGTTTTAACCGAACCCTATAATATTGTCCTGATGCTTTAACTATAGATATATGGTGGCGCTGGGCACTTACGGTATTTCAAATAAAGCCTAAATTGTTTAGTACCACATATAAATGGTATAAAATATCCTGAACTTAAGGAGCAAAAACTATGGGACAAATACTACACGGAACAGCCACGACCACGCACGCCATCCGAGAAAAAATACAAAACTCTGACGAGAGCATCCGCGTGCTAGCCGAACGCCACCACATCAACCCCAAGACCGCCCAGAAA
>JABFRM010000303.1 GCA_013141155.1 Methylococcaceae bacterium | reverse complement strand
GGGTATCTCTGGTGTACACGCCAGACAGCCAGTGGCGAAATCGCGCGGAGTTTCCGTGTGGTCGCGCCGAGATTGTCGAATTTTTAACCCAGAAGTGGGCAAAAGAGCTGGAGTATCGGCTGATTAAAGAACTCTGGGCATTTGACGGCAACCGTATCGCCGTGCGTTTTGCCTACGAATGGAATGATGCAACAGGGCAATGGTATCGTTCCTATGGCAACGAGAATTGGCAGTTTGACGCAAATGGCTTGATGGAGTTTCGTTATGCCAGCATCAATGATTTACCGATTAATGAAACTGAGCGCAAGTTTCACTGGCCGCTGGGGCGCCGCCCTGATGGCCACCCCAGTTTAAATGAACTGGGGCTGTAAATACTTACTTATCACCCATTGCAACTGGTTCAAAGTCAGTATGATTTTCGGGTGTTGCCTGTGTTTTTTAGGTCGTAATGTTTGGGTTCCCTGCGAGGATAACTGGCATAATTTGCAGTGCCTTATTGTCAGCCATCCTCGGCAACATCTGTGCTTCTGCCCATTGTTTTAAGGTCAACAAAACTGGCTCCAAGCTTTTACCAAATTCAGTCATCGAATATTCCACCTTAGGTGGCACTTCGGCATAAACCTTACGGCTAATCAACCCATCCTGCTCCAACTCCCGCAATTGATTGGTCAACATGCGTTGCGTCAAGCCTGGCATTAGCCTACGCAGTTCATTAAAACGCCGCGTTTCTTCCAGAACCCGAAACAAAATAATCGACTTCCATTTGCCGCCAATCAAATCCAATGCCGCTTCAACGGGGCAATTGGTGTAGCCTGGGTGACGTTGTTTCCGCATAGCATTAACTCCTTTAGTATCAAATATGACACTATATACCTTATTTGTGCGTACTTTTCAAATAGTTCCTTAGCTGCTAAAGTTGCTTTCACTTTACAAGTGATTTTTGTAAAGTCACAAGTAGTTTTTAACCCATCTGATTTTAAGAGGAACTGCATTATGAACAAACCCTTATCAATCGAACTTTACTGGCTGGTCATGACGGTACTGATGACTTCCGTGCTTTTTTGGCCGTACATCATCAACCGCATGAAAGAACATGGCATTTGGCAAGCGGTGTGGAATCCCCAGCCGGATACCCGCCCCAAAGCACAATGGGCGGAACGGCTGATGCGGGCGCATTCAAACGCGGTAGAAAATCTGGTGATATTTGCGCCGCTGGTTTTGGTGTTACAAATCACTGGGATAAGTACACCAACTACCGCGAGTGCCTGCATGGTGTATTTCTTTGTCCGGCTTGCTCATGTGTTGCTGTATACCTTTGCCGTGCCGCTATTGCGGACGGTAGTATTTGTTATTGGTTGGGGTTGCCAAATGGCGCTTGCCCTAACCTTGCTTAACGTAATCTGAGGGCATTAATATGACCATCACTTTTTATTATGGTTCTGGCTCACCGTTCGTTTGGCGGGTCTGGCTGGCATTAGAACATAAACAACTTCCCTATGAACTCAAGCTGATGTCCTTACAGAACGGCGAATTGAAAAAAGCCGAATTCTTGGCGATTAATCCACGCGGCAAAGTACCGGTTCTGGTGGATGAGGGCTGGGTGATCAGGGAGTCTGCCGTGATCCTCGAATATATTGAGGAACGTTATCCTGGCCGCCCGATTTTCCCCAACAACCCGCGCGATCGGGCAACTGTCCGTCGGGTGATCTCCGAGGTGAACAATTATCTCTATCCAGTGGCACGTCGGCTGCTTGAGCAGACCTTATTCCGCCCGGACGATAGTGGCGATCCGGTGATGATTGCCCAAGCACTTAAGGATCTACGTCATGAACTGCGCTACTTTGAAGACGCGCTGCTTGGGGATTATTTTGTTGATGACCTTTCGGCTGCGGATTTCACGTTTTATCCCATGCTGGCCTTAGTCAAACGGTTGCATGATAAACAACCGCAGCATGGGGCGGGCGATCTTATTGGGATGAAACTTGCCGCATTTATGCAGCGCATCGAGCAACTACCCTATTTTGAACTTACCATCCCTCCACACTGGAAAGCGTGAACAGCTATGACCAATATTAAAAATAAACCCGTTTGTGTGATTGTGGGTGTAGGACCTGGAAACGGTGCTGCCTTCGCGCACCGTTTTGCCTCCGAAGGTTACCGTGTTGCCTTGCTGGCGCGGAGTACGGATTTCATAACAGAATTTGCAGAGCAACTGGACGACGCACGGGCATACGCTTGCGACATCACCGACGCCACTGCCGTAACGCTTACGTTCGGTGCGGTCGGTGAGGAACTGGGTAAAATAGAGGTGCTGATTTACAACCCAGGCGTTGGCGTGTGGGGCAATGTCGAGGAAATTAGCATAGATGATTTTGAAGCCAGTTGGCGGATCAATGTCTTGGGTGCATTGCTTGCTTCAAAGCAGGTGATTCCGGCGATGAAAATACGTCAGCACGGCAGCATCATTTTCATCGGTGCCACGGCATCTCGGCGGGGTGCTGCGAGGGCAGTGGCATTTGCCTCTGCAAAGGCAGCGCAAAAAAGTCTGGCTGAGTCAATGGCACGTCACCTCTGGCCTTTTGGCACCCATGTCGCGCTGGTTATTTTGGATGGTGTGGTTGACACGCCTGCAACTCGAAAAATGTTTTCCGACAAACCGGATAATTACTTTATCCAGCCAGATGCGGTTGCTGATAACGTGCTAAGGCTCACACAACAACCGCCGTCGGCGTGGTCATTTGAGGTTGAGGCACGCCCATTCGGCGAGGTTTGGTAGAAACATTTGTGACAAAACCACCCCAAGAATATTGAAATGCAACCCATACAATCCGCCATTACTGGTCAAGAAAATAAGGGTGACCTGACCATGCCCTATCAAGCACTCGTCCAGTTTTATTGCGCCTTTAATACTGGCAACATGGACATGATGGCAACAAACTGGTCGCAGTCAGAGGATATTCAATCCCTTTGGCGGCATTAAGCGCGGCTGGGGAGAAATTCAGCCAGTTTATGAACGCATTTTCAAGGGGCAAGCAAAAGTCTATGTTGAATATTATGATTACACCCTCCATGAAACAGCGGAAATGTTCTACGCCGTCGGCCGGGAACTTGGTTATTTTCGTTTAGGCGGTGAAGAGATTGCGCTTACCATCCGCACCAGCCGAATATTTAAAAAAATCGACGGGCGTTGGCAGCAAGTTCACCATCATGGGTCTATTGAAAATCCGCAGTTGTTGGAACGGTATCAAGCGGCAGTTTTGGGCAAGCAACCTTAAATGATTTTAAAACACTAGGTCATCACATGACAGATTTGAATACAGCACAAACCAAAGCCGCAGCAACCTACAACGCTGCTGCCGATTGTTTTGACCATCCGGTCAATACTTTTTGGGATCGTTTCGGGCGTAACACTGTCGATCGGCTTGATCTCAAATCTGGCGCAGTGGTATTGGATGTGTGCTGCGGCAGTGGCGCATCAGCCTTGCCTGCGGCTGAGCAAGTGGGGGCTGCTGGGCAAGTTATTGGCATTGACCTGGCCGAAAATTTGCTGAGCCTAGCCCGCAGCAAGGCAAGCAGCCAAAGTTTAACTAATGTTGAATTTCAACTTGGCGACATGCTGGCTACCGGCTTTGCTGATAACAGTTTTGATGCGATAGTTTGTGTGTTCGGGATATTTTTCGTACCGGATATGCCAGCAGCTGTCCGTGAGCTGTGGCGGGTTTTACGCCCTGGTGGAAAGCTGGCGATCACGACTTGGGGGCAAGATTTCTTTGAACCCGCCAACTCGGTTTTCTGGGATGTTGTGCGGGCGGTTAAACCAGAACTCTATAAAGGGCTAAGTACATGGGATCGGATCACCGAACCGGCAACGCTCATGGCAATGTTAACAGAAGGCGGCGTAACCGAAGCGTCGGTAGTTTCCGAATCTGGAACGCATCCCATTACCTCACCGAAAGATTGGTGGACGATGGTGTTGGGTTCGGGTTATCGCGGCACTATTGACCAGATGCAGCCGGAGGAATTGGCGTTAGTTCGAAAAGCTAATACTGAATTTATCAGCAACGCCCAGATACAAGCCGTGCAGGCCAATGTGTTGTATGCCGTTGCCCAGAAAACTTGATGATCCCATTAGAAATTGTTTGCAAATTTTTTGATTGCATATACAATTAAAAAAGAGGTGGGTATGCATTCTAATCATTTTGATAACCAAATTGACCAAATCGCTAACGAATGTATCGCTGTGCGCCTGCGTATGCTGAATAGGGTCGTGACTAATATCTATGACACTACGTTGCGGCCTTTAGACCTGAAAGTCAGCCAAATGAATATTTTGGTTGCCACGGCCAAAATGGGTATAGCGCGACCTGCGGATATGTGCCACATCTTGAATTTGGATGTCTCTACCCTGAGCCGTAATGTCGAGCGTATGAAGCAGCGGGGATGGTTGCAAGTGGTGCCGGAATTGGATGGTCGGGCGCACCGTTCCAGCTTACTTTAGCAGGCCGTGCGCTTCTGGAAGCTGCCATTCCTGCTTGGCAGGATGCCCAAGAACAGGTTAAGCAACTTTTGGGGCAAGACAGCGTAACCCATTTTAATCAAGCCATCAAGCGGATCAATCAGGCAAGTTCACCTGAGTGATCTTTTTATGACCCATATACTTGTATATACAAATAGGAGTTCACTATGAAACTCGAAGAGCACCCAACCGTAAAAAAGCGGCTTGAATCGGCTTTACCGGTTGCTCCCGTTATACCAAAAGCGCTGGATGCCGCTTGGTTAAAACAAATGCTATTGGAAGCAGGAGCGGATGATGTCGGCTTTGTTGAAATACACAGGTCAGAGCTGGATAACCAGCGTGAAACCATTTTAAGTGCTTTTCCGTATACCAAAACCTTGGTCAGTTTTGTGGTGCGAATGAACCGTGAAGCGATTAAAACGCCAGCCCGTTCAGTTTCTAACCTGGAATTTCACCATACCGGGGATCAAGTGAATGACATCGCGCGGGCGGTGGTTAGGCGGCTGGAAGATAAAGGCATTCGGGCCATGAATCCGGCGATGGGCTTTCCCATGGAAATGGGCGAATTTCCCGATGGTGACAAAATTTGGATCGTCTCGCACAAGCCTGTTGCGGTGGCGGCGGGGTTGGGCATGATGGGTATCCACCGCAATATCATCCATCCCATTTTTGGGAATTTTATCT
>JABFRM010000221.1 GCA_013141155.1 Methylococcaceae bacterium | reverse complement strand
TCTGGCAACGGTTTAGGTTCCCTGCCTGCCATCAAATCATCAATTTGCGAACGGTCAATGGTTTCCCATTTCATCAACGCTTTGGCCATGTTGTGCAGCACGTCAATATTTTCAGTCAAGATGGTTTCTGCCCGTTGGTAGTTACGGTCAATCAGCGCACGAATCTCTTCATCAATCAGGTGCGACACATTGATCGACACTGCGCTGCCTTGGGTGCCAGGTTGCCCCATGAAGGGTTGTCCGCCTTCTTCGCCATAGACCAATGGCCCGAGTTTTTCCGAAAAGCCCCAGCGGGTGACCATGTTGCGCGACAATTCAGTGGCGCGTTCAATGTCGTTGGAGGCGCCGGTGGTGACCCTGTCGGCACCAAATATCATCAGTTCGGCAATGCGCCCGCCGAACAATCCCGCTATTTGGCTTTCCAGTTTGCGTTTGCTGGCGCTGTAGAGGTCACGTTCCGGCAGGAACATGGTCACGCCCAAGGCCCTGCCGCGCGGCATGATGCTGACTTTGTAAACCGGATCATGTTCCGCGGATTTTTGCCCGACGATACAATGCCCCGCTTCGTGGTAGGCGGTCAGTAACCGGTCCTCTTCGGACATGACCATGGTGCGTTTTTCTGCGCCCATTAAGATTTTGTCTTTGGCCTTTTCCAGATCGCGCATGGTGACTTCGGCCTGGTCACCGCGTGCGGCAAACAAGGCGGCTTCGTTAATGACGTTGGCCAAGTCTGCACCGGAAAATCCAGGTGTGCCTCGGGCAATGTCGTGCAGGACGATGTCGGCGGCGGCGGGGACTTTTTTGATGTGGACATTGAGGATTTGCTCACGGCCCCGGACATCAGGCAAGCCCACCGTCACTTGCCGGTCAAAACGCCCAGGCCTGAGCAGGGCTTTGTCCAGCACGTCAGCACGGTTGGTGGCGGCGATGATGATCACGCCTTGGTCGCCATCAAAACCATCCATTTCAACTAACAATTGGTTGAGGGTTTGTTCGCGTTCGTCGTTGCCGCCGCCCATGCCCGCACCGCCGCGTTGCCGTCCGACCGCATCAATTTCGTCAATAAACACGATGCAGGGGGCATGCTCTTTGGCTTGGACAAACATGTCGCGCACCCGTGAGGCGCCGACACCCACAAACATTTCCACAAAGTCGGAACCAGAGATGCTGAAAAACTTAACCCCGGCTTCACCGGCTATGGCCCTGGCCAATAAGGTCTTGCCGGTGCCTGGGGGGCCGGTCATCAAAATGCCGCGTGGCATCTTTCCGCCCAATTTGGTGAACCTTTGTGGCGCCCTCAAAAAATCAACGACTTCTTTGACTTCTTCTTTGGCTTCTTCACAGCCTGCGACATCGTTAAATTTAACGGTCATTTTATCTTCGGTGAGCATTTTGGCCTTGCTTTTGCCAAAGTTGTTGCCGCCAGCACCGCCATTTTGCTGCGCCCTGCGCATGTAGATGATCCAGACCACCACCATCAGCAGCATGGGGAACCAGGAAATAAAAATGTCCATCATCATTGAGCGTTTGGGGGGCGCAATGGTTTTGATTTCCACCTTGGCGGTCAGCAGGTCGTCGATCAAGTGGGGGTCGTTAGGGTTAAAGGTTTCAAAACGCTGCCCATCGGTGGTGTTGAGCAGGATGTTTTGGCCGCTGATTTCGACGCGGTTAATCTGGTTGTTTTTGACCTTTTCGATAAATTCCGAATACGGCAGTGCGTCATTGAGATCAGGCGTTTGCTGTAAACGGTTAAAAATTAAGGATATACCCGCAAAGATAATGCAAAAAAGCAGTGCGTTGTATAGGTGTTTTTTCATGACCTTCTCCATACGTTGAGTATAATTAATGGGTGTAATGCGCTTTTTTGCGATTACTGTTTACCAAAGTACCTAAAATATTCTGAATTTGGATTTAAGATGATCACGTCATCTTTATCTTTAAACGTTTTTTTATAAGAACTTAAGCTGCGATACAAAGCAAAAAATTCAGGATCTTTATCGTAGCCGCTGGCATATATTTCAGCGGCTTTAGCATCCCCTTCGCCGCGTATTTTCTCTGCATCACGGTAAGCTTCAGAAAGCAGCACGGAGTGTTGTTTGTCGGCATCGGCGCGGATTCTTTCTGCTGCTTCAGCACCTTCCGAACGAAACTCCCTCGCCACACGATCTCTTTCGGCATCCATCCGCCTAAACACTGATGTGCTGACTTCTTTTGGTAAATCAATGCGTTTAATCCGAATGTCGACGATTTTAATGCCTAATTCATCTGCTAAGCGTGTGGCGTTTTTAATTAATAGCGTACGCATTTCAAGCCGATCTTCTGCGATCAAATCTTTTATGGTTCGCTTACTGAATTCGCCACGCATAACATCTTTGATAATTTGCTCCAAGCGTAAATTGGCTTGAAACATATCACCGCTTACAGCCGTGTAATAGCGTTTAACATCACCCACTTGCCACTTAACGTAAGAGTCTACAATCACGTTTTTCTTTTCGGAGGTTAAAAAGCGTTCAGGCTTAGAATCCAAGGTTAAGATTTTGTTATTAAACTTCTTAATGTTATTAATGAGTGGGACTTGAAAATGCAAGCCTGGTTCAAAATCGGTGCGAATAATTTCACCTAATTTAAATTTAATGGCTTTTTCTGACTCCTGAACCGTAAATATAGAAAGATAGCCCAGTAAGAACACTAAGCCGACCGAAGCACTGGTTTTAGATTGCAGCAACATTAGTTTCTCCCCCGTTCAATACGTTTAAATTTAGGTTCGATCTGATCGACTTTATTGTTAATGGTTGCAGGCTTACTGTTTGATACGGTGTTATCAACGTTTTTAGAGCGCTCCCCCAGCATTTTATCAATGGGCAGATACATCATGTTGTTGCTTTGCGGGCTGTCCAGCAGCACTACATTGCTATCGCCCAATACGGATTCCATGGTTTCAATTAATAAGCGCTTACGCGTAACTGCCGGTGATTTTTTATATTCGTCGAACAGTTGATTAAAACGACTAATATCGCCGGTTGCTGTCGCAATGACATTTTCTTTGTAGGCTTGCGCTTCTTGAATTTTTCTTGCTGCACCGCCGCGCGCACTGGGTACAATTTCATTGGCGTAGGCTTCTGCCTCATTGATCAGACGCTGTTTGTCTTCCCTGGCTTTAATGGCATCTTCAAAAGCCGCCTGCACTTGTTCAGGCGGCTGTGCATCTTGCAAGTTGACACTGGTAACGATAATGCCTGAATCATAACTGTCCATTATTTTCTGAATTTGTTCCTGAATTTGTGCAACAATCGCACTCCGTCCTTCAGTCAGTACATAATCCATGCGACTTTTGCCAATCACGGCGCGTTCGGCGCTTTGGGTGGCTTGTTTTAAAGAAGCCAGTTGGTCTTCAAGCTTAAATAGATAGTTTCTGGCATCTTTAATTTGATATTGCACAGCCAACTTTATATCAACAATGTTTTCATCTTCAGTCAACATCAGTGATTCACCGAGAATAGACCCTGCGCCACGTTCACTGGCCGAACTATAACCGACTTCTATAAAACGTTGATTGGCAACATTGACCACGGATGCGCTTTCAATAGGGAATGGCAAATGCCAGTGAGGGCCAGGGCTGGTCGTTTCTTGGTAAGCACCAAAACGTTTAATGACGCCACGATTCCCTTCGTCGATGATATAAATACCACTGGCAGCCCAAGCTAATAAGAGCGCTGCGCCAGAATAGCCCAACGCTGTTTTGGTTCCTATCTGTGCTGTTAGCGCTTGATAACGTTCCTGCAAATTTTGGAAATTATTTTTTATAAAACAGGCGATAGCGGTCATTCTTGCGTCAGTGCCGTCGGCATCTTGAGCCTGTTTGTTCTGTTTTTTGCCGTACATAAAACGCTCCAGTTTTAAGATTTTAGTTTGGCCATTTGGTCTGCGCTTTTTAAACGCAGCGGTATTATTGTTTAATGCCGCTTTGCGTAAAGCGTGCTGATGGGTATGTTCATAAAAAACTAAGTAGTTCTTTACCAAAGTGTTGTTTTAATTTATTAATTGCGCTTACTTGTATTTGACGAACCCGTTCACGGGTTAAGTTAAGCTCATGGCCTATATCTTCCAGGGTCATTTCATCTGTGGAATTTAGGCCGAATCGACAACAAATTACTTTGGCTTCTTTTTCAGAAAGACTATTAATGGCCGTGCTGATGGCTCGCGTTAATTCTTGTTCAGCAATTTTGTTTAACGGCTGGTCAAAAACTTGCTGCTCCATAAAATCTGATAAGGTCATGCCATTATCATCATCCCCTACCGGTGTATCGAGCGACGTTGCGGTTTGGCTAATGCGTAACAAAACGTTTATTTCTGCTTCCGATAGTTCTGTTTGTTCAGCCAGCTCGGCAAGGGAAATTTCACGGCCAGTTTTTAGATAAAACAAATCTTTAGCTCGATAGAGCTTGCCGATATTGGCCATTTGCCCAAAGGGCAAGCGCACCACTCTTTCGTTTCTGGTGAGTGAGCGTGAGATACCTTGTCTGATCCAATACACGGCATAAGTAGAAAATTTAAAGCCGCGTAGGTGATCAAAGCGATCTACCGCTTTTAATAAGCCGCTTTGACCTTCCTGTACCAAATCATTAAAGTCTAAAAACCCCCCTTTATACTGATTTGCCAAATATAAAACCAAGCGATTATTGGCTTGCGCAAGTTTTTGTCTAGCGTTTAGCCAGCATTCTTCTGTGCCTATTAAGTGTAATAGCGCAGTGTTAAGTGCCGTGTCAGGTGGCAATAGAAAGTCAGCCAGTAACGGATTAACGGCATTGCCCAATCCCAATTGCTTTAGTTCATTGGCTAATTTGCCTTGCTTTAGGTTCACTAATTTCTGCATCCTTTTTAAAATAGCCGCTTGCACTCCCGTTTTAGCCTGGACGTTGCCTGTCACTTGATGGGTATTTAAATAGTAGGCATAGCTAACAATCGTTGATATGGCTTTTAATTGTTCGGCAGTATAGGGAAAGCTTTGCAATGCTTCGGACAATTGCTGTTTTGATTGTAAAAATTGTGGGCTGTCAAAGCCGAGTTGTTGCGCGCTTGTCTGCGCTGCATGGTAGCGGTCGGCTAATGCGGTGATTTGTTCATCGGTATTGAGGGTGTCGTTGTCTAGTAAGGTGTCATTTTCAATGTAACATTTTTGTCCATATTTATTCAGTAACCAAAGTGCCGTTAAGGGGATTTCGGATAAGCGTGTGGTCAGTTCATTACGATGCTTAGCAATGTCTTTGGCGAGAATAATATTGAAGTGTTCAGGGCTATCAAACAGCGTAGCCTCGTCAGCTTTTTGTGATTTCGGAACGCTGATATTAACCATCAATGGCTGTACAAGAGCAGTTTTAACGGCGGTAAATACACCACTGACATCAATAGGCGTGTCATTGAGCTGGTAGGTTTTGTGCGTAGCTGAAATATTTGTATGAAGCATAATATATCCTCGCGATGTTAGTTTGTGTATGCCAACCGTTGCGTCGATTAATCTGTTGTAAGCATAATCTTACGTGCCTGTCGGGTTGGTAATAAAGATACTCTCTTGGTTAGGTATCGTCAACGTATATATTAACAAAACATGAACAATATTTTTAAGGAAGATATTTTTTAGCTATTGTACAGGACTGTTATTTTAATTAATTAATTAAAATCAATTGCTTGATAAGTATGCGTGTTGGTCGGGCGAGAGGCATGGGTCGGCAAGATAGTTGTACAAAAGTGGTGCTGTTTGCGCATTAACCTAAAAAATGATGAAGTGTGTTGCTGTTTGTCCATGCCGAAAAGGCTTGCGAAGCGTGAGGGGGAGGGTGTCGGGTAGATATTTTGCAATGGCTATTGAAAAATACCGTTAAAATAGTGTTGAAAATTAAAGAAGACTTGGCGTTTATGGTGTTTTTTTCTTTGCAATGCTATTTGTGCTTTTTATGTTCTTTAGGTATGAAGAGTTTATGTTACGGGTTACGCAATTTTCACTGGCTACGGTCGTTCTTTTGGCAATCATTTTAGCCAATATTAGTTTTTATATCGCTGAACCTCTGCCGATCAGGATTATTCGCTATTATTTATTTGATCAATATCAACAGTGGCACCCTCGGCTATCTCAGGATGTGGGGGTACGGGTCATTGATATTGATGATGAGAGTTTGCAACGAATCGGACAGTGGCCTTGGCCGCGCACCCGTATCGCCAGTTTGCTTAATTGCTTTAAAAACAATCAAAAAGCTATCGGCATCGACTTTATTTTTTCCGAGCCTGATAACACTTCGCCCGCAGCCATGCTAAAACTCTGGCAAGTTGCGCCTGAAGTGAGCGCTCAACTAAAGTTATTGCCCGACCATGACCAGCAGTTAGCAACAGCAATCGCTAAGCAGCCCACCGTGCTGGGATTTTCTGCTGAAGTTGCTTTTAACACAACTGTTTTGCCCGCTGAGCCGTTTCGATTTATTTATTCAGGGGATACGCCGGATGCTTTCGTGCATTCCTTCACCAGTGCTAAAAATTCATTACCGCTATTAGAAAAATCAGCTATTGGTAATGGTGCGTTGATGTTTACGCCGGATGTCGATGGCGTGGTGAGAAAAGTGCCGCTGGTTATTAAAATTCAAGAGAAAGTGTACCCCGCCTTTTCTCTTGAAATATTGCGTGTAGTCCTGCATCAGAAAAATTACCTGGTCAAAACGACGGCTGATACCGGGATTGGCATTGAACACATTATGACAGGAGATTTTAAAATCCCCACTACGGCTAACGGTGAAATGTGGGTTTATTATGCGCCGTTGAATCCGCTACGTACCATTCCTGCTTGGCAAATACTGAACGGCGATGTTTCCGCTGAAAGCTTAAAAGACAATATTTTGCTGCTTGGGTCTTCTGGCCGTGGTTTGACCGATATTCGTTTTACGCCGGTGAGTGGGCTTATTCCTGGGGTGGAAGTGCATGCGCAACTGATAGAGCAAATGTTGACGCAACATTTCTTGATTCGTCCAAATTGGGCGATCAGCCTTGAGGTGCTAATGCTTTTCCTTACCTCACTATTGGTAGGCATCGTAACGCTTAATTCCGGTATTGTCAGGTCGGCAAGCATTGCTTTGGCGGCGCTCAGTATTTTGTTGAGCGGTTCTTGGTTGTTGTTTAAGTCACAAGGGTTATTGTTGGATGGATTAACGCCAACCCTTATGGTCATCGTTATCTTCATGTTGAGCAGTTTTATCCGGCATACCCGCAGCGAACAGCGGCAGCGCTGGATACATGGCGTATTTTCACGGTATGTATCACCCAATTTGGTTGATTACCTGATCTCCCATCCTGAACAATTAGAATTGAATGGGCAGCGGCTGGAGTGCAGTTTTATTTTGACTGACTTGGCCAATTCAACGCAATTAATGGAAAAAATAGAGCCCAGCGCTTTGGCAAGTCGTTTAAATATCTATTTGGACCAAATGATTGCCATTGCCTTTCGATATGACGGCACTTTAACGCGTATTGTGGGGGATGGCATTGTCATTATGTTTTCGGCGCCAGTCAAGCAAGCAGATCATCGCCAGCGTGCCGTTATGTGTGCCCTGGAAATGCACGCTTACGCTAAAAACTATGTGGCGGAACTGCATGCACAAGGCCTGGAGTTTTGCGATACCCGCATTGGGGTCAATACCGGCATGGTCTTAGTTGGTAACTTTGGTGGCTCTACTATTTTTGATTACCGCGCCTTAGGCGACCCAATTAATACGGCATCGCGTTTGGAGAGCGCTAATCGCTATTTCGGTACCGGTGTCTGTGTGGCGGAGGCAACTTTAAACGGTTGTGCCGATATTGTGAGCAGACCCATCGGGCGATTGCTTTTAAAAGGTAAAATGCAGCCGCTTTTGGCTTATGAACCATTAGGCGTCAATAGCCAGCAAGCCCCCATGAAGCCGGATGGCGATTATGAACATGCTTATAACTGGTTAAATGTCGATTCGGTCGTGGCATTAACCACTTTTACCACCTTGGCGACCAGTCGCCCTAATGATGCGTTAGTCGCGTTTCATCTTAAGCGGTTACAGTGTGGAGAGCAAAGTGATGTGGTGGTGTTAAGTGAAAAATGAGGGTGGCGGCAAATGCTTCAAAATGGATAGGTATAATCTATAATCAGCGGTGCATGATCGGAAAAACGTTCCTCTTTATAAATTGCAACAGCGTTGACTTTATCCGCTAATGAGGCACTGATGATTTGATAATCAATACGCCAGCCAACGTTTTTAGCCCAGGCTTGGCCTCGGTTTGACCACCAAGTGTATTGTTCTGCCCCCTGATTAAGCAATCGAAACGCATCTATCCAACGATTGTCCGCGAATAATTGATCCAGCCATGCGCGTTCTCCCGGTAAAAAACCAGAATTCTTAACATTGCCGCGCCAGTTTTTTAAGTCGATGGCTTTATGGGCGATATTCCAGTCGCCACAGATAATAATGTCGCGACCGTTTTGCGCCAGTGTTTGTAAATAGGGTAAAAAGCGTTCTAAAAATTGAAATTTGAAGGCTTGGCGCTCGTCGCCGGAGGAGCCGGAGGGCAAATACAGTGAAATAACGCTTAAATTACCAAATTGCGCTTCAATAAACCGTCCTTCCTGATCAAAATCGTCCCAACCGATACCCTTGATAATCTGGTCAGGTTTTTTGCGACAATAGATGGCGACGCCACTGTAGCCTTTTTTAACGGCATCGTGATAAAAACAATGATAATTTGGCGGCCAAAAAATGGTCGGATCTAGTTGTTCGGTTTGGGCTTTGGTTTCCTGAATGCAAACAACATCAGCTTGTTGCAGCCTTAACCAGGGGAATACGCCTTTACGTTCAGCGGAACGAATGCCGTTAGTATTGAGGGAGATAATACGCATGATTTAACTAAGTATTGCAGTTTTTTTAAGTAGCACGTATTATACGCAGTTCTATAATTATTACACGCTCATCTACGGGCAAAGTGAAGACACTATGAAACCAGAAATTCATCCTGAATATAAACAAATCACTGTTACGTGTGGCTGCGGTAATACCTTCATGACCGGTTCCGTGTTAAAGCGTGACTTGGGTATTGAGGTTTGTTCCTCTTGCCATCCGTTTTATACCGGTAAACAACGTGTTGTTGACACGGCTGGTAGAGTGGATAAATTCCGTAAAAAATACGCTAAATAAGCCATTACCCTCGCTTGCAAGAATTGTGCGGTTTCGCGCCAGCAAACCGCTACTCTATTCCCCGCCTTATCCTGATAAAATTTACCTAAAACTATTTATTGCCTAATTTTCAAAAGGGGCAGAAAGGGCTTTGTTTGCCTTACATACCCCCTCTTTGGAAAGAGGGTATGGCGCGCGAGGGGAGCTAAACGCCTAAACATTGGGGCGCCCTGATATGAAATTGCTTACTTTAACTGATGTTACGCGGATTGGTCGGAAGTCTGGCTGAAGCCAGACAGTAACTCGCCCAGCCAAACGGCATCTCATAAGCAATAATCGCCAACCCGTTTAAGCACGCTTGCCCGCAGCGGATTCACCACAATATCGCGCCATTCTTTGCACGTCTTCATCTTTACGCACCGCACGGGCAAGATATTATGTCGGGTTAAAACCCAACTTCCAATCTGCGTAACATCAATTACTTTAAAATAAATTCTCTATTTTTTGTTTCATTTCTTTTGCGGGTTTGGGTTTGTCTGCGGTTTTAGGGGCGCCTTTCACTGGATTGGATTGCCTATCAAAAAACTCCCAAATGCCTTCTTTTCCGCTGGTCTTAATGCGTTCTTGCCCTGTTTTGATTGGTTTAAAGCTTTCAAAAGTACCCTTAGGCAGGCCACCTTTAGGAACGACCAACGCTTTTTGTGGTGTGCCTTTTAAAGCCTCGCGCATAAAGCTCATCCACATCGGCAGTGCGGCATCTCCCCCCGTTTCGTTGTTGCCGAGCGGGGTGGGGTTGTCAAATCCTAACCACGCTGTCGCAGCAATTGAATCGGTATAGCCATTAAACCAGACATCCTTACCATCATTGGTGGTGCCGGTTTTGCCGGCTATATCACTGCGTCCTAAGGATTTCGCGCGGGTTGCCGTACCGCTTTGCACCACATCGCGCAGCATAGAGTTCATCATATAGCTGACCGCAGGCGTGAGGATATATTTTGGCTTGCTCGGTTTGGCTTCAAATAATACCTTACCGTCATGCGCCACAATGCGTTCGATAAAATAAGGCTTAACGATAGCGCCATCATTGGCAAACACTGAATACATGCGCGCCATTTGTAACGGCGAAGCCTGTCCGCTGCCTAAGGCCATGGAATAAGAGCGTGGAATATCTTCGGAATCAAAGCCGAAACGCATCGCTGTAGCGGCGGCTTTTTTAATGCCGGTAGCCATTAACAATTTAACTGAAACAATATTGCGGGATTTTTTTAAGCCATCTCTAAGCGACGTTGGGCCATAGAACCGATGCCCAAAATTTTCAGGTCGCCAGCCATTTTTTAAAGTCGGGTCGTTAATCACAACGGGAGAATCCATCACCATACTGGATGGCGTGAAGCCATTCTCAAGTGCCGTGGTATAAATAATCGGTTTAAACCCAGAGCCAGGTTGCCGCTTTGATTGCGTGGCGCGATTGTATTTGCTGTTATAAAAATCAAATCCACCTTCCAAGGCAATAATTGCCCCCGTTTTGGGATTTAACGCCACAAAAGCCCCTTCAACCAGCGGCACCTGGCACAACGCCCAATTACCGCTCGGCAGTTTGCGAATCCGAATAATATCATTGATATTCAAAATTTTAGCGATGGCAGCGGTAGAGGCAGACTTAATGCGGCTAGCCCATTTTATATTGTCCCAAGGAATGGTGATCGTTCCCTGGTCTTGAGTCACTGCGGTGATGGCACTGGCGCTGTAGGCCTTAATTTGCGCGGGATAAGTATCACCGATAGCCTGATACTGCGTTAAATCCTGCGAATAATTGGCTTGTTTGGCCGGAATGCGGTAACCATGACGTTGGTCATACTGATGTAAAGTTAGCCGTAATGCTTTGGTGGCATTGGTTTGCATAAGCTTGGTAATCGTGGTGTAAACCGTTAAGCCTTGGCTATAGGCAGCCTCTTCACCATATTTTTCAACCACTGTTTGCCGTGCCATTTCGGCAATATACGGCGCCTCCAGTTCAATCGGATCTTCCGGCTCTAACGATTTAGGCGGTGTAATAACCGTCTGCATGGCGTTGTCATATTCCTCGGTTGTAATATGCTTAAGCTCAAGCATTCGCTTTAACACATAATTACGCCGTTGCATGGCGCGGTCAGGGTCGGTGGTGGGGTTGTACAGTGACGGGGCTTTAGGCAGTCCAGCCAGTAAGGCGAACTCGGCAAGATTAAGATCATGCAGTGGCTTGCCAAAATAGGTTTCAGCCGCCGCATTGATGCCATAAGAATGCTGCCCAAAATAAATTTTATTAAGATACAGTTCAAGAATTTCACGTTTGCTAAAAGCGGCTTCAATTTTAAATGCTAAGAATATTTCTTTGATTTTACGCGTAAAGGTTTTTTCAGAACTTAACAAAAAATTACGGGTCACCTGCATGGTAATAGTGCTGCCACCCTGGCTTTTTTTACCGGTGGTAATCAATTGCAAGGCGGCGCGGAGCAATCCTTGATAATCAACACCTGGATGTTCATAAAAGCGATCATCTTCAGCGGCCAGAAAGGCATTAATCAGTTGCGGCGGAATCTCGTCAAACTTAATCAGCGTCCGTTTTTTTTCACCAAAACGGGCAATCAGAAGCTTGTCATGGCTATAAATTTTTAGCGGTATTTGATGTTCCGCGTTTTGCAGCGTATGTACATCTGGCAAATTATCTATGATCGGCTTAACGAAGTAATATCCAGCTCCCAGGGCAGACACTATTACTAATAAACACAGCCATAAAAAGCCTTTAAAAATTTTACGTCGCAGAGATGATTGAGCCACAAAAGTCCTTAAGTTACGGTCGGTTAACGCTTTGGTGTAAAAAAGTTTTAGACGCTACATGTCGAAATAGGCAGCACACTGGAAAGCCATTGGGCAGTGCATTTTTGCATTACCCTGCTAAAGGATTGGCGTAGCACCCTGTTTGGATTGGCATTATAAAGGATAGTGGCTTTTTGATGACCATTTTTATTAGCCTAAACCGTTTGTGATCAAGAAAGTGGCACGTTTAAGTAAATGTTTGGGCAGTATCAACTGTGGTGGATGCTATAAAACGCAACCATTCCGATAACGCAAGCCCTGCGCAACCAAAATCGCATAATGCAGATTTTTTGCATTTTTACAGTGAACTACGTCACAAAATTATCCTGCCTAATAACAATTCTTAGCACTGCTTCACAGTTCCTGAAAAACAGCATTTGTAAGCGTAAAAATATCAACTAAGCTTTGCCCCAAGTAAACGGTTATTACAGATTTTGGAGCATATAGCATGTTGAGGGTAGATTTTCAGAAGATCAAAGGCTTTACGTTGATCGAGGTGCTGGTATCGACGATTATCCTGGCGATAGGCTTATTGGGTTTGGCTTCCCTGCAAACCTTAGCATTAAAAGACAACCAGGATGCGTTTTTTTTCGCACAAGCGGCTTCCCTGGCTTATGAAATGAGTGACCGTATTAAGGCGAATACGCCGACTACCTCACCACCTTGGCAAAGTGCCACGATTCCCACTCCCTTAGGTGCCGGATCCTGTACCAGTACTCATGCTTGTAATACCCTGTCAGGCTGCACACCAACGGTGATGGCGCAGTATGATTATTGTGCATGGAAAGCCAATGTGATCAGCAGAATTGGCACCACCGCAACGGCTGTGGTTGAAGCCAGTCCTGTTACCGGCGGTGTTTGTACGGGGCCTGCGACAAGACGCTGCATAACCATTGGTTGGAATCGTAATAAGAGTTTGGGTACAAGTGCCACCAACACCTTTCAACTGGAAATCACACCATGAATAATCAGCAACGCGGTTTAACCCTGGTTGAGTTAATGCTCAGCATGGTGATCAGTTTAGGGCTAATTGCCGGTATCAGCAGCTTGTTTTTGCAAATGCAGAAAAGCAACAAGGTGCAGCGCGGGTTGAGTGCCATGTCGGATGACAGCAGTTATGTGCAGGAAGTTCTGCAAAAAGAAATGCGTAATACCGGTCGCTTAAGAAGCCGCTCTGATAGCAGTGGCACTAATAATAGTGTGTTTTTAAACCCAGCGGGTAATGAGTTTGATTCTACGATAGATTTGTTATCGGGTGAATATATTAAAGGCGTGAGAGATGCTGTAACGAATAATGATGAGTTTGTCATCCGCTATCAATTATTGGATGATCAAGATTTAAGTTCTGATCCCCTTATTGCGACTAATGGCAGCTCTCCTTGTACGCAAAATATTTTAATGCAGCCAACCGATGTTGTGCCTATCACACTAAATCCAGCGGGTGATCCAGCATCGGAGGTACACATTGTAAACGTGTACTTTTATTTGAGTGGCAATAAATTAATGTGTCAAGCACAAAGACAAAAGGTTACGGCGGTTGCCGCGGGGCCTTTTCTTGGTGCGTCACAATGTCTTAAAAACTGTGCTACTGAGGGCAGTGCTACTGATTTTACACCCGCTGCTACGCCAGGCCCTGTTGAAATTATCGGCAATGTCGTCAAGCTGGTACTCGCTTATGGCGTAGATTCAGACGTGACGCCTGATCAAGCGGCCAACTATTACGTTTCAGCCGCGCAGGTGCCAGCCGGAAGATGGAGAAACGTGGTTAGTGTCAGGATGACAGTCGTGGTCAGAAGTGAGGAAACATTTATCCGCGACACTGCTGATGCTTACAAACTGGATGGCTCGCCGTTGACGCCCTCAGACGACAAGCACCAATTGTATAAGGTTTTTACCACCACTATTGCCCTGCGCAATCAATTAATGTGAGCCTCACCATGAAACTATTTACGCTACAAAAACAACGCGGCGCCGTGCTGGCTTTTAGTCTGGTGATGTTGTTGTTGTTAACGCTGGTGAGTATCAGCATGATCCGCCAAAACAAAGCGCAGATTAATATTGCCAGCAATACCGGGCAACAAGTCAAAGCCTTTGCCACGGTTGAAACCGCTTTGCTGCAAGTGCAAGGTATTCTGCAACCCTTACGCTACCGTGACGATGTGGGCGCTGGGCATTGCCGACCCAGCACCGGTAGTAATGCTATCAATGAAGATGATCTGCTTAATACCAGTGCATTAACAGGCATCACGGCCAGGGTGGTTGGCTTGTATTGTATTTCTAATTATTCAGATCCTGATGGTAATGGGCCACTTCGCGCAACAGGTGATGAAGCGCGCTGTTTTTATAAAGCCGATGGCTCACGGGATTCTAAGTTAGTAACGGATCAAACGGCATCGCAAAGTCAACTTGCCTGTGGCAGATTGGATCACGCAGGGGGCTGGGTGGCTGGGCAGGTGTGGACACCAACCAATCCTAATCCCCGTTGCCAAATAGAAGTGTATACCCTGAATGTAACCATGGAGGATGCGGTAACCCAAGCCAAGCGTACGGTTGAATCTAAATTTGAAATTGATTGCTCGAATGATTTTAATTGATGCAATTCAGTCAGGTAGGTCAGGGTGCGCGATAGCGTTCCCTGACATTTCGGAGTCACGGATGTCAGGTAGCCCGCCACATTGCGCCATGAAGGGATGGATCATATTGGGTAATACGCTGGCGCAATATGACGAATAACGTGACCTACAGTTTAGATGCTATGCCGTAGCCCAAGGCTTTATTTAACGGCAGCTAATTTTATTTAAAAGTATTTAAAAAATAAATTCAAGTTTTGGCAACAGCAGCCGCTAACTGTTAAGCGAGTATCAGATTAAGCAAAAAAGTGATTAGTAACAAAATATAGCTCCGTGTAAGTATTTATCTCCTCTTTGGCAAAGTGGGGAAACTGAATAATTACACTCCCCGTAGTTTTTTAACACAACCCAAGGTAAATACCATGAAAACAGTAACACAGTACCGAGTACAACCCAAAACAATAGCCTTGGCGGTTAGCGCTGCGCTGGCTAATAACCGTAAGCAAGTGCCTGCTTTATTGATGGGCCTGGCGTTAATCATGGATGTAAACAGCGCCTATGCTAAAAAAACGGTGGTTAAGGCTACACCTACACCTGTACCGGTTGCTGCTAGTTGTAGTGGCTGGACTTACTTAAATGGCTGCGCTGGGTACAATCATACCTCCGGTGCGCCAACTATCATGACGAATATGAGTGCGGCAATACCCAGCAACTTATTGACACTGATCAATTCTCGGTTACCTGAAGGCACGGGGATTGGTAATAACCCAGCGGCGTTGGCGATGTTGACGGATGATGCGGGTGCAAATTTATTTTTGAAAGCGTCAGCTAATGTCAAAATTTCTTATTTGACTGAAGGCGCTGGCTATGAAAACTCAGTGGGATTTTTTAAGTTTAACAAGGCGGAATTAGCGACGGTGGCTAAAACAGCCATCGCTGATAAAATCATCTTCCCTAATTTTTCCAGCGGGGTTTTGTCATTAGGGCAAGCAGTGGACCTGGGGAATTTTGTGGCGGGTGACGCGATTGGCTTTACCATTGTGGGCAATGGTTGGCAAAAGGTTGTTGGTGGTGCTGGAACGCATACTGGTCAAGTTGATCTCAAGGATGCTGGTAAGATATTCCGCACCATCAAACGCTTTAATCCAGAACCTACTAATAACAACAATATGGAAGCGCATACTATTTTATTCGCTTATCCAGAACAACAAATCATGGTGCTGGCGTTTGAGGATCTTAATCGTCAAAATAAAACCAATAATGATTTCAGTTACACCAGCGATAATGACTTTAATGACGTGATTATTGCCATTCATGTTGATCCCTGGAGTGCGGTGGATTGTGCCAATTGCGACCTGCTTGTGCCAACACCGACGCCAGCACCAGCACCAGGGGCTACGCCAACACCAGTAGCTACGTTAGTTCCAACACCAACGGCAACTCCCGTGCCACTCAAAGGCGAAAGTGGCCCAATCAGTTGGAGAGAAGTAACGACGCCCACTGAAGTGACTGGCACGACTACCAATGGTGGCGGTGCTACTGTTCCGTAAACCGCTTTATGCCGGATTCTGTACGCTAAGCCCACGCTGTGCTTAGTGTGCAGAATGCCGGATTTAAGCTTTGCCCTTTAGTTAAGCCGTTGCGGTTGCATTGATGGCGGCAGCAACGGTTTACCTTAATGGCAGTGAAGTAGGGTGTTTTTTATGCACCAAAGTAAATTTATACTTAAAGGTGTAGGGATGTACTTTACTGGACTATTACGGTGTTTTGTTTAGAATTGGGCGGTAGACTATTATTTTAAATTCAACTGTCAAGGACAATGCTATGCAAACGCTGATTGAAGTGCCTGATGAATTATGGCAAGAAGTTTTACAACATGCCAATGTGGAACAGTTTATATAGCAAGCCATAAAAAAAATGCTTTCGGAAGAAAAACAACAATTACAAGCCAAGCAAGAATTATTTTCGCTTATGGAAAAAATACCCAGCTCAGTAAGCTTATCGAATGAATTAATACAAGATAGAAGGTTAGCAGCGACAACGGAACTACAGGACAATCAATAATGATATTGGATGCTTCGGCGTTATTGGCTTATTTGCAACAGGAACAAGGGAGTTTGCAGGTAAAGTTTAATTTCCAACCTAGCGTTTGGAAGCCAGTCAAATTAGACAATACAGATATTAATGAACGCCATTAAAAGACACCGAAAATTGGGTTTTACGCTGATAGAGTTATTGGTCATCGTCGCTATTGTAGGCATCACCTTAAGTATTGGCCTGCCCAGTTTACAATCGGCCATTGCCAGTAATCGGTTAAACGCGTCGGCAAATGATATGGTGTTGGCATTGCAAACGGCGCGTAGTGAATCTATTAAACAGGTTCATTTTGCCGGGGTGGTTTTTAATGCCGACGGCAGTTGGGATGCGGTCTTGGTCGGTACGCCAAACCAAGTGTTACAAAATTATACCGCTGCCAGCGGCGTTATTTTAAAAGTCAATGCCGGCATTCCTAATGCAGGTGAGCTTATCGTTAGGTATCGCTCCGATGGACGGGTGGTGACGGGTGCGCCGATTGTTATGGAGTTTACGGTTAATGGTAGTAATGAGAAACGGGTGTTAATGCTGCAACCTTCTGGTGCCGTCAGTCAGGTTTCACTTGAAAATTGAGAATAAGGTTACGCAATGAGCATAATAAAAATGAATCACAGTAAAGGCTTTACCCTGATCGAATTAATGGTGGTGGTCGGCATTATCGCCATTACCATGGGTGTGGGTATGCCCAGCTTTCAGACCGCTATAGCCAGTAATCGCCTGACTGCTTCTGCAAATGATATGGTCGTGGCGCTGCAAATAGCGCGCAGTGAATCCATTAAGCAAATGAGAACTGCGGGGGTTATGTTTAATTCTAGCGCTAGTTGGGATAGCGTTGTGGGCAATGCCAACGTAGTCGTACAAAAGTATACCGCAGCCAGTGGTATTACCATGACCGTGACTTCTGGCGCGGTGCTGGCGGGCGCGCTTATCGCCCAGTATCGACCCGACGGCAGGGTAGTGTCGAATTCGGATATTACGATGGAATTTACGGTTACGGGCAGCACTGAAAAGCGTACGTTAACCATTAAACCTTCAGGGCGTGTGAGCGTGGTTTCAGCTTCAGCGTAGTGGAGTAGGATACACATCGCTTACCTTTAGGATATGCTCAGAAATGATTTCGGTAAGGGTGAATCAATTCGCCCTTACCAAGAGCGGCAAACTTTTCCGCTATTATTTAAAATTTTTTTAACATCAAATGTCTAACGCCAAGTTAGGCGTATTAACACCAATGCTAGGTTGAATGATTATGAAGGCTAACGTACGCGGCTTTACCTTAACTGAATTATTGATAGCGGTCGCTATTATGGGCATTCTCGTCAAAATGGCTTATCCGAGTTATCTTGAAAACATTAAGCAAGGCAAACGGGCGGAGGCAAAAGCCGCTTTAGTGTCGTTTGCGAATGCCATGGAAATGTGGAAAATGCAGAATAACAACAGTTATTTGGGGGCGGGTCCTGGAGGTGCTGCTACTGGAGCGCCAACCGTTTTTCAGGCGTGGTCACCAGTTTCAAAGCCAGTTGCTGAAAAGGACTATGATTTAGAAATCACGGTAGCTACGGCAACCGCTTATACGCTGTCGGCAAAGTTGGCTACGGGTAAGACCGATGCCACTTGCGGCAATTTGACGATAACCAATACCGGCGTAACCACACCCACCACGGCGGGTTGTTGGTAAGTATTTTTGTGATTTAAATGCGCTGGCGTGGCGTCATTTTGGCGACTATGCTATATTACGACTTTATTTTGTTACAGGAAACTTAGCATGGAAACTATCAATGCCAAGCAAGATCGCATCGGTGCGCGTGTTTCGCATGATGTTTATGAAACTCTTTGCAGAGCAGCCGAATTAAGCGGAGCTACCATTAATCAATTTTTGGTGCAGTCAGCACTTAAAGAAGCACAGGCGGTTATTGAGCGTGAACAAGTGATTCGATTGTCAGTACGCGATTGGGGCTGGATGCTTAATCTGCTTGAAAATCCACCTAAGCCGAATGCTAAATTGCAAGCAGCAATGAGTCGTTACCAAAATATCAAAAGCAGTGATGCAGATTCTATCTTTAACTGGCAACCATAATCGGCAAGCTTTCGATTGTGGGCAAACCGGATTAAATAATTGGTTGCAACGGGTGGCAAGACAGCATCAAGATAAAGGCTTGTCCAAAACTTTTGTGGCTATTCAAGATGATGATCCGACGTGCATTTGTGGTTTTTATGCGTTGACCCTTGCTGAAGTTGAGCGGCGTTTTTTGCCCGATGTGTATCAAAAAAAACTACCACAGCGAATCCCTGGTGTGAGATTAGGGCGATTGGCTGTCGATCTGTTTTTTCAGAAAAAAGGGTTGGGTGAGTTGTTGTTGGTTGATGCTATTTTTAGAACGCAACGTATTCATCAAGATGCGGGTGTTGTGGGGTTATTCGTTGATGCACTTGATGAACTGGCAGTAAACTTTTATTTTCGTTATGGATTTCAACCTATTCCTGACAATCCGTTGTTGCTGTTTTATCCAATTGCTTAGGATTCCGTCAAAAATAACTTCCCCCTTTGAAAAAGGGGGATCGAGGGGGAGAGCGAGGTGGCGAGCTTGGGATCTTTAAATTAAAATGATGGAACCACTGTAAAGTGCCACCTGTTTATCGTGGGTCATCAAGTGCAGCGGTTCGCTGATGGCTTGGGCAATCAGCATACGATCAAAAGGATCATGATGATGGGCAGGCAGTGAGGCTAAAGCCAAAATATGATTGGCATGGGTAGGCAGTTGTTGAAAACTGTTTTCAGGGAGCTGTTGCAGGATGTCAGTTAAATTGGCGTTTAACTTGCCGACCATAGTCTTTATTTGAATCTCCCACAGTGAAATGTGGCTGATATAAATATCATTATCAGCATTGCTGATCAATTGACGGGCAGCTTCAGATAGCTTTTCGTCATCATTTAGCCACCAAAGCAAAATATGCGTATCCAGCAGAAACTTCATGCGCTATTCCAAGTAATATTTATTCGGCTGGAAAAATAGGCGCATCGTTCCATAATGCCAGCTCGCTTTCCAGCAGTGGGCCATCAAAATTATCGGCAATCCTAATCTGACCTTTAAGCCCACCCGGAACACGCGCCTTAGATTGGTTTTTTTCAAGCGGTATCAATTTGGCAATAGGTTTGCCCGCTTTTGCGATAATAATTTCCTCGCCCAATGCAACTTCTTCTACCAGTCTGGATAAATGCGTTTTTGCTTCATGAATATTAATTTGGTACATGGCCGCGACCTGAATTAAATGAACTAACCTAAACTAAGTTTAGCATTTATTGGATGGCGACAGGCAATAAATTTGATACATTGCCACAGACTTCCCCAATCCAGTCATAAAATAATGGCGCTTATTCAATCCCCCCCCTTTCCATATTGGTCATTTAAAGGTATTGGGTTGCCTAAAAGCCTTGCAACTGTTAAATTCTGCACGCCAATTCAATTTGACTCGGTTATAAATAGAGATAAGCTACTACGCTTAAATAGATGAATTGGATACGCTAATTTTTTGCTAAATCATCATATTTCCTCAGGTTTTTTAAACCACAGCCGCTAATAAACGTTTGCGTGAAATAAAAATGCGGGTTTATGGTTTAAAAATATTAAAAGACTACTATACTTCCTTTTAACATGAACGGCGGCATTAAACATTTTCCTTAACTAACCGTAAGTAAAGAGCAAAGTATTCTATGGGACATTATCATTTTCAGGTTTTTGTAAGGTACTGTGCATGAATTGGTTTAATAAAAAACAAACGGCAGTGCTGGGGATTGATATTAGTACCGCCGCAATTAAGCTGTTAGAGCTAAGCCGCGATGGCGCGCGCTATAAAGTTGAGAGTTATGCGGTTGCGGCCTTGCCACAAGATGCGGTGGTTGATAAGAATATCGCCAACGTCGAGATCATTGCCGAAGCGCTGAAAAAAGCGGTTAAGCAATCGGGCACTAAGCTGAAAGGCGCTTGTGTCGCGGTTGCAGGGTCATCGGTGATGACCAAAATTATTCCCATGCCCGCCAATTATACTGATGATGAAATGGAGCAACAAATTCTGGTTGAAGCCGATCAGTATGTGCCGTTTTCGCTGGATGAAGTGAATTTGGATTTTGAAGTGCAAGGGGTTAATGAAAATAATCCTGAGATAATGGATGTATTGCTGGCGGCATCGCGACGTGAAAATGTCGAGGATCGGGTGGAAGCCTTGAGTTTGGCGGGATTAAAAGCCAAAATTGTCGATGTGGAAGCCTTCGCTATGGAAAATGCCTTCACATTATTGGCGCACCAATTGCCTGATAACAGTGAGGGTCAAACCATTGCTATCGCGGATATAGGTGCGACGATGGCGACCTTAAATGTTTTGTACAATTCCCGTACGGTTTATACCCGCGAACAGAGTTTTGGCGGCAAACAATTAACCGAAGAAATTCAGCGCCGTTATGGTTTATCGCATGAAGAAGCGGGCATGGCGAAGCGTCATGGCGGCCTGCCGGATAGTTATGAGAGCGAGGTGTTGGAGCCATTTAAGCGTTCTATTGTGCAGCAAATTGCGCGTTCTTTGCAGTTCTTTGTGTCGTCAAGTGTCAATCGTAATGTCAGTTGCGTGATGCTGGCAGGGGGGTGTGCTTCTATTGCAGGGCTTGAGAAGTTAGTGGAACAAGAGCTGGGCATTAAGGCGTATGTCGCCAATCCGTTTATTAATATGGCCTTATCTAATCGTATTAAACCGCAAAGTTTGAGCAACGATGCACCGGCCTTAATGGTCGCGTGTGGTTTGGCGTTAAGGAGTTTTGATTAATGGTCAAAATTAATTTATTGCCGTGGCGGGAAGAGCTGCGGCAACAACAACAGCGTGATTTTTTAACGGCTATCGGGTTGGGTGCGGTGTTGATGTTATCGTTGATGGGCGCGGTACACATGCACGTCGAGGGTTTAAAAAGCTATCAGGCTGCGCGTAATCAATTGTTGCAAACCGAAATTGATACCGTCGATAAAAAAATTACGGAAATTAAAGAAATTGAAGACAAAAAAAATAAGCTGTTGGTAAAAATTGATCTGATTCAGAATTTACAGGAAAGTCGTCCGCAAATTGTGCATTTATTTGATGAAATTGCTAAAAGAACGCCGGATGGGGTATTTCTGACGCAATTTAAACAAACCGGTAAAGAGCTGGTGATGGATGGTAAGGCACAGTCTAATGCGCGTGTTTCAGCGTTTATGCGCGAGGTTGAGAATTCAGGCTGGTTAAGCACGCCGAGGTTGACAGTTATTAAAGGTCAGGATAAGTCCCAGCAAGACCCAAAACAGGAAGGCGCCGGTCAGTTGAGTGACTTTACGCTGCTGGCGGCTCAGAGTGCGCCGGATAGCAAAGCTGGAACGGAGGCTAAGCCGTGAATTTATCAGATATAAATTGGGATTTTAATGCGGCGGGAAGCTGGCCGTTTCCGATAAAGGCAGCGACGGTTGGGGTTGTATGTCTATTGGTTGGTGGTGCGGTCATTTACTACGACACCTTACCGCAAAAAGCTGATCTGGAAGGGCTTGAAAAAAAAGAGCAAGACTTAAAGCAAGCTTTCGATGTAAAGCAAAAGAAAGCAATTAATTTGCAGGACTATCTGGATCAGCTTAAAGAGATCGAAGCCTCATTGGGGGAAATGGTTAAGCAAATGCCGACCAAAGCGGAGGTTGCCAGTTTACTGATTGATATTTCGCAAACCGGTTTGGCAAATGGTTTGGAATTCAAATTGTTTCAACCTAAACAAGAAGAGCATAAAGAATTTTATACCGAGCTGCCGATTGATATTGAAGTCATTGGTCACTATGCGCAGTTAGGGTCATTTGTAAGCGGTCTTGCGGCCTTGCCTAGGGTGGTGACGGTGCATGATGTTACTATTTCACCGCTGGCAACGAATGAAGTTAAGCCCGGTGCGGCTAAATCCGACAAGGTAGAAGAAAGGCGTTTGCAAATGAATGCGACTATTAAAACGTACAATGAAAAAAGTGATGGGGCGGCTGACAGTAAGCCAATAATCAGAAAAGGCGGTAAATGATGATCACCGACGATAAGCTAACTATGGTGGTTAGACGTATTTTAGGGGGGCTGGTTGGCGTTGGATTGAGTTTTTGTTTAGCGGGCTGTAGTGATGGCGATTTCTCGGATTTAAATAAATACATTGCCGAAATTAAAGCCAGACCAAAATCAGCGATAGAGCCGTTACCGGAGATTAAAGTGGTTGAGCCGTTTTTGTTTAATGGCGACAATTTGCGTGATCCGTTCACCGCAGTTGCAGAACATACCCCGGATGATCTGACGGACTCGTTGGGAGGGCCTGGGGTGAAGCCTGATCCTTTGCATCAAAAAGAAGATTTGGAACATTACCCTTTGGATGCCTTAAGAATGGTGGGCACCATGAACATCGACTCGGTGTTGTGGGGATTGATTAAAGTAAATGTTACCGACGTGGCGGGCAAAGACGGCGGTTTGGGTACGGTGCATCGGGTCAAGGTCGGCAATTATATGGGCGAACATTACGGCAAAATTCTGCGTATTGTTGAGGATAAGATAGAACTGATGGAAATTGTCCCCGACAAGCCTGGAACATGGCGCGAACAAGAACAAGAATTACCTTTGGTATTGGCTGAGTGATTTTAAGGTTATGAAATATATGTGTATTAAACAAGAAAGGCACTTATTAAAACAGCAAGGCTTGCTTTTGTTAGGTCGATTAGCTATGGGCTTAATGTTGGCGCTAATGCAAATCACCCTGGCCCAGGCGGATGCTTTGGCGTTGCAAGCCATTAATGCGGTAACGCTTAGCGGCGATAAGTTGCAAATACAATTGCAGATGGATGGCGATGCGGTGATGCCGCAGGTGTTTCAAACCGATAACCCCGCGCGCATTGCTTTGGACTTTACCAATCTGAGCAATGGCATGAATAAAAAAAGTGTCGCCATTAATGCCGGCGTAGCCTCCACTATTAATATCATTGAAGCACAAGGCAGAACGCGGCTGGTGGTCAATCTGTTGCAGTCAGTACCGTATCAGACGGAAGTCAAAGGTAATTTAGTCTTGTTAACATTAGCCGCGAAAATGGCGCCGTCAACCGGCCAACAACTCACTCAGGCACCAGTCATTGCGCCGACCATTTCCAGATTGCTGCCTAAACAAGGCATTTCAACCCTGGACTTTAAACGCGGCGATAAAGGCGAAGGCCGTATTATCATCGGCCTGGCTAATCCAAATACCGTGATTGACACCAAAGAAACCGGCGGTAAAGTCGTGGTGAATTTTTTGAACACCACCCTGCCACCCACGTTGGCTAAAAACCTGGATGTCGGGGATTTTGCGACGCCGGTTAAAGCGATTGAAACGCAGCAGCGCGGTGACAATACCGTCGTGACGATCAGCCCAATGAATGGCAATTATGAATACTCTTCGTTTCAAGCGGAAGGCTTCTTAACCCTAGAGTTTAGACCGCTGACGGCAGAAGAAAAAGTGGCACAGGAAAAAGAAAAGTTTGCGTATAACGGTGAAAAATTATCGCTCAATTTTCAAGATATTGAGATACGTTCGGTGTTGCAAATCTTGGCGGACTTTACCAAGCTGAATGTGGTGGCTGCGGATAATGTCACGGGTAAAGTGACTTTACAAATGAATGATGTGCCTTGGGATCAAGCCTTGGATTTGATTTTGAAATCCAAAGGCTTGTCTAAGCGCCGCAATGGCGATGTCATCTTGGTGGCGCCGACGGCGGATATTAATAAAATGGAAGAGGATGAGTTGGCTGCCAAAAAAGTGGTTGAGCAGTTGGAGATTTTGAAAACCGAATATATTCAAGTTAACTATGCTAAAGCGGAAAATTTTAGAAGTTTGATTTTGGGGACATCGACCGGTGCCTTAGACGGATGTAATATTTCCAGAAAAGGTCAGGGCGATGCCAGAGGCGATCAACAGATCCAAGGCAGTCAGCTTGAAAAAACTAAAGAAGGTATATTAAGTCAGGGTGGCCAAGCAGGAAATGATAAAAGCCAGCCGTCGGAAAGTTATCGGTTACTATCTATGCGAGGTACTGCGGTTGTTGATGGTCGTACCAATACACTGATTGTAAAGGATACGGGTGAAAAAATTGCCGAAGTGAGAAAATTGATTGAGTTATTGGATAAACCCGTACGGCAGGTGATGATTGAATCACGAATTGCCATTGCCCAAGATAATTTTGCCAGAACCCTGGGGGTTAGATTCGGCGCGGCGAAAGCTGGATCTAGTGGTGGTGGTCAATCTTTTGGGCTTGGTGGAGGTAATGGTCGGGAGGCAGGTCAACCTATAGGTGGAGGGACAAGTAGTAATGTCGATGGCAGCATGAATGTCAGGGATACGCTGGTAGATTTGGGTGCAACAGCGCTTGCATCGGGTACGCCAGTCGGTGCATTGGGCATGACCTTAGCAAGAGGCGCAGATTATGTTTTAAATCTTGAACTACAAGCTTTGCAAGATACAGGTCAAGGTGAGGTGCTTTCCAACCCACGGGTCATGACGTCGGATCGTTGTAAAGCAGTAATTAAGCAGGGCATCGAGATTCCTTATGTTTCAACGTCAGTTTCGGGTAACAGTATTACCAGTACCACTATATTTAGAGATGCTGTCTTGAAACTGGATGTTACGCCTCAAATTACCCCCAGTGGCAGCATTACTATGAATTTAAATATCACCAAAGATCAGCAAGGACAAAATACGCTTGGCGGACCCGTGATTTCTAAGCGAGAAGTGGATACAACCGTCACGGTTAATGATGGCGAAACGGTGGTGTTAGGCGGGGTTTTTGAAAGTGAACAAAAAAATGATATGAGTAAGATCCCATTTTTAGCGGATTTGCCGGGGATCGGTTTCTTATTTACAAAAAAATATAAACAAGAAGACAAAAGAGAATTACTGATTTTTGTAACGCCCAAAGTTGTAAATACCGCTGTTTTACCGAAATAAGGTGTTGGTTGGCTGAGAAAAGTGCCGAAAGAGTCGGGGGAGTTTTACGTGTATCTTGAGCTGGCTCCCAAGCAGGAGCTTGGGAACCAGCGTAAGACGGAAGAGTACCGCTTTTTTTGTAACCCCTAAAGTAGTTAAT